>DAHVFB010000067.1 GCA_027317185.1 Deltaproteobacteria bacterium
CCGGCCAGCGCCGCGGCGGTGAGTTCATGCGTTTCGCGCGGCATCACGTTGCTGATGACGGAGATCACGCCCTTGCCGCCCAGCACCATGTCCGGCAGCGTGAACGGATCGTCGCCGGCCAGAATCGTGAGGCGGTCGCCGCACAGCCGCCGGATGTCGGAAACCTGATCGATCGAGCCGCTGGCCTCCTTGATGCCCACGATGTTCTTGATATCGCTCATGCGGGCGAAGGTTTCCGGCAGGATATTGGAGCCGGTGCGGCTGGGAATGTTGTAAACCACGATCGGCAGATCGACGGCCGTCGCGATCATTTTGAAATGCTTATAAATGCCTTCCTGCGTGGGCTTATTGTAATAGGGCGAGATCATCAGCGCGCCGTCCGCGCCAATCTCGCGCGCATAGCTGGTAAGCCGCAACGCCTCGGCGGTCGAATTGGATCCCGTGCCGGCCAGAACCGGAACCCGTTTGCGCGCCTGTTCGACGGAAATCTTTATTATCTCTTCGTGCTCGGCATGGCTGAGGGTGGCTGACTCACCGGTCGAACCGCAGGCGACAATGCCATCGATTCCGCTCTGAATCTGCCATTCGATAAATTCGCGCAGCGCCGTTTGGTCCACCGCGCCATCGCGAAAGGGGGTCACTATCGCCGAGATCGCGCCGCTGAACATGGTTAAACCTCCGCTGGACGGACGGTGGACGCAACCAGTTCGCCGGCCTCCAGTTCGATAGCTCCGCGAAAAACTTCGACCGCCTCGCCCGTCATGAACACCCGGTTGGCGAACTCGCCGCGCTCACGCCATTCGATCGTTAAATTGCCGCCACGCAGTTCCACTACCGTCGTGCGGCTGCATCTGCCGGTCAGCACGGCCGCCACCAGCGCTGCACAGGCGCCGGTTCCACACGCCAGGGTCTCGCCCGAACCTCGCTCGAACACGCGCATTCGCAGGCGTCCGGGCGCGCTGGGCAGAACGAACTCGGCATTTACCCGGCGCGGAAAGAAGGGATGACTCTCGAACTGGCGTCCGAGGTTCGCGAAATCGGAGTCACTCAGCCGGAACACCGAATCGTCCTGCACGAAAATCACGCAGTGTGGATTGCCCATCGACAGCGCGGTGATCTTTTCGACCCGGCCCTCGATCCGCAATGGATACTCGATGATCGTCCCGTCGTCATTGGCTGGTATCCGATGGCCTTCGAGGATCGGCTCGCCCATGTCGACCGTCGCCGCGGTTACCCGGCCCGCCTGGTCGAGCTCGAGCGTCACGGTTTTCACGCCCGCATCGGTCTCGATCGTCAGCGGATTTTTCGCAGGCAGGTGGCGCTCGTATGCCAGCCGCGCAAGGCATCGGATCCCATTGCCGCACATCTCACCGCGGCTGCCGTCGGCGTTATACATCTCCATCGCGAGGTCGGCGCGAGGAGACGGCGTGAGCATGATCAGCCCGTCGCCACCGATTCCGAAACGCCGATCGGAAACCCGGCGCGCCAGCGCGGCGGGATCCGCCGGACGGACACGGTCGGCCACGACATAAACATAGTCGTTGCCGCATCCGTGCATTTTGGTGAATTCAAGTGTTGCCATCGGGAGAAACGTCAACAATATGTTCGCTGCGAATCAGATCTTCGAAGGTTTCACGGCTGCGGATCACGTGCACCTGGCGGCCATCGACCAGCAACTCGGCCGCCCGGGGCCGGCTGTTGTAATTCGACGCCATCGCGAAACCATACGCCCCCGCGCTCATCACGGCCAGCAGGTCACCGGCCCGAGGTTCCGGCATTTCCCGCTCCTGTGCGAAGAAATCCCCGCTTTCGCATACCGGACCGACAATATCTGACGTGATCGGCGGGCGCTCCTCACGCGCGTCAACCGGCAAAATCGAATGCCAGGCCTCGTACAGCACCGGCCGCAGCAGATCGTTCATGGCGCCGTCGATCACCGTGAAACGTTTGACGTCGGTTTCCTTGGAGTAGAGCACGCGGGTGACCAGAATCCCGGCGTTGCCGACCAGCACGCGGCCCGGCTCGATGATTATGCGCAAGCCAAGCTGCCGGATCGGTTGCAGCAGCGCCGCCGCATATTGTTGGGGCGAGGGCGGTTCTTCCTGGTATGGGATGCCGAGACCGCCGCCCATATCCAGATACTTGAGTCCGATGCCGTCAGCCTTGAGCTGTTTGACGATCGTGGCGATCTTGCCTGCCGCTTCGGTGAACGGCTCCGTTTCGGTGATTTGAGAGCCGATATGCGTGCTGAGCCCGACCAGTTCGAGGCCGCTCAGGCCGCGGGCTTCAGCGTAATACTCGAATACCTGCGACAACGGAATCCCGAACTTGCTGGTTCGATGGCCGGTCGAGATATGCGGATGGGTGTGCGGGTCGAGATCGGGATTGACGCGCAGGCTCACCGGCGCACGTAGATCGAGCCGGGTGGCCAGTTCAGAGATTCGACGCAGTTCGGGACGCGACTCGACGTTGAGCATCAGAATACCGGCCCGCAACGCGGTCACGATCTCCTCATCGGTTTTGCCGACGCCGGAAAAAACGATGGTGCGCGGGTCGGCTCCGGCCTTGAGGCAGCGCATCAGCTCGCCCCCGGAAACGATATCGAAACCCGAGCCCATCGCGGCAAACAGGTGCAGGATGCTCAGGTTCGACAACGCCTTCATCGCGTAACAGATCAGATGGTCGGTGCCGGCGAAAGCATCGCGCATGGCGCGAAAATGCCGCCGCAGCGTGCGTGCGCTATAGATGTAGACCGGGGTACCGAAGCGCTCGGCGATGTCCCTAACCGCAACCTCTTCCGCGAAAAGCTCACGTTCTCTGTATTCGAAATAATTCATCAAAATATGGGATGCGAAATCCTGGCTTTAATGGCGGTCCAAGTGACCCTAATCAATACCATAGCTTCACCATCACAAAAATGTCCCTCAGACCGTTGAGAAAGTACTCGCGGCCTGATTACGCCGTCTCCTTTTCTCCCCCAGCTATGGAGTCGACGGCGGCGGCGGAGCGGGCTTGATACTGGGAGGCCGTTCGGTGGCCGGTGACGCCGGCGTCTTCGGATGCGGGGCTGCGGACGAACGCACGTAATGCACCACCACCTCGTTCGAAGGCAGGCTGCGGTAGCCGTCGGTGGTATGGGAATAAACCTCGTAGCGGTAGGTATGGCCACCGCTGACGGTATGATCCGTGTAGCTGAAACGATTCACCACCTGGAAACGTTCCTGGTCCGTGACCGGTATTTCCACCACCGGTGCGTACTGTTCCTGCCCTTCGGCGCGCATCACGACGAAGCCGCCGAGATCACGCATCCGCTTACCGCCGAAATATTGCTGGGGCCGGGTCCAGCTTAACTGAATCCCCCGATGCTCGGGGATCGCCTCAAGATCGAGAATCTGCATCGGACGAGTGGTTTCCGGTGGGATTGGCGCGCCCTTGACGCCACAGCCGCAGCCGAGCGCAATCGCAATCGCCGCCGCCAGAAGCCTCATCGTATAACTAGCACGGTTCATTTTTCAGCGAACCTTTCCAGCCGTTTTCGCACCAGTCTAGGCGCCGGCCCACCGATCACGCTGCGCGCGGCAAGCGAATGGTCGACCGACAGGATTTTGATTGAATCCACGGCAAATAACTTCGAGTAGCCTTGCAGCTCACCCAAGCTGAGATCTTCGAGCGAACGGCCGGCGGCGGCGAGTTCGCGGACCATCTTGCCGATTACGCCGTGCGCTTCGCGAAAGGGAAGTCCGCGGCGGACCAGATATTCCGCCATATCGGTGGCGAGGGAGAAGCCGCCGGCCGCCAGGCGCATCGTCTCGACCCTGAAGCGCAGCCGCGGCCATAGTTTCGCGATTACCCAGAGCGACGGCTTTATCGTATCAAGCGCATCGAAAACCCGTTCTTTGTCCTCTTGCAGGTCCGAGTTGTAGGCCAGTGGCAGGCCCTTCATGACCGTTAGCATCGCCACCAAATCGCCCAGCACGCGACCGGTTTTACCGCGGATAAGCTCCAGCAGGTCCGGATTCTTCTTCTGCGGCATCATCGAGCTGCCGGTCGCGAACTCATCGGGCAGCTCGATGAAGCCAAACTCGGAAGTCGACCACAGAATCAGTTCCTCGCTCATGCGCGACAGGTGGACGGCGGTAATTGCCGCGGCGGATAGAAAATCGAGCACGAAATCGCGATCGGAAACCGCATCGATACTGTTCTCGGCGAGACGGCTGAAATTCAACTCACGCGCTACGGCCGCCCGATCGATCGGCAACGTGGTGGCCGCCAGCGCGCCCGCCCCCAGCGGCATCACGTCGGTGCGCGCGAGCGCCTGCTCGAAGCGTTCGCGATCGCGTTCGAACATCTCGATGTAAGCCAAAAGATGGTGCGCCAATGACACCGGCTGCGCGCGTTGCAGATGGGTGTAGCCGGGCATCACGGTCTCAAGATGATGCCGCGCAACCGCGATCAGCGCGCCGCGCAAGCCCGCGATCGCCTCGACCACCGCGCGCAGTTCGTCGCGCAGGAACATCCGCAAGTCCAGCGCCACCTGGTCGTTGCGCGATCGCGCGGTGTGCAACTTGCGGCCCGCCTCGCCGATTTTCGCGGTCAGGCGGCGCTCAATCGCAAGATGGATGTCCTCGTCGGCCAGCTCGAAACGAAACCGGCCGTCCGTGATCTCGGTTTCGATCTGCTTCAGCCCGGTCGCTATCCGCCGCGCTTCGGCAGGCGTCAACAAGCCGACCTTCGCGAGCATCCGGGCATGCGCGATGGAGCCCAGGATATCGTGCCGGTAAAGCCGGCGATCGAACGGTAACGAGGCGGTAAACGCCTCGACCTCCGGCAGCCGCCCACCGGCGAAGCGGCTGCGGATCAGATTGCGCTTGGCGCCGGAGTTCGCGCTCCGGCTTTTCGAGTTGTTGCTGGTGGATTTATTCACGAGGCAGGATTTCGACCATTACCGCCAAGAAGCGGACGTCCGGAACAATTGGCTAGCGTGGCGTATAGCAGGGACATCCGCGCGCCGCGCACGATACCGACCCGTTGGGGTGGGTTATATGCACGTCCATCCGATGGTGGCATCGGGGGCACTCGGGAACCTTGGCTCTTGGCACCAGCTTTGGTGACGGCCGTGGCGTTTTGAATGGAATGACTTTGCCCAAATGGTCGATTCCTTGCGGCCCCCCTCGCGATGACAGTCATCCGCGCGCGCGCAAACGCAGCGCGGCCAGCCTGATGAAGCCCTCGGCATCGTTTTGCCGATAGCCGCCCGCCTCCTCGAAGCTGGCGATCTTCGGATCGTACAGCGAAAGCGGCGACTTGCGTCCGGCAATCCAGGCGCCGCCTTTGTACAGCTTGATACGGGCGGTGCCGGTGACGTTTTTCTGCGCCTGGTCGATCAGCGCCTGCAAGGCTTCGCGCTCCGGGGCGAACCAGTATCCGTAATACACCATCTCGGCATAGCGAGCGACGAGCGAGTCACGCAGATGCATGGTTTCCCGATCCATCGTAAGCTGTTCGACCGCGCGATGGGCATGCGTCAGCAGCGTCACTCCGGGACTTTCGTAAACCCCGCGCGATTTCATTCCCACGTAGCGATTTTCAACCAAATCCACCCGCCCGACGCCGTGCGCGCCGGCAATTTTGTTCGCGCGCTCGATCACCGCGGCCGGCGAAAGCCGTTCGCCGTTAATCGCGATTGGGTTGCCGCCGTCGAAATCGACTTCGACGTAAGCCGGCGTGTTAGGCGCATCCTCGGGCGCAACCGTCATCCGGAACATGTCGTTGTATGGCTCGCGCCACGGATCTTCGAGAATCCCGCCCTCGTAACTGACGTGAACCAGGTTACGGTCCATCGAATAGGGCTTTTCCGCGGTGACCGGCACCGGAATCCGCTTTTCGCTCGCATAGGCGAGCATGTCGGCGCGGCCCGTGAACGGCCATTGCGGGTGACGCCACGGCGCCACCACCCGCAACTGCGGCGCGAGCCGGGCATAGGTCAATTCGAAGCGCACCTGATCGTTTCCCTTGCCGGTTGCGCCGTGCGCGACCGCGTCGGCCCCTTCGGCACGCGCCACTTCGGCCTGCGCCTTGGCGATAACCGGGCGGGCTATTGAGGTTCCGAGCAGGTAATAACCTTCATAGACCGCATTCGCACGCATCATCGGGAAGACGAAATCGCGCGCGAACTCCTCGCGCAAATCGGCCATCACCAGCTTGCTCGCGCCGGTGCCGAGCGCCTTTGCTTCGAGTCCTTCGGTTTCCTCCGCCTGGCCAACGTCGGCGCAGAAGGCCACCACTTCGCAGTCATAGTAATCGCGCAGCCAGCGCAGAATTACCGAGGTATCGAGCCCGCCGGAATAGGCAAGCACCAGTTTTTTTATCTTCTGCTCAGCCACCTAACGACTCACGGATTTCTTCGGGTTCTCCGAACCTGCAACATTGCTCAGGATCTCGGGTCTCAACAACCAGACCATCACCGCTTTCTGGGCGTGCAGCCGGTTCTCCGCCTGTTCGAGCACCAGCGATTGCGGACCGTCGAGCATCTCGTCGGTGATCTCCTCGCCGCGATGGGCCGGCAGGCAGTGCATCACGATCGCCTCGCGCGCCGCATGCCGCATCAGCGCATGGTTCACCTGAAAATGCTTGAAGTCCTGCCGCCGCCGTTCCGCCTCGGTCTCCTGGCCCATCGAGGTCCAGGTATCGGTATAAATCACGTCCGCGCCACGCACCGCTTCGAGCGGATCGTCGGTCAGAATTCCGAGCCGCTCGCGCCGCAATCTTGCAACGAAGTTTTTGCCGGGCTCATAACCCGCCGGACAGGCCACGCGCAGCTCGAAGCCGGCCAGCGCGGCGGCCTCGATCCAGCTATGGGCGAGGTTGAAACCATCTCCCACGAAAGCGATCTTCAACTTGCGCAACTCCCCGAAATGCTGCATCAGCGTGAGCAGATCCGCCGCCAATTGGCATGGATGCAGCAGGTCGGTCAGGCCGTTGATAACCGGCACGGTGGCTTCGCGCGCAAGCTCGAGGCAGGTGGCGTGCGCGAAGGTGCGAATCATGATGAGATCGACCCAGCGCGACAGATTACGCGCGACGTCTTTGACCGACTCGCGTTCGCCGATTCCGATATCGTCCGGCGCGAGATAGATCGCATGGCCGCCCAGTTGCGCCATGCCGGTTTCGAACGTGATGCGGGTGCGCAACGAGGGCTTTTGAAAAATCATCGCGAGCGTGCGGCCGCGCAGGTAAGGATGCTCCAGTCCGTTCTTCAACTCGGACTTCAGGCGCGCCGCCAGTCCCAGCAGGCCGCTTAGCTCACCGGGCGCCAGCGAACTTAGATCGATAAAATCACGTTTCATAGCGGGAGGGGCCGTGCGTTTCATCCAGTTCGTGAAAGCGCGGCGGATTCACACGGCCTGCTTGCGGCGGCCTGGCGCCGCGCGCAGGGCGCGCTCGATTATCTTCAAACCATCGTCGGCCTGGGCGCGAGTCAGCGTCAGCGGCGGCAGCAGCCGAAGGACATTGCCGGCCGCGGCATTGACCAGCAGCCGTTCCTTGATGCAGGCATCGACGACCGACTGCGCTTCGTGTTTCAGGACCACGCCAATGATCATCCCCTGGCCCCGAACTTCCGCGATATTGCTAAATTGTGCGGCGATTTCGCGCAGCCGCTCCATCAGATAACCACCCACCTCGGCGGCGTTTTCGATCACGCGATCTTTTTCCAGCGCGTCCATCACCGCCAGCGCGCTGGCGCATGCGATTGGGTTGCCACCGAAGGTCGAACCATGGCTGCCGGGGGTCAGGCTGGCCGCGATCTCCGGCCGCGCTACCATCGCGCCAATCGGCAATCCGCCGCCAAGCGCCTTGGCCAGCGTCATGATGTCGGGCCGGACGTTGCCATGCTGCCACGCGAATATACGGCCGGTGCGGCCCATCCCAACCTGGACCTCGTCGAGGATCAGCAGCAGCTTCGCCCGATCGCACAGCTCGCGAACTCGGGCGAGATAGCCAGGTTGCGGAACCACCACACCGCCTTCGCCCTGGATCGGCTCGAGCATGATCGCGACGGTCTGTGCGCCAATCGCGCTTTCGAGCGCCGCGAAGTCGTCGTAGGGGACCATTCGGAAGCCGGGCACCATCGGCTGGAAGCCCTGCTGATACTTCTCCTGACCGGTGGCGCTGAGCGTGCCCAGCGTGCGGCCGTGAAACGAATTAAGAGTCGAGATGATTTCGAAGCGGCCGCCGCCTTCGTTGCTGCCCCATCGGCGCGCCAGCTTGATCGCGGCCTCATTTGCCTCTGCGCCCGAATTGCCGAAAAAGATTTTTCCGCCGCCGAACGCAGCGGAAAGCCGCGCCGCCAGCCGCGCCATCGGCTCGGTATGAAACACGTTGGAGACGTGCGTCAGCTTGCCGGCCTGGGCGCGAATCGCCTCGACCACGCGCGGATGTGAATGGCCGAGGCTGGTGACCGCCAGCCCGCAGAAGAAATCCAGATAGCGATTGCCCTCGGCATCCCACAGATAGGCGCCCTCGCCATGGTCGAAGGCCAACGGCAGGCAGCCGTAGGTATTGGCGAGATTTTGATGGGCCAGTTCGATAATTTCGGCGTTATTCATTGGCGTTATTCTTTGGTTTGCTCGCCATGCGAATTTGATTAGCCCACTTCACGACGGCCATTGCGTCCGATATCGCTGACTTTCGGCGCGGTTTGCACCACCTCGGTCCCGATTCCGGTACGGGTAAAGATTTCGAGCAAAATCGCATGCCGGACCCGTCCGTCAACGACGTGCGTTTTCGCCACGCCGGCGCGTAGCGCATCGATGCAACATTCGACCTTGGGAATCATGCCCTCATTTATGTGGCCGCGCGCGATCATCCGGCGCGCCTGCGCCACCTCGAGCGTCGAAATCAGATTGCCATCCTTGTCTTTGACGCCCTCGACATCGGTCAGGAGGATCAGTTTCTGCGCCTTCAGCGCGGCCGCGATTTTACCGGCGGCGACATCCGCATTGATATTGTAGGTCAGACCGTCGCGTCCATAACCCGTCGGCGCAACCACCGGAATAAAGCCGGCGTCCTCCAGCGTTCGGATCACCTGCGGATTAACTTCAGCGATATCGCCGACCAGACCGATATCGAGCGCCTTGCGGCGGCCGTTTTCGTCCTTCACCACCATCCGCATTTTGCGCGACAAAATCAGGTCGCCGTCCTTGCCGGAGAGTCCAACCGCCCGTCCGCCCTGGCGCGAAATGAGCGCGACGATCTCCTTGTTGAGCCGCTGCAACACCATCTCGGCCGCTTCCATGGTGTCGGTATCGGTCACCCGCATCCCGCGCACGAAGCGCGACTTAAGGCCGAGTTTTGCGATCAACTCGCTGATCTGAGGACCGCCGCCGTGGACCACCACCGGATTGACGCCCACCAGCTTGAGCAGCACGACGTCTTGGGCGAAGCTCTCGCGCATCTCCCGCGATTGCATCGCATGGCCGCCATACTTGATGACGAGGCTCTGCCCGCGAAAGCGCTGGAGAAATGGCAGCGCCTCGATCAGCACTTCGGCCCGTTGAATCAGCTCATCCACCTGAAAACCGGTTTCCTGAATCGCGAAACACTAGCACAAAAAAGGCCTCCGGCGCGCCATGGCGTGCCGCTTTGCCATTGAAAATGACGCAACTGAGACAGCCGCTAGAGGATATACCGGGAAAGGTCCTCGTCCTTAACGATCGAGTCGAGCCGCTGATGGACATAGGCCGAGTCGATATGAATCTCCTGGCCGGACATCTCGGGGGCGTTGAACGAGAGGTCTTCGAGCAGCCGTTCCATCACCGTATGCAACCGCCGCGCGCCGATATTCTCCGATCGTGAATTAATCTGCGCGGCCATCTCGGCCAGCGTATCGACCGCGTCGTCGGTGAAGGTCAGCGTGACGTGCTCGGTCGCCAGCAGTTCGGTGTATTGCCGGGTCAGAGCGTTTTCCGGCTCCTTTAGAATGCGGACGAAATCGGCCCCGGTAAGAGCTTTTAACTCGACCCGAATCGGGAAACGGCCCTGGAATTCGGGAATCAGGTCCGAGGGCTTGGAGGTATGGAATGCGCCCGAGGCCACAAACAAGATGTGGTCGGTACGGATCGCACCGTATTTCGTATTCACCGTCGAGCCTTCGACGATCGGCAACAGATCGCGCTGTACGCCCTGGCGCGAAACGTCGGGACCCTGGGCGGAATCGTGACCGGCGATTTTGTCGATCTCGTCGATAAACACGATGCCGGACTGCTCGGCGCGCTGCGTCGCCTCATGCGCAACCGCGTCCATGTCGACCAGTTTCGCCGCCTCCTCCTGCGCCAGCAGATCCAGCGCCTCGGGAATCTTTACCTTCCGGGAGCGGGTTTTCTTCGGCATGATCTGGCTGAACAGGTCCTTCATGTTCAGCCCCATCTCTTCCATTCCCTGCGGCGTGAACACCTCGACCATCGGTATCGATTGCGCGCTGACCTCGACCTCGACCTCGCGTTCATCCAGATGGCCATCGCGGAGCAGGCGCCGTAGCTTCTCGCGGGTATCGCGATGGGATCCATCGTCCTCCGGCGCTGCAATCTGGCCTTCGGGACTGACGATAGGACGGTTGCGATCCCGGCTTTGGCGCGGAAACAAAATATCGAGCAGCCGTTCCTCAGCCGCCTCGCGGGCGCGCACGGCCACGCGTTCGCGCTCCTCCTCGCGCACCATCTTGACCGAAATTTCCGCCAAATCCCGGATGATCGACTCGACATCGCGGCCGACGTAACCGACCTCGGTATAGCGCGAGGCCTCGACTTTGATAAACGGCGCTTGCGCCAGCCGTGCCAGCCGCCGCGCGATCTCGGTTTTGCCGATACCGGTCTGGCCGATCATCAGGATGTTCTTGGGCGCGATTTCGTCGCGCAACTCGGGCGGCACGTTCTGACGCCGCCATCGATTGCGCAAGGCAATTGCCACCGCGCGCTTGGCCTCGTGCTGGCCGACAATATGGCGGTCCAGTTCCGAGACGATCTCGCGCGGGGTCATTACGTGCGGTACGGACATGGAGCAATCCCGATGGGGTCTGAGGCCACTTTTTGCGATGAATCGAGCTGAATCGCCGGACAGCGAAAAATCTTCAAGCCAGTTCCTCTATTATAAGCTGATCGTTGGTGTAAACGCAGATCTCGGCCGCGATATGCATCGAGGCTTCGGCGATCGCACGGGCGTTCATGGTGGTGCAATGCCGGACCAGCGCGCGCGCGGCGGAGAGCGCGAAGTTACCGCCAGAGCCAATAGCAAGCAGGCCATCGTCCGGCTCGAGTACATCGCCGGCCCCGGAAATAAGCAGTGAATCCGACAGGTCCGCCACCACCAGCATCGCTTCGAGGCGGCGCAGAACGCGATCAGTGCGCCAATCCTTCGCCAGCTCGACTGCCGCACGGCGCAGATTCCCGCCGAATTCCTGCAATTTACCCTCGAATTTGTCGAACAGCGTCATCGCATCGGCGGTCGAGCCGGCGAACCCCGCCAGCACCCGATCGTTATGCAAACGCCGCACCTTGCGCGCAGTGCGCTTTATCACGGTCTGGCCCAGGCTCACCTGGCCGTCGCCCGCCATCACCACGGCGCCGTTATGGCGCACGCTGACGATCGTGGTGCCGTGCATACTTGCCGATTCGTCACGCTCGTGGATGGGCACGGCGATAAACCTCTTGCAGATGACTCACG
The DNA here is from genome assembly GCA_027317185.1 of Deltaproteobacteria bacterium. GTDB lineage: Bacteria > Desulfobacterota > Binatia > Binatales > Binataceae > JAJPIG01. Next base: position 11,719 of record DAHVFB010000067.1, read on the forward strand.
CTGACGTGAGTGTAGCGCTGAGTGGTGGCTAGACTCGAATGCCCCAGCATTTCCTGAATCGATCGCAAGTCGGCCCCGTGGTTGAGCAGATGAGTCGCGAAGCAATGCCGCAGGCCGTGCGGGCTGATCGCAGTCGCCACTCCGGCCTCGATCAATCGCTGCTCGACGATCTTCTGGACCCCACGAACCGATAATCGAGTGCCGCGAAGATTGGTGATCACCGGACCATCAGGCTGCCACGCGACCGGCATCGCACGCCGCCAATCGAACAGTGCCGCCAGCGCCGGCTCGCCAATCGGCACCACGCGATCCTTGCTGCCCTTTCCCGCCCGGACGGTTACCATCCGCAATTCTTCGTCAATGTTTCGCCAGTTCAAGCCCACCAACTCGCTGACGCGAAGGCCGGTCGAGTACAGCGTCTCGACGATTGCCAGATCGCGCAACATTGCAGGTATGCGATCATCGGGTTTCGTTTCGATGGGTACCTCAATCAGCCGCACGACGTCATTTTCGCCCAGCACAGTCGGCAGACGCCGCTCCGTCCGTGGCGATCTGATTGCACGCGCGGGACTGGCGATTCCGATAGTGGCCTCGCGATAACGAAAGAATGCCTTGATCGCGAACAGCTTTCGTTGCACGGTGTTGCGCGCCGCCTGCTTCATCAGGGTGGCCAGGTAGCTGCGCACGTGGTTGTCCGTAATCGCGGCCAGGTTGACATTTTCGCCACTGTCGTCAATCGCAAAACCCTGCTCAATTAAAAAGCTTCGGAAGTGAAGCAGGTCGCGAGTATAGGCCATCACGGTATTGCGCGATGCTCGTGATGCACCTCCCAGCGCCGCCGCGAACGCCTCGACCTCCGCTGTCATCTCGCACCTCATCTGTCCGAAGGCTATGCTACCAACTGGCTTTTAAGCGCAAAAGGTAGCCCTGAGTCTCGTGAACTGCTGGAAGTGCGGGCAGACTGTCGATACCAAAGAGCGGATCGGTTTCCGCGATCATTGTCCGAAGTGCGACCGCCCGCTGCACACCTGCGTGAACTGTGATTTTTACGATCCCGGCTACAACAATCAATGCCGTGAGCCGATGGCCGAGCGGGTGGTCGACAAGGAGCGCTTCAATTTTTGCGAATATTTCGTGCCATCCCGGAAATCTCATGCCGCCAATCGCAGCAACGCGGCCAAGGATCAGCTCGAATCATTGTTCAAGAAGAAAACGTGACGCGATCGCCGCAATATAGCCTGCTTCGCCACGTGGGATGGCCATAAGGCGTATGACGGCCGATAAAAAGCTGGCGGCAATCGTGCTGGCGGCAGGCTTCGGCACCCGCATGCGCTCGGCCCTGCCCAAGGTGCTGCATGAACTCGCCGGCCATCCGATGATCGTCCGGGTGCTCGAGACAATCGGCGAGCTGGGAGCGGAACCCACGATCGTGGTGGTCGGCCATGGTGGGAATCAGGTTGAGCAGGTGATCGCTGACCGTTTCGGCGGCCGCGGCATCCGGTTCGCCGATCAAAAGCAGCCGCGCGGCACCGGTGATGCGGCGCGATGCGGCATTGCGATGCTGTCGGCGGATTTCGCGGGCGAGGTGCTGATCGTTTGCGGCGATATGCCGCGCGTATCGGCGGCAACCCTGCGCCGCTTCGTCGCCGAGCATCGCACCAGCGGGGCGCAGCTCTCCCTAATTACTGCCCAAGTGGACGACGCGGCCCGCTACGGCCGGGTGATACGCGATCGATCGGGAACCGTGAGCGCGATCGTGGAAGCGGCCGACGCCACGCCGGCGCAACTTGCGCTTCGAGAGATCAATACCGGCGTGTACCTGTGCGCGGCGGATACCTTGCGATCCGCAATCGGACAGCTACGGCCGGTCAATGCACAGGGCGAGTACTATCTGACCGATGTGATCGCGATCGCGAATGCCCGCGCAGACCGGGTTTGCGCCTGGGTAGCGGAGAATCCGGCCGAGTTCGGCGGGATAAATTCGCGCGAGGAGTTGGCAGCTATGGAAAGCGGGATGCGGCGCGAGATTAATCGCCGCCTGATGGCGGCGGGCGTCACCATGATCGACCCGGCCACCGCCTATATCAGTGAAGAAGCCGAGATCGGACGCGATTGCGTGATCGGTCCCAACGTTCAGATACTGGGCCGCTGCCTCATCGGCAACGAGGTGCGGATCGAGGGCACCGCCTGGCTGCGCGAGGTGGTAATCGGCGACCGCACTCATCTGAAGATGGGCGTGCGCGCGGAACAATGCCGTATCGGGGAGGATTGCGAGATCGGCCCGTTCGCCAATCTGCGGGCCGGGACCGAACTGGTGGGCCATAACCGGATCGGCAATTTCGTTGAAACCAAGCAGGCGCGGATTGGCCGCGGCTCCAAGGCCAGCCATCTGAGCTACCTCGGCGACGCGGATATCGGCAATGACACCAACGTCGGCTGCGGCGTGATCACGGTCAACTACGACGGCTTCGACAAGCATCGGACCGAAATCGGCGATCGATGCATGATCGGCTGCGACACCCAGCTCGTCGCGCCGGTCAAAGTCGGCAACGATGTATATGTCGCGGCCGGCGCCACCATCGTGCGCGAGGTGCCCGCCGGCGCGCTGTGCCTTTCGCGCCATCCGCAGGCGGTGAAACCCGGATGGACCGAGGGCTGGCGCAAGCGCCATCGCAAGGACGCTGCTACAGACGCGGAAAAGTCCGATCGAGGCCATCGCGGGGGAAACAAATAAAATGTGCGGAATTATCGGGTACGTCGGATTGCGCGAGGCGTATCCGCTCCTGATCGGCGGCCTGCAACGGCTTGAATACCGCGGCTATGACTCGGCCGGGGTCGCCACACTGGCGCAAAACGGCAGGCTGGAGCTTCGGCGCGCGGTTGGGAAACTCGAAAACCTGCGCCGCACAATTGAGCACACTCCGCTCACTGGAACGATCGGAATCGGGCATACGCGCTGGGCGACGCATGGCCGGCCGTCGGAATCCAATGCCCACCCGCATCAGGCCGGGCCGGTCGCTGTCATCCACAATGGCATCGTCGAGAACTACATCGAATTGCGCGAGGCGCTGGTCAGTCGCGGTCATAAGCTGCGATCCGAAACCGATACCGAACTGATTTCCCATCTGATTGAAGAGCGTCTGAAGGACGGCCGCGGTCTGGGCGACGCGGTGCGCGCCGCGATTGCGGAATTGCGCGGATCGTTCTCGATCGTGGTGTTGTCGGAAAGCGAGCCGGGCACGCTGGTCGCCGCCAAGACCGCGACCCCGTTGATTGTGGGACTGGGCGAGGGCGAAAACTTCATCGCCTCGGATATCCCGGCGATCCTTGAATATACCCGCAACGTGATCGTGCTCGAAGATGGCGAAATGGCCGAAGTGAGCGCCGGCCGCGTGCGGCTGATGAACTTCGACGGTAGCGAAATCGAGCGCCAGCCACGCCGGATCGAATGGGATGCGGTGGCCGCCACCAAAGCCGGCTATCAACATTACCTGCGCAAAGAAATCAGCGAACAGCCGCAAGCCTGGATCAATACGCTGGCCGACCGCGCCAGCGCGGGGTCGGGAACCGTGCGCCTGGAGGAAGACCCCTTCGGGCCGGGCGGTCCGGAAGCCACCCGGCGTATCGTGATGGTCAGTGCGGGGGCCTCGTGGATCTCTTCGCTGATCGGGAAATTCATGATCGAAGAGCTGTGCGGAATTCCGGCCGAGGTGGACTACTCGGCGGAGTTTCGTTATCGCAGCCCCGCGATCGACTCGCAAACCATGGTGATTGCGGTCTCGCAGTCGGGCGAGACCGCGGACACGCTGGCCGCGATGGAAGAGGGCAGGCGGCGCGGCGCCCGCATAGTCGCGATCACCAATACGGTGGATTCCTCGATCGCACGCCGGGCCGATGCGCGGCTGTACACGCGATGTGGCCCGGAGATCAGCGTCACCACCACCAAATGTTTCCTGACTCAGATCGAAGCCTATTATCTGTTCGCGATCCACACGGCGGCGCGGATGGGGCGGCTGGATGAAGCCGAGGTCGAGCGGCGGCTGCATCCGCTATTCGCCATTCCGGCGCAGATCGAGAAGGTCATTTCGACGGAGAAACAAATTCAGAAGATCGCGCGCAAGTACGGCCGCGCGACGGATTTTCTATACCTGGGACGCGGGATCAATTACCCGGTGGCGCTCGAAGGCGCGCTCAAGCTGAAGGAAATTTCCTACATCCACGCCGAAGGTTATCCGGCAGGCGAGATGAAGCATGGGCCGATCGCGCTAATCGACGAGGAGATGCCGGTGGTGGTGATAATTCCCAATGACAACGTGTTCGAGAAGACCCTGTCGAATCTGAAGGAAGTCGAATCGCGCAATGGAAGGATAATCGCGGTGACCGACCATCGCACGCCCGAACTCGAAGAGGTGGCGTGGGAGATTATCGAAGTGCCGGTGACCGATCGGATGCTGATGCCGGTGCTGACCACCGTTCCACTGCAACTGCTGGCCTACCATATTGCGATCTATCGAGGCACCGACGTCGATCAGCCGCGCAACCTGGCGAAATCCGTCACGGTGGAGTGATCGTCCCGCGTTCGCAGTCAGGCCCCCTTCCGTACCTTCCACCGCAACCAAACGGGGGAAGGAATCAGGAACGGCTATTCGTTAATCCATATGTGCCGGAGCGGCCCGCTCCCCGAGAATTTTCTTTGCATGGTCCATATGACTATAGTAGTCATATGGTATGTCGGCTATGAAAGAAATCCAATTAAAAGATGCCAAGGCTACATTGTCCGCCGTGGTCGATGACGTGACGCATGGAAAACCGTACGTCATTACCCGCCATGGGCGGCGTGAGGCGGTACTCGTTAGCTACGAGGAGTGGCAACGGCTGTCACACGTGCCCTCCTTTGGACGGCTGCTGATGGCGGCGCCATTGGAGAAAAGCGATTTGCCTGAGCGTAACCGCAGACCGCTTCGCACCGTGGATTTCTGATCATGTATCTGGTGGATACCGACGTTCTTTCGCAGGGTGCGCCACCCGCGGGAGTGGCCTCGCCGGCGCTGGTGGCGTGGATGGATCGCAACTCAGAGCGCCTCTTTCTATCGGCTATCACCATCGCTGAAATCGCGGACGGTATCGCTAAGACGCGCCGTGGCGGCGCGCGCCGCAAGGCCGCCGCTCTGGAGGGATGGCTGGAGGCTCTGCTGCATCTCTACCATGCTCGCGTGTTGCCCTTCGACGTGCCGGCCGCTCGCAAAGCCGGCCAACTCTCCGATCGCGCGCGCAGCAAGGGGCATGCGCCCGGGTTCGCCGATGTCGCCATTGCCGCGACCGCCTCGGCGCATAGCCTCATCGTGCTGACACGCAATATGCGCCACTTCCTGCCGTTGGAAATTCCGGTGCACAATCCATTCGAGACCCTGCCGTAACGGACTCGGAACTTAATTCAACTGGCGGACGCCGTTCGCAGTCAGGACCCCCATCCGTACCTTCCCCCGCAACCAAACGGGGGAAGGGACGGATGGGGGGTGCTAGGATTACGGGGCGGGCGGCGCGGGTGCCTCGACCGGCGCTTCCGGTTGGGCCGGCGCTTCGATCACATACCCGCACTCCTCTTTCTTCGGGCATAACCAGCGGGTGCCGTTGCGCTTGGTGGTCTTCTCGACCAGGTACGGCGAGCCGCATTGCGGACACGGCTGCGGCAGCGGCTTGTCCCAGGATGCGAACTTGCACTTGGGATAACGATCGCAACCGAAAAAAATCTTGCCGCGGCGGCTGCGGCGCTCGAGCACCTGGCCTTCCTTGCAGTCCGGGCAGGTGACGCCGGTCTTGACCGGGTCGGCCTTGAGCCGCTTGATACCGTCGCAGTCGGGATAGCCGGAGCAGCCGAGGAACTCGCCAAAGCGCGAGCGCCGACGCACCATCGGCTTGCCGCATTTCTCGCAAACCTGGTCGGTAGCCTCGGGCGCGCTTTGCTCGCGCGCCGTGATATTACCCTGATCGTCGCGCGTGAACTCCTTGGTATTGGTGCATTTGGGATAGCCCGAACAGGCGAGGAACTCGCCGTTGCGGCCCCATTTGATCACCATCGTGGCGCCATCGACTTCGCACTTGAGTTCGGTCGGAATACCCTTGCGTTTGAGCTCGGGCATCTTTTTGGAAGCATCGGCCAGACGCTTTTCGAAAGGTCCGTAGAAGCGCTTGAGCGTCTTGACCCAGTTCTCGCGGCCTTCCTCTATATTGTCGAGCTCGCCTTCCATCTGGGCGGTGAAACTGACTTCGAGAATATCCGGGAAGGCCTGCACCAGCATGTCGCTGACGATCCGGCCGAGCGTGGTGGGTCGTATCCGCTTGCTGTCATCCTCTTCCACATACTCGCGATTCAAGATGCTGGTCATGATCGCGGCGTAGGTGGACGGACGCCCGATCCCTTTCTCTTCCATCTCCTTGATTAGCGTCGCCTGCGAAAAACGCGGCGGCGGCTGTGTGAAGTGCTGCTCGGGGATAAAGCCCAGCAGCTTCAGCAGCTCGTCTTCGCTCAGTTGCGGCAGCGTGGCTTCCCCGCTTTCATCATCGATCTGCACCTCGTCGCGGCCTTCGGTATAGACCCGCATGAAGCCGTCGAACTTGGTCACCTGACCGGTGGCGCGGAAAACCGCGTCGCCCGCTTCGATATCGATAGTGGTCCGATCGTACACCGCCGGGCCCATCTGACTGGAGACGAAGCGGTTGTAGATCAGGGTATAGAGCGCAAGGCCGTCCTTATCGAGATAGTGTGAAAGCGATTCCGGATCGCGTTCCAGTGCGGTTGGGCGAATCGCCTCGTGGGCCTCCTGCGCCGATTTGCCGGAACGATAAAAATTGGGCTTGTCGGGCAGATAATTGGCGCCGTAGCGCTGGCCGATATAGTCGCGCACCGCGGCGAGCGCCTGATCCGATACGCGCGGCGAGTCGGTGCGCATATAGGTGATCAGACCGACCGCGCCCTGGTCGCCCAGCTCCACGCCCTCGTACAGGCGCTGGGCGATTTTCATGGTGCGCGAGGGCGAGTAATAAAGCCTGCGGGAGGCCTCCTGCTGCAGCCGCGAGGTGATGAACGGGGGCGCCGGATTACGCCGGACCTCGCGTTTTTCGATCTTGGCGACCTTGAATTTTCCGCCCTCGCAGGCCGCGATAATCTGGTCGGCCTCGGGCTTGCCGAGCTTGTAGGCCTTGTTGTCGATCCGGTTGCCCTGATGGCTGTAGATGTGGGCCTTTAACGGCGGCGGTTTTTTAGCTTCCAGGTGGGCGTCAAGCGTCCAGTATTCCTCGGGCCGGAAGGCTTCGCGCTCCTTCTCACGCTCGACGATTATGCGTAACGCGACCGATTGCACCCGGCCGGCCGAAATTCCACGCTTAACCTTGTTCCACAGCAGCGGCGAAATCTGGTAGCCGACCAGACGATCCAGCACGCGACGGGCTTGCTGCGCATCGAACAGGTTCTGATCGAGGTCGCCGGCTCGTGCGATCGCGTCGCGCACCGCCGCGGGCGTGATCTCATGCAACAACACCCGGTGAACGTCGGCTTTGACCTTGCCGAGTTGGTCAGCGATATGCCACGCGATCGCCTCACCCTCGCGATCGGGGTCGGTGGCCAGGTACACATGAAGCTTGTCCTTGGCTGCGGTGCGGATCTGATCCAGCACCTTCGCCTTGCCGGCGATCACGCTGTATTCGGGCTTAAAGTCGTGCTCGACATCGACCCCGAGCTTGCTTTTGGGCAGGTCCACCACGTGACCCACCGAGGCGGTCACCTGATAATCCGCGCCGAGATAACGCTTGATGGTCTTCGCCTTGGCCGGCGATTCAACTATGACGAGGTTCTTACTCACCCTCTAAAAGCCTCCTGCACATAATCCACCCGGGTATCCATGTCTGCCGAGCATCCTGTCCGAGCTACGACAGCGAGAAAAGCTTGCCCGGGTGTTGTGCGATGACCCCCCGCAGTTCCAAATCCATTAGTAACCTAAGCACGGTCTGTGCCTTCAGCCCTGACTGATCAATTATGGTATCGGCGTGGACTTTGCCATGCTGCTCAAGAAAATTTAGCAGATTGCGAACATCGTCGGGCTCGCCAACGCCGATTTGGGGGCGATCTGGTCTTAGATCGGCTATTTTTAGCGAATTTCCAGTCAACTCCGGTTGATTTTGACCGGATGGAGTTAAGGCTGCGATTTTAGATTCGGCGGGCGCTAAAAAGCCGCCGACCAGTTGCGGCGCCAACTCCTCGATCACATCCTCGACGCACTCCACCAGCCGAGCCCCCTCTTTCAAAAGACGATTGCTGCCCCGGCTGCGGCCGGAAAGCGGGCTGCCGGGCACCGCGAAAACCTGACGATTCTGTTCGAGCGCGGTGCGCGCGGTGATTAACGAGCCACTGCGTTCGGCCGCTTCGACCACGATAACTCCCAGGCTCAAGCCCGAAAGAATTCGGTTGCGACCGGGGAAATTCTCCGCGACCGGCGGCGTTCCCACTGGCAACTCGCTAATCAGGGCGCCATCGGCGGCCACAATCTCCTCCGCCAGCTTGCGGTTTTCAGCCGGATAGATCACGTCGATACCGCATCCCATCACCGCGACGGTCCGCCCTTGCGCATCGAGGGCGCCCTGATGGGCTTCGGTATCGATACCCCGCGCCAATCCGCTCACCACGGTAAAGCCCTTGGCCGCAAGCCCCAGCCCCAGCCGGCGCGCCATGTGTCGTCCGGCCTCGCTGGCGGCGCGCGCGCCGACCACCGCGATATATCTGGTCTGCTCGGCCGGCAGCTTGCCGCGCACAAATAAATATGGGGGAGGGTCAGCTATCTCGCGAAGATGGACAGGGTATTCAGAATCGGTCCAGCGAACCAGCCGCGCGCCAATTCGCGGCAGTTCGCATAACTCTCGTTCGAGCGTGTCGAAAGCGGCGAACTCGCGGATCCGTCGCGCGGTCGTCTTCGGAATGCCGGTGGCGGCCAACTCCTCCAAAGTACCCGAAAAAATTTGCTCCGGGCTTTGAAACTTATCGAGCAGCAGGCGCGCGAAACGCGGGCCGACGCCGTGTACGCGGCGAAGCGCGAGCCAGTAAGCATCAGGCGTTGCCATTCAAAAACGATCGGCGTGCGGTCGACATCCAGCCATGCCGGATGGGAAACTTATCTTGACCCGATGCATGTAATCAAATACTAAAAGACCAACCTTCGTAATTTGCCTATCGCGCCACCTACCTTCGCAGGATAGGATCTTCGCAGGGTAGGATGATAATGAACAGTTCAAATGGCAGGCCGGACCGGGGCGGGGAAGTGAATGGCATGGATTTAGGTGGGATGTCCGCCAAAGATAAGCAAATACTTATTTTCAGCTTTTATCGAGACGCCGAGTTACGCGGCGCTCGGCTTTTGTTCAACCTGATTGGACATTTGAAAGGCGCCGACGCTCAGCTCAGAATGTCGCGCCATCTGGCCGACGAAACCCGGCATGCATGGCTGTGGACCAAGCGCATCTCCGATCTCGGTGGCGCGCCGGTGATGATCGACGACGGTTATCAGCGGCGGCTCGGGCTGCGGACCGGGGTGCCGAAAAGCATTATTGATCTGCTGGCGCTGACCGTGGTGGTCGAGGAGCGGGCGCGGAGCCGTTATGAGGCGCACGCCGCGTTGCCGGACGTCGATCCGGAGACCCGCGAGGTGCTCAAGGCGGTCACCGAGGACGAGACCTGGCATCTGGCATGGATCGAACGTGAAATGCGCGAGTTAGCGCGCGCCCAAGGTGAGGAGCAGCAGGCCGACGCGGCGTTGGAACGCTACCGCACGATCGATCGCGAGGTTTACGCCACGTTGGCTGCCGACGAAGCCGAAATGATGCGCGCCTGAGCACTACTCCGAATTTGTTAATTTACCCTTTAGCTTTCAGCAGCGCATCGTTAAGCGCCTGACGCATCGAGGCGGCCGCTTGAGCGGCAGCCTCGCCCGGTGAGGCGCCGACCTGCCCCGTGTACGCGTACATCAGGCTGCGGCTGGCGTTGACGATTACCCCTGATCCGTCCGCACGCGCCGCGGCGATCGAATCGGGCGCGCTCGCACCCTGCGCACCATAGCCCGGCACCAGAATGATCGCTTGCGGCATTAGCTCGCGCGCCCGGCGCGCATGCTCCGGATAAGTTGCGCCGATCACCGCGCCGACCGGACTGAAGCCATCAGGTCGTGCGAATTCAGCACCCCATCCATGCACCCGAGCGGCGATTTTTTCCCATAGTCTGCCGCCGCCGGCGGCTTCCAAATCCTGAAACTCTCCGGAAGAGGGATTCGAGGTCTTAACCAGCACGAACAGCCCACGCCCGGCTTTGACTTTGGCGATAAACGGCATGATCGCGTCGCTGCCGAGATATGGATTGACGGTAACCGCGTCGCAGCCGAAGTCGCCGTCGCCGAGGAATGCCTCGGCATAGGCCGCGGAAGTCGATCCTATATCACCCCGTTTCGCGTCGGCGATCGTCACCAGGTTGAGCTTGCGCGCAAGTGCGATCACCTCGCGCAGCGCTTCCAGTCCGGCCAGCCCACGCGCCTCGAAAAAGGCGAGCTGCGGCTTGATCGCGATCACATGCGGCGCGCAGGCCTCGACGATCTCGCAACAAAAACGCGCCAGCGTATAGCCCGGCGGCACGCCGGGGATAGCGGCGGTATCGAGTTGCGGATCGACGCCGAGCACCGCGATACTGTTTTTATCGCGCTGCGCCTGGCTCAAGCGTTCAAGAAAGCGGTTGTGGATCGGACTCATCGGTACCGGGTGTTACGGCAGCATCGATGGGATGTCAAGTGTTTTAATTTGAATTTGCCCGCTCGCGGCCCTCGTAGAGGGAAATAGCATTCGGAGCGTAAGGTGGATGGGCGGTATCCATCGCGGTACAATCGTACGCTTGATGGTTCGCGTTGGTGATGGGTGTTTGCGGCTGATGGACGAAAAGATGCCTCGGGCGCTGCGCATGACGCCAGCGATGGCCAGCGTGACGGATCGCTATGGTTTGTCGAAGAACTGGTTGATTC
>DAHVFB010000068.1 GCA_027317185.1 Deltaproteobacteria bacterium
CCACCGCAATTTTGTCCGGCGCCGGATCGACATCGATGGTCAACTGGCATCCGCAGGTCTTGCAGAAATGGCGATGGAGCTGCGCGGAACTGTTGTAGGTGCCCAGATTGTTCTCGCCCTGGTCGTATTTGAAACCGCTGCGCGGGAAGATCGACAGGGTCACGAAGATCGCGCCATGCAATTTGCGGCATATCCCGCAATGGCAATGATGGGTCTCGATGGCGGGCTGTGTGATCGTATAGCGTACCGCGCCGCAAAGGCATCCGCCGGTGATTTTGAAATCCGCCATCGTTCGGTCCTCCCTGAGTTTGGACTCGCCCGATGCTATCACGATTTTTTTGGCGGACGGCAACCGGCGCGGCCGCGAAATTGTTCGCACGCAAAAGAGCGATTGTCGTAGTGGATTTGACGGAGCAATCGCGAAATAGTACGGCGGCAGAATCGATTCTCAACCAACATGAACGGAGGCGCTATGAAAATCGAACAGAAATTGGCTGAGATGGGGCTTAAGCTGCCGGGCAAACGCAAGCCGGTCGGCACTTATCTGGGGGCGGTCCGCAGCGGCAACCTGGTGTTTATTTCGGGGCATGGTCCGGGTGTGGAAAAAGGCGACGGTGAGTTTGAGCTGATTCGCGGCAAGGTGGGCCGCGATTTGACCGCCGACCAGGGCTACGAGGCCGCGAAATTGGTCGCGCTGCATCTGCTGCGCGCGCTCAAGGATTGCATCGGCGATCTAGATAAGGTGGTGCGGGTGGTCAAGCTGCTAGGCTTCGTCAACACCGCCGACGGTTTTAAGGATCAACCGCGCGTGATCAACGGCGCCTCGGATCTGTTCGTGGCGCTATGGGGCGAAGAAGGCCGTCATGCGCGATCGGCAGTCGGGATGTACGAATTGCCGATGGGTATCGCGGTCGAGGTCGAAGCGGTGGTCGAGGTGCGCGACTGATCCCGAATTATCCGGTGGCGGCAATTATCTGGCCGGGTCGTTGCGCTTGAGCAGGATCATCACGCCCGCGCCGTCGAGTTCGGTCGGCTGGCTGGCGAGTGCGATCGTATAATTCTGGCGCGCTTTGGGCGGGAAGTGAGTATAAATTTCGCGCCATACAAAAAGATACTGCGGCGGCGGCGTTTTGCCGCCCGCCACCTGAACCGGAAAGTCCCGCTCACTGTAAAAAGCCACGTCATAGTTCAGGCCGCCGAGGTAGGCGGCTGGATGGTCAGCGACTATTTGCCGCGCGGTTGAAGCGAAATCGCGCAGCGTGGTGGCCTGCGCAATCGCCGGCACGATCGCAAGATTACCCAGCATCACCAGGCAGGCCATTGCGCCCGCGGTCGCGAGCACGATCATGTCCTCGCGCAGGCGCCACCACACCAGCGCCATACCCATCAGCGCCGCGCCGGCTGACATCGCAATCACCCATGCGCCGTGACGTTCCGACTGGTCGATCAAAGCGGGGAGTAAACCAGGATTGGTCCATCCTGCACTGATCAAAAGATGATTGATCCGGCCGGAGGAGCGAGTGAGCATCGTATATCCAGTCAGCGCGCCGCCGGCTGCGCCGATAAAAACCACGCCGAAGCCGACCGCGACCGGCCTTAGCCAACGGATGATGTGCGGCTGCCGTGCGGCGGTGGCGACTGCGATTCCCGCGATCGCCGCCAGTGCCGGATAGATCGAGAGCAGGTAAACGCCGCGCTTGCTCCGGGCCAGGCTGTAAACCAGGATCACCACGATGCACCAGATGGCCAGATAACGCATTCTCGGATTGCGCAGCAGTCGATTCTCCCGCAACCCGAAGACGATTGCCGGAGTGATCAGAGTCCAGGGCAGAAAGCCGGCCATCAAAGCCAGTTCCAGATAATAGAATGGATGCGCATGGCCTTCGTGAAACGATCCGCTGTGAATCACCCGGTAGAGATTTTCCGCCAGTATCTGCTTATGCACGAACGCCGCGCCGCGCTCCGCCGCCGCCGCCAGATACCAGCCGCCATCGATCGCGATAACGATCAGCGCCCCGCGCACCATCCGGAAATTTTTCAAAACCGACCATTGCCGCTCCCACGCGATCCATACCAAAGCCGCGAGCGCGGGCAGCACCACGCCCACCGGTCCCTTGGCCAGCACGGCCAGCGCGAAGGCGGCGTAGAGCAGTATCCATCGGGTAGTCAGACCCTGCGCAATCGCGATGATCTCGAAGAACGCAAGCTCCATGAAGAAGGTCAGCGTCATATCGACCCGCGCACCGGTGCCCGCCTGTAAATATTGAAAGCAGGCCGCGAGGATCAGCCCGGCCAGCAGGGCGCTGAGTTCATCGAACAGGAGCCGCACATAAAAATAAGCGAGCAGGAGGCCGCCGATGGCGAAGATCGCCGATGGCAAGCGAACGGTCCATTCGTCGACGACGCCGGCCGCGACCGAGATCAGTGCGGCGCACCAATGCATCAGCGGCGGCTTCGAGGGAATCTCGACGCCCGCGCGCAGCGGCAAAATCCAGCCCTGCCCGTGGATCATCGCCAGCACCGTGACGGCCTCGCGCGGCTCGCCCCTGGTATAGAACGGATAGCCGCCGAGATTGACGATGAACAGCGCCAGTCCGAGTGCGATCAGGAGCGGGATCGCGAAACGCGGCGTTGCGAAGCGCGTCAAGCGGGGATCGCCGGGCGAATGGTCGATGGCTTCTGCGGCCGCAAGGGCTTCAGGAGAGCTTTGGACAGGGACCATGCTGTCATTCTAAGCGCAGGAAAGAGTCCCGGGATTCTTCCCTGCGCGGACTCCGTTCAGAATGACAACCTAACTTGTGCAGAGGTTCCTTGGCAGACATCTTTTGTTTATCGCGACGGAGGATCGGCTCATGGAAACGGAAAGCGGGATAAGCGCAACGGGATTCTTCGCTGCGGCAGACTATGTTCAGAATAACAACCAGTCAGCCTGTCATTCTGAGCGTGGCGAAGAATCCCGGAAGCTTGCCAAGAGGGCGGTGGAAAGTTCAGTACTCCTTGTTGACGCGGACGCGGCCGTTCTCGTCATAGATGTAAACTTCGGCGGCGTCCTCGTCGCGAGTTTTCTTATGCGATCCGTCGCAGAATGGTTTGTTGCGCGACAGACCGCATCCGCAAATGTAAATTGGCAGCTCGGCGGCTGAAATCTCGTAAGGAATACTTTTTTCGTGCTTGACCAATCGAGCCATGAGCAATCCTCCGTAATCTTCCAGGTAAACGGCTAATTCAGTAAGCAGCAACTAAAGACCATGGCAATGGTTTAGTCAATCGAATAGGCGCGCCGGTTTGTGTCTGTAGCGGACCGCTTAGCTCATCGAAGGATGGATCGCCTCGGCCAGCTCGCCGGCCGGACGCTTGCGCGAGGCGTCCACGCCCAACACCAGCGTAAGCACGCCGACGACCGCGATCCCGATTCCGATCAGTTCGCGCGCCCTGGCATGCTCGCCCAGCAGCACGATCGCGAGCGTGGTCGAGAGCAACGGCACTCCGGGCACCACCAGCGCCGTGGTCCACGACAATGACAGCCGGCTGATAGCGGCATACCAGGTGATCGAACCGAGGAAGAAACATACCGCCCCGGTCACCGCGATCGGAATAAGCGTGTGAGCATCCGCCAGCGTGGGCAGGCTATGCGGCGAGCTTAGCAGCAGTATCGGAACGAAGACCACCGCGGCATAGATAAAGCGGCCCCCGGTGATACAGGCGGGCGACAGCGGCGGCATAACCGGTAGCGACAGCACATGGGCCGTTTGCCAGAACAGCGGGGTCATCAGGACCATCGCGGCTGCATATAGCGGCGGAAAGCTGCCGCCGGCGAACACCGAACCGATCCCCGCCAAAACGACAGTGGTGGCCAACAGTTGCCGGAGCGAAGGCCGTTCGCCCATGATCAGGATCGAAAGCAGCAGCGAATAAACCGGCTCCGATTGCATCAGCAACACCCCGGTTATCGCATCGATCCGGCGCAGGCCCCAGACCAGCGTCAGGGTGGTCATCACGGTCCCGGCCATCGCGAGTCCGCACAGACGCAGCGCATAGCGGGAATCGAAGACGAGTCGTAGTTCCCCCAGATGGTAGAGCAGGATGGCCGCGCAGATCGCGGCGAAGATAACCGCGCCGGTGCAATACAGCATCGGATCGATACGTACCGCGCCGTAACGTATCACCACCGCCTGCAGGGCAGACGTCACCGTGGCGGCCAGTGCCAGCGCCACGCCGGAAGCGAACCGGCTCGGAGCAGCGGATGCGGTACTCACTGACGATAGAAGAAAAACGCGATCACAATCAGTGCGGCGATAATGCGATACCAGGCGAACGGGACGTAGCTGCGCGTGCGCACGAAATGGATCAGCCCAAAGATCGCCAGTATCCCGAAGATCGCCGCCGCCGCGAACCCCAGCCCGACGTTGGCGGTGAGGCCGGCATGCAGCAGCTTGCGTCCTTCGACGATTCCGGCGCCCGCGATAATCGGCGTCGCCATCAGGAATGAGAAGTTGGCCGCGTCTTCACGTTGTAGCTGCACGATGCGGCCCATCGTGATGGTCGATCCGGAGCGTGAAACGCCGGGAATGATCGCGAACGCCTGCGTAAGTCCGATCAGGATCGCGTCGAGAAACGTCATCTCGCTGAGCTTGCGGCGGGCCGGCATTTTTCGATCGAACACCCACAGCGCGATACCCATCAGCGCCAGTGCGATCGCGATCAGCAGGGGCGATCGGAAAATGGTCTCAGCCTGCTTTTCGAATAGCAATCCGATAATCGCGCCGGGAATGGTCGCCGTCACCACCAGCGCCAGCAGGCGGCGCTGTTCGACCTCGCCATTAAAAAGCGAGGCCGCCATCCCGACCCAGGTCTTCCAATAATAGATCACCAGCGCGAGCAAGGTTCCAAGATGCAGGGCAACGTCGAATGCAAGCCCCGGATCGTCCCATCGCAGCAGCCAGGGCACCAGCACCAGATGAGCCGAACTCGACACTGGCAGGAACTCGGTCAGCCCTTGGAGGGCCCCCAGAACTATTGACTCGAATTGAGAAAGCATAGATATTTCAAGGCCTTAGGATGAGATGTTAAGTTTCAGGAGGGGTCGCGGCAAAGTAGCTGCGGTCCCGGCAGGGTTGAGCGGAGGATGAAACGCGCTTGACGGGGCCGCGCGCGTTCCTACAATAGGTTCGGTGGATGGGGGTGAGGTCAGCGAACCTGGAGGCGCTGATTTTATGGCTCGGAGCATTAAAGGCAAAGTGGTTCCGTTACGGGAGGACCATGTAGTTGGCGTCCGCCATGCTCGTGAAGTTTCCGCGGCGCTGATCTCTGGCGCGCCGCATCCCTTTCCATTGGTCTCCACCATGCCGCGGCTGCCTGCGATGATCCCCGATGAAATTCTCGATTACTACGGATGGGTTTTCTGCCAAGGTGGATTTTCCAACCTCCAGATGACTTTCGAGCAGTTCCTTGCCGTAGTGGCGGCGGTAAGTCCTTCGGGCCTGTGCCCCGAATACGATGGCATGGAGAGCCTGCTTCGGGACTGATTCGGATGCCGATCGGCAGTGATTTTCGTCACGGTCGATTTACTGGCCCGCCGCCGCGCCCGTGTGCCCCTGCTTAAGCAGATTATTGCGCACCCATATCGATTGGAACGGCGCCACCTCGGTCGGTGAACGCACCCCGTTATCCTGCGCGATTATCCGCCAATTATCCGCGCTGCCGGTGACCCGTTGCGCCAGACCCTGCAAATTTTCGTGCGGCAGCAACGCGAAGTTAACCCCGCCCGCGGCCGGCGTCTGAGCGGCGGGCGGATAGGCCCGGGCGAGTTGATCGATTTGATTGAAAAGGTCCAATTTTTTGCTTGCGGTATAGGCCTGTAACTGGGCTTCGGTCAAATTTTCCCCGCGCACATCCACGATTACTTTGCAGCGGCTGCTGCCCAGCGATACCACTTGAATTTCATAGCGGTAGCGCGGCAGGTTGCCCATCAGACTGGAAAATAGCCCGACGTTCTCATTGATATTGTTCCACAGCGTCACCAGGCCCTCAGTCGGGGTAGCCTCGAACAGCACGCCGTCGCCGCGCAGAGCATCCTGAGTCAGCAGGTAGGCCTGATGCGCCGGGTAATCCACCGTATGTTCCTCGCCGAGCGTCACTTCGTCCGCATAAGCAGCAGTCGCGATCGTGGCGCACAGACTGATTGCGATCGCGATCCAAATGGCGGAAATCAGCTTCGATCCAAACGCATTTGCGAAAATCATCGCAAGGAACAGGAAACCACGAGGCTTGGGGACGCGCAAGCCATGAAGCCGGGAGAGCTCGTGAAATTGGTGCGTAATTACCGTAATCTTAGCTGCGGCCGCTTTCCGCACCGATGGGATTGCGCGCCGCTCAACCAAAAGCTAGTTAGGCTGCGTGATGTCTCAGAATCAGAACTCCATTCCCCGTCATGCCGTCGCCATAATCGGCGCGGCTACCGCCGGTTCCGAAATCGCCAGGATTCTTGCCGCCCGCGGTTCGCTGGTCGTCGTTGTCGAGCAGAACTCGCGTCCTTACGGCAAAATTGAAGATGGACTGCCGCGCTGGCACGTCAAGCAGCGCAAGGACGAATATGAAGAGATCAACCGCCGGCTTGATCGTCCCAATATCGAATATCTGCCGCTGACCCGCTTCGGTCAGGACCTCGCGCTCGAGGAGTTACGCGAGCGATGGGGTCTTAACGCGGTGGTGCTGTGCAATGGCGCCTGGCGCGATCGTCCTTTTCCGGTCGAGAACGCCGATCAGTATGTGAATCGGGGGCTGATTTATCAAAATCCGCTGATCTACTGGTTCAATCATTATCTTGAAGCCGACTATAAGGGGCCGCGCTTAGAAATCGTGCCCGGAATGGCGGTTTTCGGCGGCGGGCTGGCCTCGATCGACGTGGTCAAGGTGCTCCAGATCGAATCCACGCTGAAGGCGCTGGCGGCGCAGGGAATACAGGAAAACATGTTGCGGATCGAGCGCGAGGGTATCGAGCCGGTGCTGCAAAGCCATAATTTGAAATGGGCCGATCTCGGGATCGCGCCCTGCACGCTCTACTATCGCCGTCGCGTGCTCGATATGCCGCTGTCCGACATCCCACCCGACGCCAATTCGAAGCGTGCCGAGGTGATGCGTCAGGCGCGCGCGAAAATCCTCGACAAGGCGCAACGCAAATACCTCTTCGAGTTCCAGGAACGGAGCGTGCCAAGCGGACTGATCGTCGAAGGTGGCCGGTTGGTGGGACTCAAAATCAGCCGCACCGAAATCGTTGATGGGCGCGCCAACGTGATCCCCGGCAGCGAGCAGGAAGTCCGCACGCCTCATGTGATTAGCTCCATCGGCAGCATCCCGGAGCCGCTGCCTGGAATTCCGCAGCGCGGCGAAATTTATCAATACGTCAAGCAGGAGGTGGGGCTGCTGATGGACGGTTCCACGGCGGTCTTCGCGGCCGGAAACGTGTTGACTGGCAAGGGTAATATCAAGGATTCGCTCGAAAGCGGGACCGGTATCGGAACCCATATCGCGGAGGCCTATCTCGGCCTAAGCCCCGGCGAAGTTGCGCTGGCGGAGACGGCGCGAGAGACCGCCGCCCGCGAGGGCGAGCAGATCGCGCAGGCGGTTCAAGCGTCCCCCCGGTTGACGTCCAATGCGATGGCTGAGATTCTCAAGTGCGTCAGAGAGCGTCAGTCTGCGGTGGGATACCACGGCAACTATCGCGAATGGATCCAGCGGATGACCCCGCCGGACTTGCAGTGACGCCCCGGCGGTAGCAGCCCGCGATAGCAGTCGCGGCTTTGCGCAAAGTATTTTTGACTCGCTAAATCCGGGGTGGAATCATTTTATGAGAATCCCTTCCACCAGAGGTTTTTGCCGATGCTGCCGAGTACCGCAGAACGGGTTCCCTCTCATACGGCCGCGCAGGTTAATTTAAGAATTCGCGAGCAAACTATCGCGAGTATAAGCCGTTGCGCCGCATCCGGCGCGGGAGCCATCGATCAACATCTCGCCACGCTCGATCGCGAATGGGATATCGAGCGTACGCTCGAGGCCAACGCCGCCGGCGTTGCACTGTTGGGTCTTGGTCTTGGCGTATTCGTGAATCGGAGACTTTTAGTTCTGCCTGCTTTGGTTGCCGGGTTCCTGCTGCAACACGCTTTGCAGGGGTGGTGTCCGCCGGTGCCGATATTCCGGCGCCTGGGCGTGCGGACCGCGAACGAAATAGACGCGGAACGCTATGCCTTAAAAGCCCTGCGCGGAGATTTTCAAGCGTTGGAAACAGGCGCTGCGGCGACCGTCAATCCGGAAAAAGCCTTGGCCGCCGCTACTCGCTAATTTCCCACAGCGCGACGGTGGAATGGCTCGGGCCAGTTTTTTCGTCCACCGAACGTTGAACAATATGGCTGGCTAATCTTCGCTACCCGCCGGATGCGAATCATGGCGCGTAACCAGGTTTAAACTTTTCGCCTCCGGAAAGCCGTTGTACGGGCCTACCGCCGCTTTTCTTCTATCCGCGCACCTCCGATGGGTTAGTTTCGTTCACGCTCCGTCGTGATGACGTAGTGGCTAAATCTCGAAGAACCAGCCCAATCATCAATATTTCGTTCTTAATTAACTAAACAATTACTGAGTATTGCTTAGTTAAGTTATGATCGGTTCGTTTTACTATAGTAAAGATTAATATAAGTATGAATTAATTGTTATTAGATATAAAAGATAGAAATTGACAGTATTTGGCGTGAATGATACTTCTCTGCGAATAAGACATTCTGGGAGGGGAACAGTGCAACAATCAGGCAGAATGCTGCAGATGGTTACTCTTGCGGCCTTGCTGGTCTCTGCGGGCGGATGTGGAGGCGGTGGCGGTGGCGGCTCGGTTCCGCCGCCCATTGTCAGTCAAGCGGTGTACGTCACCAACGACAACAATTCGGTAACTCAATACATGCTGGGGCAGCGGGGCAATGTTACCCCCAAGATGACCCTGGCGGGCAATCTCACTCAGCTTGACAATCCCGCCGGCATCGCGGTGGATGCGCTACACAGTATCTACGTGGCCAATACCAATGCCGACAGCATCACTATTTATCCCGCAGGCGCCAAGGGTAACGTCGCGCCCAGCGCAACTATCGCGGGCAGCAATACCCTGCTGAGTGGGCCTGACGGTCTGGTGTTGGACAACGCGGGCAACATCTACGTCGCCGATTCCGGCAATGACAGCATCACGATTTACCCAGCCGACTCCAACGGCAACGTGGCTCCCTCGGCGGTTATCTCCGGGCCGAGCACGGGTCTGAACGAGCCGATCGGGATCGCGCTTGATTCGGCCGGCAATATCTATGTGGCGAATTTTGCGGCCGACAGCGTGACGGAATATGCCGCCGGCGGTAATGGCGATGTGGCGCCGACCGCGACTATCGCCGGGGCGGATACTCAGCTTGTTTATCCGGAAGGCATCGCGGTCGACAGTCTGGGCGACATCTTTGTCACTAACCAGAATGATTTTGTGAACTTCGTGGTCGCCGAGTTTCCGCCCGGCTCAACCGGCGATGCGATTCCAAGCAAGACCATCACGGGAACCAAAACCGGGCTTAATTTTCCGATCGGCATAATTCTCGATCGCCATAACCGATTGGCGGTAGCCAATGCCGATCAGGACACCGCCGCGAACAGCTCACTTACGCTTTACAGCAAGCTGGCCACCGGCAATGCGGCGCCATCCGCCACGATAAAGGGCGCGAACACTGGACTGTTGGGGCCATTGTTTCTGGCCGTGCCTGCGACGCCAGTGCCGACTGCAACGCCAACACCGACATCGACACCAACACCAGTGCCTTAGTCTAACGGGCGCGGTCTTCGGTCGCAGATTCTGGTGCTTTTGAGTTTGATCCGTAACTCAGCGATCTGACGGCGAAGTTACATTCGATGACGAGGGGGTGATGCTTCTATGTGATCGTCGGTTGAGGCTATCTCCAGTGCTGTAACGGCTGGCAACAACTAACCGGAACTAATTCAGGCAGGAAAGAAGAGGCAGGGGGTTTATGAAAAGTTTCAAAGGCAAGCTGGTTGCGTCCTTACTCACGATCACGGCCGCCAGCGTACTATCATTCGGACGTCCGGCTTTCGCGGCGTTCAGTAATTCTAGTTTGGTCGGGCCATACACCTATCAGGCCAATGGGTTTTTCACCGATAACGACGGCGAAACGGGACACCTGACACTGAGCGGCGTATTGGTCTTCACCGGCGCCGGAAATTTCACGGTTTCGCCCAGTGGCCTGACGCTGACCGGCCTGACCACGGGGCTCACTGGTAGCAACAATTTCACCGGGCAGGGTGGTGATGTTTTTACCTGCACCCCGACTGTTACCAGCGGTACCTACATCATGGATCCCGACGGGGTGTTCACGCTGACCTTCAACTTCACTGCGGCGAACACCTGTCTTGGAAATGGCGACTTAACCACCAACACCCAGATTGTGGCGAAAGGCAACTTCGTACCGGGAAACGTTGGCGCAACCAGCAATGTGGTCTCGACCACTTTCACCGTGCCAAATCTTATCGCGGTACCTGAAACCGGTATCTCCTTCCCCGAGCAGGGGGTTGTTCCGGATTCTGCAACCGCGACTGAGATCATCACTGGCCTCGGACTGAACGGAACCTTGACCCGCCAGTAGAACCTACCGAACGGGTCTCACGGCAGTTATCTTCCGGATGTTCTGACCGGCCGGAGGAGATATAGTTGGTTAGATGCGGCGCCTGTTTGGCGCCGCATTTTTTTGGTTTTCGCTAAGCATTGGCCGCATGACGGACCTCGCGGCATCTGGTAAGCGTTCATACAGTTCATACATAGGAGCCTGCACATGCAAGGTCATCGGCTTTCACGGTGGGGGGTCATTTCGATAGATGGGATTGCGGTAATCCTCGCAGCGTTGGCGATGGCGCTTGGCGGATGCTCATTGATGGGACTGGGCGCGCCGACCCCGCAGCAACGCGCGCAGGACCTGGAGCCGATGCTCTCGGCGGCCGGTTTTCACATGATCCTCACTGACACCCCCGCCAAAATGGCCCATCTGCAGACGTTGCCGCCGCTTAAGCTGAACGACTACCCCGGCAGCGA
Organism: Deltaproteobacteria bacterium; assembly: GCA_027317185.1. Lineage (GTDB taxonomy): Bacteria > Desulfobacterota > Binatia > Binatales > Binataceae > JAJPIG01. The sequence goes on from DAHVFB010000068.1 coordinate 11,117, forward strand.
TGGCAAACCGCGTTATTGGTTCGCGGATCCGCAGTTTTGCAAATGTTTGTACGTGGGCGATGAGGCCGCCTACCAGAAATACGAAAACCTGCGGGTTCAGGCCCGAATGGTGCAGAATGAAAAAGAGGCGGCCGAGGAAAATTACGAAGCACAGCAGCAGATGCAGATGAACATGATGAGTCCGTTCGGCTTCGGCTTCGGTCCGGGAATAGGGTTTGGTTTCTGACCGCGAGGCCTTGCCGCCAGAAAAAAATTGCGTGAACCTCGAGCCCAATGGAGTCGCGATTCCTGATTAGCGCAGTTAGGCTTGAGGGGCTGAACTATGCAAAGATCGACGGATGCGCTGGATCGGACCAAAAGCGTTACTAGCTGAGCGCCGGGTGCGCAGCGATTGTATTTCGCGAAGGCTGGTCAATACAGGAGGCGAGCGATGATTCATTATTCCAAGGGCAAAGTGGCGAGGCAGGCCCATGTGGGCATTCCCGAAGGGGTGTTCGAGGAAGAGCACGGACGCCAGGGCTTCGCAGGCCGCGTCAGTCAGTTCTATCACCTGAATCCGCCCAACGAATGGACGCGCATCGAGGGTCCGCTGCGTCCGCGCGGCATCAACACCTACGAACTGGAGACGCCCGACCGGCGCGATCCCAAGGGCGGACCCTTATCGCTGTTCTACAACGAGGACGTGAAGATTTCGCTTTCGCGCCGATCGGCCGCGATGCCGTTCTGTTTCCGTAACGCCGATGGCGACGAGCTGCATTTCATCCATCAGGGCACCGGCCTGATCAGAACCGAATATGGTCCGGTACGCTATGAGCCAGGCGACTACATCGTGATTCCCAAGGGCACCAATTATCAGGTGCTGCCCGACGGGTCGGACAACTTCAGCCTGATCCTTCAAGCCCGCGGCGAAATCGAATTTCCCGATCGCGGCAATGTCGGTCATTATGCCCCCTTCGATTATGGGGTGGTCGAAACGCCTGAGCCGGAAGCGGTCGCGAACGATGGCCGCGAATGGGAACTGCGGATCAAGCGCAGCGATCAGATCACCTCGTTGTTTTATAACTTTTGTCCGCTCGACGTGGTCGGATGGAAAGGCAACCTCACCGTCACGAAATTGAACGTCCGCGACATCCGTCCGCTGATGAGCGAGGGCGTGCATCTGCCGCCCAGTGCGCATTGCACTTTCCAAGCCCCGGGTGTGGCGATTTGCACCTTCAATCCGCGCCCGCTCGAAGGCGATCCGCGCGCCGAACGTATCCCCTGGTACCATCGCAACATCGATGTGGATGAAGTTTTCTTCGTGCACGGTGGATCGTTCTCTTTCAGCGGCCGTCCGACCGGCCGCGGCGCCGGGGTGCTGACGCTGAACCCGCAGGGATTGCATCACGGTCCCAAACGAGCGGACCTCGAGGCGGCGCGCAAGGAATGGCGCAAGGATGCGAGGCTCGAGGGCTGCGCCGTCAATATCGATTGCAACAAGCCGCTGGAGGTTTCACCGGAAGCCGACGCGCCGGGCGCCAAGTTCGCCTTCTAAGGAAGCGCTGCACCCGGCCCCTCCTGTCATCCTGAGCGCAGCGAAGAATCCCGCGATTCTTCGCTGCGCGGACTACGTTCGGACGGACAACCCGACTGATTCAGGGGCTGCCTGATCGCGATCTCCCGAGCGCGAGGCTGACGGCATCACTGGCATAACTCACTCGAACAATTCCCAACTCCCGCGCTCCTTTCCTCCGCAGGTAAGGAGCCGGGAGTTAGGCCGGCTCGATGACTCAGGCTGTGGAGCGGTACATTACGGTATTACAACGGCATTACACGGTATTACACCGCACCGTGTGAGATGGTCGATGAGTTGCAAAAGCCATTTGTCAGTTGGAAGCTCCGTATGATTCGTGTTGGGCGGCTGCCTCCAGTTTGTGATGCTTGGGAGGACTTCATTCAAAACGAAATCGTGGAGCAGGCGAATTTGGATTGCTGGCAGCCCTGGTGGCTGCGCTGGCAGGGCCTGATTTAGAGCGTTTTGGACGGGGGCGCTGGCTTGGCAGGTGATCACCCACCTCTCGTAGTTGGCATTTTGGGCGACATTCCCGCCGAAGATAGGATCAAAGTAATTTCGCACAGCTTGCCGCACGCCTGGCGAAAATTTTTCCGTATACCTCTGCGCAGTTGCCGCAGGATTCCCGTTCAGCCAAGTTGCGGTTTCGCAATGGCGAATCAACAGCAGCCCTCCCTCGAGCTTCGCGCCCACCGCGTCGGGCTTCCACGCGCCTCCTTGTGCGGCGGGGTTGCGGACGCTTGTGGTAACTACGAACCCCGTGAGGTCAAGCCACTCTACAACTAACTCCTCCAACCAGTTCGCCGGAAACGGCATTTACGTTCATGACCTCGAAACAACTTTAGCACTGGCCGCCGCGTTACGGGCAAGAGAACCCATAGGTGCGCGCTTAGCTCTGTTGCGCGATCTTTATCTGTGCGCATGTTCGCTATACATTACGCGTGGATTTGGAACTCGGAGGCCGCCGTTGTATCAGGCCGCCTTGGCCAATGGCGCCCACTCCGGGGTCTCGGCCAGGAAGTCCAGTTGCGGAGCGACCAGGAGGTCGGCCAAAGTGAGCGTTTCCGCGGCCAGGTAAGTCTTATTTCCGAGTAGACGCGCGAGCTCATTGAACACGGCGTGCGCCTTCGGCATCGCGCCCGCGATAGCCGTCTCGTCGGGCGCCAGGCCCATCAGACGCGGCGCGATGATCCGATGGAAGCCGATGACGTTGCCGACTCCCTGAAAGAGATACCAGTCGCAGATGTTCATCGTCTGATCCATCCGTCCGGCCGCCCTCGGATCGGCCGGCGTCAGGGCCGGGCTGGGCAGTACGCGGTCGAGATAGCGCAGGATGGCCTGGCTCTCATAGAGCATGAAACCATCGTGTTCGATCACCGGCACGCGCCCGAACGGATGGCGGGAGATGTGCGGCTCGCTGCGATTGGTCCCGGGCGCGACGGGCGCGAGGCGGTAACGCGCGCCCTTTTCCTCCAGAGTTGCGAGCACCGCTCGGCCATACGGACTGCCGGGAACGCTGTAGACGATAAATTCGGACATGAGTGGCTCCTCCTTCAAGCGTGAGCGTTTGCATAGCGGACGAATTCGGCGAGATGAGCGGGCCAGCCGCCGTTGAGCTTGGCGACATGCTGAGCGGCGTCGGCGCCGAAGCGATCCAGTTGACGATGCTCCAGCGTCACTATCGTGCCGCCGCCCTCGGCCGGGGCGAAAGTCAACTCCACCTCGGTGATAAAATCATGATCGTAGGTCCATTGGCTGTTGATCTGCCAGCCGAGCAGCAGGCGCGAGTGTCAGGGGACAGTTAAACGGAGATCTGTGAGTTGATCCGGGTTTTATCGAGTTTTCTCAATTCCGACGGCAACTTAGACCACGCATACTGCTTTAAGCGGCGGGACACTTAAACGGAGGGGGGCAGCGCAGTACAGCGCAGTATAGATAACTAAAGCGAAAGACGTGTCCCAAGTTATAAACAGGGTTAAATTGGCCATTAAAGGGAGATGGAAAAGTAAGAACAACTTATCTTGATGGCGGTTTCAGCCGACCCACCGCATCCGCGATGTCTGGGTCAGCAGCCGCGAGCTTGTCATCAAGACTCGATGCGAGTGCCTGCGACGCCGTTCCAGGCCGATACGCGAAACTCGGATTGACGCGGGGAGATTGACTGGCTTCATGCGAAACATCCGCTACTTGGTGATGCCCGCGCGATCGACCTGATCCTCGCGCCGCGCACGGGCCGACGTGCTGGCCGTTATCGACCGCCTCGAAGCTGCCACGTACCTCTAATCCATGTATAAGCGGAGCTAATGGAAATCCCCGTTACGTGTGTGTGGTGTACCCGTTTAAGTGTCACTTGGTGTACCCGTTTAAGTGTCCCGCCACACCGGGTTTTATCGAGTTTTCTCAATTCCGACGGCAACTTAGGCCACCCATACTGCTTTAAGCGGCGGGACACTTAAACGGAAGGGGGCAGCGCAGTACAGCGCAGTATAGATAACTAAAGCGAAAGAGGTGTCCGAAGTTATAAACAGGATTTAATTGGCCATTAAGGAGATGGAAAAGTAAGAACACCTTATCTTGATGGCGGTTTCAGCCGACCCACCGCATCCGCGATGTCTGGGTCAGCAGCCGCGAGCTTGTCATCAAGACTCGATGCGAGTGCCTGCGACGCCGTTCCAGGCCGATACGCGAAACTCGGATTGACGCCTTCCGGGACTCGCGACGTTTCCCCGGTCCGCGGGTTGGTGTAGTCAGCCGAGATCGTCACCGGTTCCGAGATAGCCAAACCGCGCCGACTCACATCATCGTCCGAGAGCGAATCCATGTAGCACTTGCAGTTGTAGTCCGTACCTCGAATCCATGTATAAGCGGAGCTAATGAAATCCCCGTTACGTGTGCGTGGTGTACACGTTTAAGTGTCACTCGGTGTACACGTTTAAGTGTCCCGCCACAGCGAGGGCGGTTCCCAGGCCAGCACTTTGCCCCAGCGGGTCTCATGGCCCTGCGCGTCGCGCTCGAACCATTGGCCACCGGCCTGCGGCTCCAGCACGATGGCGACGTGGGGATTCTTGCCGATAGTGGCCCTTGGGCCACCAATGCTCCATGCGGGTCACAAATAAATCGAAGGCCCGCGCGGGCGGCGTTTTCACCTGCACTGTATGCACGAGCGGTGCGATGCTCATTTCGGCTTCTCCTGATTAGTCTGCGTGTCGGCAAAGTTCCTGAAAGCGTCAAGCGCCGCGGCCCAATGGGCCTCCAGCCAGTCGCGCATAGCGGCGATGCCGCGCGGATCCAGATGATAGATGCGGCGCGTTCCCGCGCGAGTTTCACGCACCAGCCGGGCCTGTTTCAGCACCCGTAGATGCTGCGAGACCGCGGGACGGCTGACCGGCAGCCCGCGCGCCAGTTCGCCGACTGCCGAAGGCCGCGCCGCCACGCGCTCGAAGATCGCCCGGCGCGTCGGGTCGCCGAGGGCGGCCAGGCTGTCGAGCGCGGCATAAGCGTTAGCCATGACTTACCGTAAGTTGAAACTTACGACCAGTCAAGTGGCGGTGTCCACTCTCCGGGTGAGGCCGATCCGCTGGAGTTTCTACGATTGGCGGTTTTGTAAAGTGGCGGAGAGGGGGGGATTCGAACCCCCGGAGCCACGAGGGCTCACGTGATTTCGAGTCACGCCGGTTAAACCTGACTCCCGAACCTCTCCGCGATCAGAAAAGCTTTTTATTCGATTGCAGTCAAGCAATCGCCTTCCGTATGCTGCGATTTGTCGATTTCCGAAGGGAGCAAAAGCTTACGATGAGCCCGTCTGACAACAAAACCGCCGTCCTCAGATTTCTCGAAAATTTAAACCATCCGGATCCCGCGGTGTTCGAGGAATTGATCGCCGAGGACTTCAGCTTCGGGATCGTCTCCGCGATGACGGATTTTCCGCCCATTCGCGGCCGGCGGAATTTCGCCACCAGCGAATCGGCGATACTGCGGCAACTGTTTCCATCCGGACTGAATTTGAAGATTGAAACCGTGATTTGCGAAGGTGTGCAGGTGGTGGCGCTGGGCGAGGCCGACACCATCGCCAACAATGGCCGCCGCTATCATCAGCGCTACAGTTTCTATTTCCGTTTCGAGGGCGATCGGATCGCCGAAGGCCGCGAATACAACGATACCGACTTGATCCGCCGGGTCTTTCTAACCTGAATCTGGCTCACCTGATTCTGGCCGATGGCGGCCGCGCCTCAGACCGAATCCACAGCCCCCGACTCCGAGGCGGGCCGGGTGAGCAGATAGAGGGCGACCGCGATTGCGAGGATCGCGCCGGCGTTGGCCGCCAGATCGAGCATCGCACGCTGGAATCGCTCGGCAGTGAGGTTTTCACCCGCCACGCTCATCTGCGCGCCGATCGCCAGGATGCGCCGGGTCGCCGAGATCGCCGCGATAAACAGAAATGGCTGCAACGACGTGCCGCGCTCCTGCAGATAGGAGAGCACGGTCCGCAGCACTTCCATAATGATCATCACCAGCAGCAGATCGTTGACTAGCGTCACCACCGCCAGCGCGAAGCCGGTGGCGTGCAGATTGGCGGCGAAGACGATCACGCTGTAGCCGAGCATCCCGAGCGCCGCGACCAGAAAAACCGCGCCGACCATCACGTAGACGATCGCGTCGGCGTCTTCGAGCATCGGCACGAAGGTGCGATGCACCCGGCGGGCGAGGGTGGTGGGTGCGAGCGTGGCGTGAGAACGATCGGCGGCCGGTTCCATGGCGGCCATCATACCCACATCCGCGCGGAATTACAGAAAGGAGCTTTGGGCGTAGCGATTCGATTTCGCCCGCAGATCGGCGCAGCGGGGCGGGATGATCGTGGATGCGGGCTTAGCGGCTAGATCGCGTGCGCGGCGGAATCCGCCACTACCGTCACCGGCTCAGCCGCAGGCAGCATCGCCGTGGCGGCGCTCAGCTCAGCGCGACTGGTGCCCAGCGTTCGCAACATCGGCAGCAATCCATGCTGCACGAACGATCGGGTGCTGATGCCGGCGCCTGAAATTCGCAACCGCTCCTGATAATTGGGGATGAGGCCGTCGCCCGGCATTTTGAAGTGTGCGATCACCCGCGCGAGGTCGAGCAGGGTGCCGGCGCGATCCTCGTCCAGTTCGATTTCGACCACCGTGCGATAAAATCCCGCGTGGGCCGCCTCGTCACGGCTGACGTATTTGAAAATCGCTTCAAGCACCAGGTCGCCTTCGAGCGCGGCGCGATCCTTTTGCGCTTTATAGGCGAGGTAGGTGGCCGCCTCCTGCAGCGCGCCGTAGCACGACATTTGCCGATAGGTGGTGAACGGCAGCTCCCATCGTTTCGCGGCGACGCTGTCCTCCAGCGCCGCGAGTTCGGCGCTCGATCGCAGCCCGGATCGGTTCAGGTATTCCCGGAAAACCAGGCCATGCTTCGATTCCTCGTAACTCCAGCAGGCCTGAAACCAAGCCAGCCCGAAAACCTCGCGCGTCAGTTCGACACCGCCCATGGTGTAGTCAGGCAGATAGAGTTCCTCGGCGCAGTAGGTCTCGACGCACACCCCCTTCATCGCGCTGAGTTTCGAGCGGTCGAGCTTTTCCCACGGGATATCATCGAACACGTTCCAGCGCCGCTTGCGTTCCGCGCTCTCGAAAAATTCCAGGTAAGCACGATTCATCTGTTCACGGACGGACGGGGATATTTGCATGTCGAACGAGGCCCTTATCGGTTACGCGGCTAAACTTTGCGCGGCTGGCGAAGGGAAAACTAATCTATGGAGAGATATTCTGCGCGCATGATGGAGTAAAAGAAAGGCGGCAGGAAAAATTGGCTAACTCTTATATACTTGAATCCGCTGAACTAACTCCGGCCGCACTGTCCTGACGGGATGCTCATGCGGTCTATTCGGGCGGGATGCTCATGCGGTCTATTCGGGCGATCCATCCGCGGCTTCCGCCGCAGCAGTGATCACGTAAGCGCGCGGCAACGTCCAGTGAAGCTCCGCACCAGTCAGGTTGTCATTCTGAACGGAGTCCGCGACGTGAAGAATCCCGGGATTCTTCGCGGTGCTCAGAATGACAGGGATGGGCTGGTAGAGAGGCGATTCATCGTGCAGTCGACGTTTTGTGGATCGCGTTCCGAGTGCGAGAACCGAGATCGCCAATCGTTGATCGGGATGCTAGGCTCTCGCTCAATTTAAAATGATTCGCGACCCACTCGAAGACTATCTACGCGAATGTCGTGACATACGTCGTTCCGGCTCGGGCGTCGCTGAAACCTCATATTATCCGCCGCTCGTCGCGCTCTTTAACGCGGTCGGTTCCACCCTCAAGCCTAAAGTACGTTGCATCCAGAACCCAAGCCACGGCGCTGGTATCCCTGATGTCGGTCTGTTCACCCCGGATCAATTCCAGAAAGCCTCAGCCGAGGAACCTTTGCCGGGCACCAAGCCGGCGCGTGGTGTGGTTGAGGCAAAGCCGACGAGCGAAGACGTCTTTCTGACGGCGGACGGCGTCCAGGTATCGAAATACTGGAAGGCGTACCGCCAGGTTCTCGTCACGAATTTCCGTGACTTCCTATTGGTGGGCACTGATACCGAGGGGAACCCGGTCAAGCTTGAACACTATCGTCTCGCGCCAGATGAAACCGCCTTTTGGACCGCGGCAGCCCATCGGCGATCGATCGCAGGCGAGCAAGGTGAGGCATTCGTTGAATTTTTGAAGCGGGTGATGCTTCATGCCGCATCTCTGGCAGCGCCCAAGGATGTGGCCTGGTTCATGGCGTCGTACGCGCGCGAAGCTCTGCGGCGGGTCGAGAAGAGGAGCGATGTTCCCGCGCTCTCAGCGATCCGGAGCGCACTGGAAGAGGCGCTCGGGATCGAGTTCGAAGACAAAAAGGGTGAGCATTTTTTTCGATCGACGTTAATCCAGACTCTTTTCTACGGCGTTTTTTCCGCGTGGGTGCTCTGGACGCGAGACCATCCCCCGACCAGCAAAGAACGTTTCGACTGGCGTACCGCGGGCTACTATCTGCGTGTTCCTGTCCTTGCGGAATTGTTCCATCAGGCCAGCAATCCGGCCTCGCTCGCCGGCCTTGAATTGCCCGAGGTTCTCGATTGGACGGGAACTGTTCTGAATCGGATTGACCGCGCCGCATTCTTCACCGCCTTTGAAGAGCATCACGCGGTCCAATACTTCTACGAACCTTTCCTCGAAGCCTATGACCCGGAACTCCGTAAGCAACTTGGCGTCTGGTACACGCCGCGCGAAGTCGTCCGTTATATGGTCGCGCGCGTTGACCACGTGCTGCGCGAGGAGCTTGGTCTTGCTGACGGCCTGGCGGCTCCAAACGTCTATGTTCTCGATCCGTGCTGCGGCACCGGCTCCTACCTGATCGAGGTCCTCAACCGGATAGCGGACACTCTTCGCGAGAAGGGCGGCGATGCGCTCACGGCGCAGGAGATAAAGCGCGCCGCGATGGAGCGCGTGTTCGGCTTCGAGATTTTACCGGCGCCGTTCGTAGTAACACACTTGCAAATTGGCCTTCTGCTCCAGTCGCTCGGCGCATCCTTTTCGGAGACCAGGAAAGAGCGGGCCGGCGTTTACCTGACCAATGCTCTTACCGGATGGGAGCCGCCCGACGGGTCAAAGCCGCAGATGCTGCTGGCGTTCCCTGAGCTTCTGCAGGAGCGCGATGCGGCGGAACGGGTAAAGCAGGCGAAGCCAATCCTCGTGATATTGGGAAATCCACCGTACAACGGATTTGCCGGGCTTGCGGTCGACGAAGAACGCGATTTGTCGCAAGCCTATCGAACCGCCAAACGCGCGACGCAGCCCCAGGGACAGGGTTTGAACGATCTGTATGTGCGCTTCTATCGCATGGCGGAACGGAGAATCGTCGAGAAGACCGGCAAAGGGATCATCTGCTTCATCTCGAACTATTCGTGGCTCGACGGGCTTTCGTTCACCGGCATGCGCGAACGCTATCTGGAGCGCTTCGATCAGATATCGATCGACTGCCTCAATGGCGACAAGTATAAAACCGGGAAGCTGACTCCCGAGGGCGAATCAGACCCGAGCATATTCTCAACCGAGTTCAACCGAGAAGGTATTCAGGTCGGCACTGCGATCGCGTTGCTCACGCGTCGCGAGAAATCGCATGGCGCTCAGACCGTGAATTTTCGCGATCTGTGGGGCAAGGCGAAACGCGCGCAACTTCTCGACGAAGCCGAGGAGAATCTCGCACCGGAATACAAGGACATGCTCCCTGCGTTGGAACTGGGACTGCCGTTTCAACCCGGCGCTGTCGAAAGCAACTATCTTTCGTGGCCGCTATTGCCGGAGCTGTTCCCGGTTTCTTTCCCAGGCGTGAAGACGAGCCGTGATGAGGTGGTCGTCGATATCGATAAAGAGCGACTCGTAAGCCGTATGGAGCAGTATTTCGATCCTGAGCTTGGAGATGCGGAAATCCGTGTGATCATGCCCAGCGCGATGACGAGTGCGGGCGGATTCGACGCGCGAAAGACACGTCGATTTCTGATTCAACGTGGCTTCAAGCCGGAAAATATCGTCAGATATTGTTACCGGCCGTTCGACAATCGTTGGCTCTATTGGGAGCAGGAGACCGCGCTACTCGATCGGAAGCGTGAAGAATATTTCTCGCAGGTGTTTGAGCAAAACATTTGGATCGAAGCCCGCCAGAAACAGCCGATGGAACGCTTCGATCGCGGATATGTTGTCAGAGTAATGGCGGACAACTTTGGCAATGGGCTCTCCAATTTTTTTCCGCTTTATCTTAAGGCGGGAGGTACGCCAGCGACGCTTTTCACGAAATCGAGCGTTCAGCCCACATCTACGCCAAATCTGAGTAAGCTTCTTGAGACATATCTGGAATCTCTCAAGGCAGACCCGCTTGATTTTTTCCTGCACTGCGCGGCAGTACTGCATGCGCCGTCCTACCGAAGGGAAAACGCTGGCGCGCTCAGAATCGACTGGCCGCGAATTCCGTTGCCCAATAGCAATGATGAGCTAAAGCACTCTGCCGAAGTTGGCCGCAAATTATCCGCTTTGCTGGACCCGGAAGCCTCTGTGAGCGGCATTAACGCGGGGAACAGTCGTTCCGAAGTCAAGGAGATCTGCTCAATCTCTCGCGAAGGCGGCGGGTCGCTAAATCCTGAAGCGGGAGACCTCGACGTAAACGCTGGATGGGGGCATCGAGGTAAGGGCGGCGCCGTGATGCCCGGCAAGGGAAAGTTCATCGAGCGTGACTACACCGCGAAGGAACGCGAAGCGATCGCGGCCGGTGTCACCGTGCTTGGCCTTTCGGAAAAACAAGCGCTCAAGTTGATCGGCGAGCGTACGCTGGATGTTTACTTAAACAATCTCGCGTACTGGAAAAACATTCCCCTCTGCGTTTGGGAGTACACGATCGGCGGCTACCAGGTGATTAAGAAATGGCTCAGCTATCGCGAGCGCGCGATTCTGGGGCGTGGCCTGACGGTGGACGAAGCTAGGGAAGCTCTGCACAGGTGGTTGTGCTGAAAGGTCGGTTGAAAGTGGTCATGATAATCGGGTTCAACAAATGGAGGTTGAGTGATGATTGGTCCTGCGATGAGCGCCACTGAGACTGCTTACTGCCCGAGGTTTCCTCACAGCGCACACCTGGCCCCTGCTGGGAGCAGCTGTCTGCGGACCTGA
>DAHVFB010000069.1 GCA_027317185.1 Deltaproteobacteria bacterium
AAGGATCGTCGCCACGCACCACCGCCACTGGCGAGGGCCGTTTGGTTCTCGGCAGCAGCTCGGTAAACAGACGCCGCTTGGCGGCGAAATATTTTTCGTTGCTGCCGTGGTAATCCAGATGGTCGCGGCCCAGATTGGTGAACAGGCAGCCTTGAAAATTGAGCGCCTCGACCCGCCCCTCTTCAAGTCCGATCGAGGAGATTTCCGCGGCTACCCGCCGCACGCCGCCAGCTTCCATTGCGCTCAGGGCCGCTTCAAAATCGATCGATTCGGGCGTGGTAAGTCCGCCCTCGAGCATCCGATCACCGACAAAGATTCCGATCGTGCCGACGATTCCAGACGGCGCACCCGCACTTTCGAAAATCGAAGCGAGCAGGTAGGCGCTGGTGGTCTTGCCGCTGGTGCCGGTGATTCCGGCCAACTCCAGCCGCTCACTCGGCGCGTGATAGAATCGCGAGGCGGCCGCGGCCATCAGCAGCCGCGGCCGTTCGCTCTCGATCCAGGTCACCGCGGGACGCGCGATTGGACCTTCCCACCGCCGCATCACCACCGCACGCGCCCCACGGCTTAATGCATCTTCGATATTCGCGCGATTTGCCGCGCCGTCGTGCGCCGTCGCGAAAAACAGATGGCCCGGCTGCACCCGCCGGGAGTCGTAACTGAGCCCGGCGATCTCCACGCCGGCGTCACCGGCCCTGATCTGACCGGCGGATCCACTGATCAACTCCGCGAGCTTCACCGCGCCCTCCGATGAGCCGGGGTTCTGCGCGGCATCGAATGCTCCGGTTTTCTCCGGGACGCTTTCTTTTCCGGATGAGCCGGGCTAAGGCGATCGGCCAACGTCAACTTCACCAGGTTTGCCCCCGGCCGGCTGCCTGGTGCAGGCTTTTGCTCAATTACCCATCCAGAACCCTTAACCTCAAGGTTCAGACCGTGCTGATGAGCCAGCGCCAAAGCCTGGCGCAAACTCAATCCGCCGAACCCGGGAATCTCAGAAGTAGTGGGCGCGAAAAGCGCGTCGCTATTGGTATTCGCGATTGCATCTTTCCCCGCCAGCGAGGAGACGCGTTGCAAAAGATCGATCGGTATAATGCTGGCGCTTTCAACCCCCGGTGTATGCGGGGCCGCGATATCGAGCTGGCGCACGGCGCCGGTGGCGATTGAACTGAAGACGGGCGCCGCCACCAGACCGCCGAAATGACCATGCCCCACATCGTAGAGCACCACCAGAATCACCAGCCGCGGATCGTTAGCCGGCAGAAAGCCGACGAACGAGGCTACCAGGCGATTTTGAAAGTAGGCGCCGGTGGCAGGATTGACCATCTGCGCGGTACCGGTCTTGCCCGCCACTTCGAAGCCGTCAACCTGTGCGCGATGGGCGGTGCCGTTCGCACCGTTAACGACATTGCGCAGCAACAAATTTACCTGATGGGCGATCGCGGGACTGATAACGCGGCGTAGAACCTGCGGCCGGTCCACCATGATCGGAGTGTTGTCGGCGCCATATACCGCCTTGACCACGTATGGACGCATGATCAAGCCACCGTTGGCAATCGCGGCATACGCCACCGCAAGCTGGATCGGAGTGACCGCGATACCCTGGCCAAAACCGTGATCGGCCAAATCGACTTCGCGCCAGCTCGATTCCTTACGCAACAGGCCGTAGGCTTCGCCGGGCAAATCTATTCCGGTCCGGCTGCCAATTCCGAACGCACGCAAACCGCGCGAGTAGCGATCCGCCCCCAGCGCCAGCGCGATCTTGGCCGCGCCAATATTTGACGAAACCTCGATAATATCGGGCAGCGCCAGCCAGCCGTGCGGACTATCGTCATGAATCGTGACGCGATTGAAGTGAAAGCGTCCGTCCTCGCACCAGATCCGGCGGGTGGTATCGATGACGTGGTCCTGCAGGGCAATCGAGGCCAGCAGCGCCTTCATCGTGGAACCCGGCTCGAAGGCGTCCTGGATCGCCGGATTATGCAACCGATCATGCGGACCGGCGGCGCCCGCGCTCACGTTGGCCAGCGCAACCACCTCACCGCTCCAGGGATCGAGCACAATCGCGCTGCCGGCTTTCGCACCGCTCGCGGCAACTTCCCGAGCCAGCCGATTTTCGGCCAGCGACTGAATGCCGGCGTCGATCGTAAGTTCGACCCGCGCCCCAGGCTGCGGATTCCTGAGCGCCAACGGGCTATCGAGGATCGGATGCCCCAGCGCGTCGTGATAAATCCTCAGTTTGACCGGCTCGCCCCGAATCAGCCGATCGAAGCCAAGCTCCACACCGGAGAGCCCCTGGCCGTCCAGCCCAGCCATCCCCACCACCGCCGCGGCCAGGTTGCTCTCCGGGTAGAAACGTTTGTATTCGACCAGCGCGCCCACCCCGTCCAGACCCAGGGTTTCGGCCTGCAAGGCGATAGCCGGTGACAGCCGGCGCGCGAGCCATACGAAAGGCGCCGAATGATAAAGCCGCCGATCGAGTTCGGCGTTCGAAATCCCCAACGCCGCCGCCAGCCGCTCCCGTTGCGCGGGAGTGCTCGACGCGAGCAGTTCGCGCGGATGCGCATAAACCGACCGCGTCTCGGCCGACAACGCCAGCGGCTGCCCGTTGCGATCGATAATCGGACCGCGCACAGCCGCCAGTTGCAGCTCGCCGGTATGCTCGCTGTTGGCGAGCGAACTGAGCCGCGGCCCATCGAAAGTCATCAGCACGATCAGCCGCGCGACGGCGACTATGAACAGCGCCGTGAGCGTCAGCGTGAGCAGGCCGATCCGCGTACGGCGCTTTTGAAAGACCGCGTTCACGGCATCATCACCGTCTGACCGGGCGCGGGCGGCGCCAGATGATAATGCGGCGCCAGCGCGCGCAGCCGATCGTGCGAGGTGAGCTGCGCGGTTTGCAGCTTGAGTTGACGATCCTGCTCCTGCAGGCGGGTTATCTCGCTGCGCAATTCAGACAGGCGATAACCTTCCTCGGTCGATTCAAGCCGCATCATCAGGATCGTGAAGCCGAGCGCGGAAATCGTGACGATCAGCATCGCCGGAATAAATTTTCGCGGCGGCTTCGAGGGTTTTTTGCGCTCGCGGCTCATGCCGGTTCCCCCCGCTCGATACATCGCAGGCGGGCGCTGCGCGAGCGCGGATTGCGCGCCACCTCGGCATTCGTCGGACGCATCGGCTTGTGCGTGATCGCGAGGAAACCGATACCGTCGCGATGCGCCAGCGTCCGGAACTTCACCTTCACCGCCCGATCTTCCAATGAATGATAAGCCAGTACCGCCATCCGGCCGGCCGGCGCGAGCCGGGCCGGGCCGCGATCAAGAATCGTGGCAAGGCTCTCCAGTTCGTGGTTTACCGCGATGCGCAAGGCCTGAAAGGTGCGGGTCGCGGGATTCACCCCGCCGATACGCCGCGATCCGAGCGCGCGTTCAATTATCGATCTGAGCTGATAAGTGGTCTCTATCTTTCGACCGCGGCGCGCCGCGACGATCGCCCGCGCCACCCGGCGCGCATGCCTTTCCTCGCCATATTCGCGGATTATCTGCGTCAAGCCGTCTTCGCTTTCCTGATCCACCAGATCAGCGGCGGAAAGTGATTCGCGGCGATCCATTCGCATGTCGAGAGGGCCCTCGAGCTGAAAGGAAAAGCCGCGGGCCGGGTCATCGAGCGCGAGGCTCGACATCCCGAGGTCGGCCAGTATCGCGTCCACCTGTGCTATCCCCAGATCGTCGAGCACCGAATCGAGCTCGTCGAAATTGGACTGACGCAAGATTACGCGATCGCCAAAACCGGCCAGTCGCTCGGCCGCCGCCGCGATCGCCTGCGTGTCGCGATCGATCCCGATCAATCGATCGCAGTGCGAGCGTCCCAACAATGCTTCGGCATGGCCGCCGGCTCCGACGGTGAGATCAACGATAGTTGCCGGGCGATGGGCCAGCAGCAACTCGCTCACTTCCGCGACCATCGCCGGTTCGTGGAGCCATTCGGTCATTTTTTTTGCCGCGCTGCCCATCTGTTCCCGAACCTATAGGCCCAGCTTCTCCATGAACTGCGGATCGTTAACCTGGTCCTCGACGTTCGCGAGCAAATGCTCCAATGTTGCGTTGCTCCAAAGCTGGTAGTAATTGAGCATGGCGGAAAACGTCACTTCGCCGTTGAGACTGGCGTAAGCGCGCAGGCGGGGCGGAATCAAAATGCGTCCCTGCCGATCCAGCGGTACCTCGTGCGCGCCGCCGATAAAAAAAGTGAGAAATCGTTGCATTTCGATCGAGAAAGTCGGGCGTTGATGGAGCTTGCCGATGGTGCGCTGCCACTCGGCCGGTGGATAAACATGCAGGCAGCGTTCGCCGGCCAACGAAAAATTGGTGATGAAGATGGATTCGTTCTGTTCCTGTTGCAGCGCTTCGCGGAAACGGGCGGGCAGCGAGACGCGCCCTTTTTCGTCGATCGTATGATCGAATCTGCCACTGATACCGCTGTTGAACACCGATCCCCACCCTAGTGACCCACAACATCCCACTCTATCCCACTACAGTCAAGAGAAATTCCGAGCGTTGAACCATTTTGTTGATAAGCAAGGATAACCTAGGGAAACGAAACAAAGGCGAAGCAACTTCAGCCAGGTCAGTCAGGAGAAGTGGAAGTGATTGTATTGCTGAGACCTTTGCGCAACCCGCGCCTTTACGACTGCAGGTTGTTGCTATCCGCAAGGGCAATCTTTACAGTTGATTTTGATGCCGGAAGATAGTGACTATAAACCTGACCGTCTTACCCCCTTCCAGATTTTCGGCGAGGTTCTGCAGGGAATCGCAATCGCTTTCGGTCTGGCTTTGCTCTGGGTGATGGAATTGGTGCGCGACGGTACCTTTCGGCTGCTCGACGCGCTCAATCGCAAACCACGCGAGCGGCGGGCCAGCGCATTCCCCCCGGGACGGCCACGCCGTCACGGAGTTAAGCAGGCCGACACCGGTAACTGACCGCTGAGTAGAAAGCTTGCTCAGACCACGCCTTCAGCCCGCAGCCGAGTGATCGCGTTTTCGTCGATCCCAATCTGATTCAGAATTTCCCCGGTATTCGCACCCAACGCCGGCGGCGGTGTCGGACTCAAGCTGCTCAGTCCAAGTTTGTAGGGAAGCCCCAGAACCGAGATCGCACCGTAGTCGGGATAGTGGCTTTCCAGCAGCGCTCCACGCTCGCGCAATTCGGGATCGGCTATAACCTCTTCGACCGTGCGCACCGGGGCAGCCGGGATTCCGCTTGCGATCAACTGATCGATAATTTGGTCGCGCGGCCGGCTTTCGGTCCAGCGCTCGACGATCGCGTCAACCTCACCAGCGATCTTCAGCCGCGCCGCGTGATCGCGAAAGCGAGGATCGGCGATCAGGTCCGCACGATCGATCATGGCCGCAAGTTCCCGCCAATGCTTTTCGCTAAGACAGAAAATCAACACCGCACCATCGGCGGTCCGGTAAACGTTCGAGGGGCAGACGCCCGCGTGACGATTTCCAGCGCGGCGAATTTTTTTCCCCTGTAGCGCAGCGGAATAGACCGTGGTCATCCCCGGCACTGCGATATCGAACATCGCGACCTCAACCTTAAGCCCGCGACCGGTGCGGGCGCGCGACAGCAAGGCCGCGAGGATGGCGCTGGTCAGATGGCTGCCGGTGCCCATATCAATCAGCGTCGCGGGCGTTTTTACACCGCCGCTGTCGGGCATGCCGGTCGCGGCGATCATTCCGCACGCGGCCTGGACGCAGGTATCCATCGCGCCGAGTCTGGCGAAGCGGCTGTCGGCGCCATATCCCTTGGCTGACGCATAGATGAGCCGCGGAAAACGCTCGCGTATATCCTCATAGGCCAGGTCGAACGATTTCATCACCCCGGCCGCAAAGTTTTCGACCATCACGTCAGCCCGCTCAAGCAGCTTAAGCAGCAGATCGCGCCCGCGCCGATCCTTGAGATTCAAGGTCACCGATTTCTTGTTCGCGTTAAGCATCAGGAAGGCGTAATTGGTTTTGCCTGCATCGGCGGCGGCGAAGCGCAAGCCTTCACCGATTTTGGGCGCTTCGATTTTGATCACTTCAGCGCCCATCGCGGCCAGTTGCATGGTGCAGTAAGGCGCGGCATAGATTTGTCCAAGATCGATCACTCGCACGCCACTCAGCGGAAGCTCATCCATCGATCTCTCCTGTTGATGTTCCTTCACGCCCCTGTCGCCCGAGCGCTCAAACCGCAGGCGTTATATTGTCGTCCCGCGGCTGCTGTTCATGCAGCCGGCGACGCAGTCCGTCCAGCCAGACCTGCGCGAAACGTTCAAAATCGTAGCTGCCCCAGGTGCCCTTGAATTCGGGAGCGATCGCACTCATGCGATCGAAGGCGCTTGCAAGCTGGACTATCGCCGGCTGGCCGGCGGCCTCGCGTGCAGCGCCCTGCTCGGCGAGCGCCGCGATATAGTTTCCGACGGCGGCCAGCGCGTCACGGCTGTAGCGCCAGAGCTCACTTTCCGCAATCAGCATCGGTTCGCGATTGTGCTTGATCAGATGATCGGCCGCCTCGATCGCATGCTGCAACTCATGATGCGCCCCTTTGATCTCGTCTAAAGACAACTGCGCTTCATCGTTGAATGGACGAAGAATGTCGCCATAGCGCAGCGCCATCGCGGACGCCCGCGCAATCGCGCGATAGGCCGGCGTGATTTCGGCGGCGCAGTGCGGATAGCGCAGGCGCGCAAGCTCGGCGACGATCCCGCCCGCATCGGTTTCCAGCGAAGTCGCGGCGCGGGCAAACACTTCAAGATTGATCGGATAGGCGAAGACGCTGAAGGCGCCAAAGGTGAGGCACGAAATCGATCGGATGCCCAGGCGATGGTAGGCCTTGAGGTCGCGCACGATCACGTCGGGCGTCGCACAGCCAAGACCGCCGAACAGGATCGCATCGGCGTAGTATTCGAAAATCATCGCCCGGCCTTCGAAAATGTCGAGGTACTGCCGCAGCCACTGAAAATATTTACGATTGAGCACGCAGGCCGGATCGTCGATCGCGTGCGCGTAGCAGCGCTCGCGCGGCGCCCATTCCAACCATACGTTGTCGCGCGGACGCAGCGCCGGGTCCGGCTCCAGCGTGTCATGGTACGCCAGATAAGCGGCTGGAATTTCGATCCCCGCCTGCGCCAGCGCCGCGCCAACCGTATCGACCACCTTCATATATTGGAGTTGCGGCGAAAGCGCGGTGCATTGTGTACAGCGGCACCATCCGCCGTCGCGCAAGTCCGCGCCCCACACGTGCAGCATCCGGTTCTCCGGATAATCGCGAACATAGGCGATTGCATTGTCCCGCACGATCGCCAGCGCCTCCGGATTGGAAACACAGAAGTTGCCGCGTTGCGTCCGCGCGCCATTATCGCCTGCGGCGACGCCTGCGGCGAAAAACTCCGGATGCGAGGCGAACAGCTCTCGCGGCATCAGCAGTTGCACGATATGGCCGCCATATTCCGCATCGATCTTAAATCGTGAGAGCAGCGGATTGAGCTGATCGATCCGAAGCTGCGTATCCTGGGTATGGCGGATAAACATGAAAGCATTCATTCCGCGCGCGGTCATCCACGGGACGAATAAACGATCGTGACTCAGATGCTCTTCAAGGCGGGCCGGATCCGAGTAATGCCAGGTCATCAGGTCCGAGACGAAGGCGCGGCGATCGAACGCCGGCGCGACGGTTCGCGAAACGATCCGCCGCAATGCGGCCGCCTCGATGTGCTGCGGAAATGCGGGCTCGCGCCACGGCGCAAAGGTGGCGCCCAGTTCCTCGAACAGGCTGCCGATCGCATACAGCAAGGCGCGGCCACTGGCGCCGACAATCTCGATTTTCTTCTGATCGGCTTTGATTCTGAAGCTATCTCCGGAAAGCGGAGTCTCAGCGGCCGGATCATGTTGCGGCGCTTGAGGATCAAGCTCGACGATCACGGTATGGCCGGCCAGGCCGGGAACAGGCGACGAAACAATTTCGACTCCCAGCATCGCGCTTAGCCGCGCCGCCAGTCCGCGCGCCGCAAACGAAATGCCCTCGTGGGCAGGCGCGTGCCTGACGGCTATGCTACCTCTGCTCTCTTTCATAAGCTAAGAGCTCCCGGTTTTGCTGATCGCAGTTTTGCCGCCGTCCGCCGGATGATACCATCAGAGTCAAATTCAGACCTCTTAACGTCAACTTCGCAGGCTCTCGTTGCATCCGAACCCATGCCAACTCCCAACGAAATTCTGACCGAGCTTAAAAAGATCAAGTACCCGGGCTTTACGCGTGACATCGTCTCGTTCGGGATGATCAAGGATATCGAGGTCGCGCATCATGGCGTAAAGATTATCCTGAATCCGCCCGCCGCCAAGCCCGAGTTGATCGTGCAAATTGTCGATAACATCAAACAGGCGGTCACCGCGATGGGTGGCGTGCCCGCGGTTGAGGTGACCGTCGAAAAAGCGCCGCCGCCACGCGCCGCGGCGGGCTTGCAACGGCGATCGATTCCCGGCGTCAAGACTATTGTCGCAGTTGCGAGCGGCAAGGGCGGCGTCGGCAAATCGACCGTGGCGGTAAATCTGGCGCTGGCGATCTCCTCGCTCGGACGGCGGGTCGGGCTGATGGACGCCGACGTCTATGGGCCCAGCGTCGCCATGATGCTGGGCGCCGATCAGGAAATCCGCGTCACGGCCGAAAAGCGGATTGTGCCACTCGACCGCTTCGGCATCCGCTACGTCTCAATGGCGTTGTTTATCAATGAGGATACCGCGGTCATCTGGCGCGGACCGATGGTCACCAAGCTCGAAAGCGAATTTCTCTTCAACGTCGAGTGGGGCGAGCTCGATTGTCTGGTGCTGGACCTGCCACCCGGAACCGGTGACGCGCAACTGACGATCACGCAGCGGGCGGCGCTCGACGGCGGCGTAATCGTAACCACGCCCCAGGAATTGGCGCTGGTTGACGTGCGGCGCGGGATGGCGATGTTCAGCGAAGTTAACGTGCCGGTGCTGGGCGTAATCGAGAACATGAGCTATTACGAGTGCGGCAAGTGCGGCCACCGGCATGACATCTTTAATCATGGCGGCGGAGCGAAGCTGGCGGATGAGCTAGGCGTGCCGTTCCTCGGCGAAATCCCGATCTTTCGCGAGCTGCGCGAAGGCGGCGATCGCGCCGCGCCGCTGGCGTCGACAAACCCCGATCACCCGGCCAGCATCCGTTTCCGGCAGATCGCGACCCAGGTGCTCGCGCAAATTGAGCATCGCAATTGAACCGCCCGCACGGGGCGCACGATGAAAATCGAGGTCAGGAGACGGCAGGCTCGAAGATGACCTTCGCCGTATTCGACATTGAAACCCGGATCGACAAGCAGCTTCTGAGGCGGGCCTTCCATGCCGCCGATGGAATTTCCGACGACGAGGTATACCGCCGCTTCATCGAAGAGTCGGGCAAGGACTTCGCGCCGATGTCATTGCACGTCCCGATTTCGATCGCGATCGGCAACGTCGGCGAGGATTTCATTTTGCAATCGGTCGAGAGCCTTGCGGCTGCGGACTACTCGGAGGAAGCGCTGGCGCGCGAATTCTGGACCCGCGTCGAGCGTTTCAAAGGATGCCTGGTTACTTACAACGGACGTAACTTCGACCTGCCGGTGCTGGAACTGGCGGCGCTGCGTCATGGCATCGCCGCGCCGAACTATTTCGCCGAATCGAATTCGCCACGTTACCGTTATGCCGGCGCGCGGCATCTGGATTTGCACGAGTACCTGACCAATTATGGCGCGGTCAGGATTCGCGGCGGACTGGATTTGCTGCTCAAGATGATCGGGATGCCGGGCAAGGGCGCGATCGAGGGCTCGCAAGTGCAGGGGCTTTACGAGGCCGGCAGAGTGGATGAGATTCATCGCTATTGCCGCTCGGACGTAATTCAGACCTATTTCCTCTTTCTGCGGGTCGAACTGATGCGCGGGAAAATCGACCGGCCGGCATATGAGCGGGCGCGCGAGTCGGCGTCACCCTTCCTCACGGAACTGGAGCAGCCACTGTGAGCGATAACGGTAACCGCATCTCGCTGATTACCGTGACGCTCAACGAGGAGCAACTCATCGCGCAATGCCTGCGCAGCGCCGCTTTCTGCGACGAGCTGATCGTGGTGGATTCATTCTCCAGCGACCGCACGGTTGAGATCGCGCGTGCCATGAACGCGACGGTCATTCAGCGCGCCTTCACCAATTACGTCGATCAGAAGCAGTTCGCCCTCGATCATGCCAGCGGCGAATGGGTGCTCCTGATGGACGCCGACGAGCAGGCCACGTACGAACTCGGGCGCGAGATCAGCGCGATCGTCAACGCCTCCGGCGCCGCCGACGGCTACCAGATTCGGCGCGTGCTGTACCAACTCGGACATTATTATACGCGCCCGGTTTATCCGGATCGGCCGGTGCGGCTGTTCCGCCGGCTCAAAGCCCATATCGGCGGCCGCGACCCGCACGACAAGGTGGTGGTGGCGGGACGCCTGGGGCATACGCTGCACGCGCCGATTCTGCATTTCAGCTATCTCGATATCGCGGACCATGTAGCGACCATGAATCGCTTCAGTACGCGGGCGGCGGCGGAGCATGATCCCGGTCCGCTGACGGTGCTAAAGATGTTCGCGAACCCGGCCTGGCGCTTCTTCAATTTCTACCTGCTGCGCGGAGGGTTTCGCGACGGCGGCCGGGGATTGTATGCTGCGATGGCCTCGGCATTTTACGTATTCTTGAAATATGCGAAGTTGTATGAGCGGCGTTTGAGCGGCGGCCGGCAGGGCTGAAGGTCCGCGGTCGTTGAGCCGACGCCTCGCATCGCGTTACCTTATCCCGAATAACTGCTAGCCTGTTTCGGGCGAAATGAAACGCCTGCTCCGTTACATCGGCCGTTATTGGCATCGCTACCTCTTCGGCGTTTTTTGCACGCTCGCGACCGCCGTCCTTGGCATGACGATTCCTTATCTGGTGCGCGAGGCGATCAACGCTATCCAGGCGGACCGGCCCGCGCAGCTCGCATTCATCGTGAAGCTGATCTGCGCCGCCGCAATCCTGGGTGGGACCGCGCGATGGTTCTCGCGCTTCGTGATTTTCAATTGCGGCCGCGATATCGAATACAATCTGCGCAACGATCTGTTCGCGCATCTGGTCAAACTCGGCCCCGGTTTTTACGAGCGGCTCAAGACCGGCGACCTGATGTCACGCCTGATCAACGATTTGACCGCCGTGCGCATGATGATCGGACTCGGCGTGCTGAGCTTCACCAGCACTCCGCTGGTATGGGTTTTGTCGTTGTCCGTGATGCTGTCCTTGAGCGCCAGTCTGACCGCCGCCTCAGTCACGCCTTATGTGATTCTGTTTGTCGTGATGTACCGGATGTCGCATTCGATCATGGACCGCAGCCTGCATTTGCAGGAAGGCATCGGAGCGATTGGCGCCAAAATTCAGGAAAGCCTGGCCGGCATACATATTGTAAAGGCCTACACCCTGGAAGAGCATCACGCCGCTCAGTTCCGCAAACTTAACGATGCCTACAACGAGCAGGGACTCGCCCTGGCCAGGATTCGCGGTGCTCTGTTGCCGATGATTCGCGGCGCGGCGGCGGCATCCACCATGATCGTGCTGATCTATGGCGGCTCGCTGGTGATGAAGCATCGAATTTCGATCGGCGATCTGGTCGCTTTCATGACCTACCTGGTCGCCCTCGCATGGCCGACCACTTCGCTCGGCTGGACCATCTCGGTTTACCAGCGCGGCCGGGCGGCGATGAAGCGGCTGCAGGAAATTTTCGAAACCACCTCGTCCGCGATGGTGGAGGAAAACGGCAACTTCAAGTTACAGGCCACCGGCGCGGCTGCGTGGGAGGGGGTCTATTTCAGCTACTTCGCGGATCGCGATGGCGATCCGAACGGCACCGCACCGGTGTATGCGCTGCGCAACATCAATGTGAAGGTAGGCGCCGGCGAAAAGCTCGCGATCGTGGGCCGGACCGGATCCGGTAAATCGACCATGATCAAACTGCTCACGCGGCTGATCGACCCGACCGTCGGACGGGTAACCATCGACGGGCGAGACCTTCGTGAATTGCCGCTCGGCGCATTGCGCCGGACGGTGGGCGTGGTGCCGCAGGAGCCGTTACTGTTCTCGGACACGCTGGCGCGTAACATTGCGTTCGGGCGAATCGAGGCGTCGCCGGACGAAATCGCACAAGCTGCTCACGTCGCCGGACTGGATAACGATATCGCGGTGCTGCCGCGCGGTCTCGATACGATCGTGGGCGAACGCGGCATGTCGCTCTCGGGCGGGCAGAAGCAACGCGTCACGATTGCGCGGCTGCTCGCCTATAACCCGTCAATCGTCGTGCTCGATGACGCCCTATCGTCGGTTGATACCGAAACCGAGCGATCGGTGCTTGAAAGCCTGAGCCAGAGCGTACGCGGCCATACCACCATCGTGGTATCGCATCGGGCCTCCACCGTCCGCGACGCCGATCAGATTATCGTGCTCGACAAAGGCGAAATCGCGGAGCGCGGCACGCACGAGGAACTGATGGCGCGCCGTGGAATCTATGCCGAGCTGTTCCATCGTCAACTGCTTGAGGAGGAACTGGCGCAGTATTAGCCGGCCATGGATATTCGCGAAGAAAAGAAGCTTGAGCGGGTCGGCGAAACCACGCTGCTGCGTCGGGTGTGGAGCTTCGTGCGTCCGTACCAGAAGCTGTTCTGGATCTCCGTGATTCTGATGCCGCTCAACACCATCTTTGCGCTTACCCAGCCCTATCTGGTCAAACTCACCATCGACATCTTCCTCGACCCGCGGCATCGCCGTGCGGCGCCTGGATGGCTGCGGCCGATCGTATCGATCACCGGTGGCCACGGACTGCTCGCGATGGGCCTGCTCTACGCGGCGATGCTGGCGGGTGAATTCGCGACCTTTTACGGACAGTTTTATCTGACCATGATGGTTGCGCAGTACAGCATGTCGGATCTGCGCACGACGCTATTCAAGCATGTCGAGCATCTGCCGATGGCATTTTTCGATCGCACGCCGGTGGGCCGCCTGGTCAGCCGCATGACCACCGATATCGATGCCATCAGCGAGATGGTCAATGCAGGTTCGCTCACCATCTTCAACGACGTGCTGACCCTGGTGGCGATCGTCGCGATCATGTTTTCGCTCGATATCCGGCTGGCCCTATGGACGCTGTGCGCGATTCCGCCGCTGCTGGTGTTCGTGAATTTCTTTCGCGTGCGCGCGCGCGTGGTGTACCGCCAGATTCGCGAGCGGCTGGCCGCGCTCAACGCCTATCTTTCAGAATCGTTGGCCGGGATGGCGGTGATCCAGTTATTCACCCGCGAGCGTGAAAGCCGCCGCGAATTCGATCAACTTAATCTGCGCGCGCGGGAATCGCTGATGCTGGCCAATATCTATGAGGCCGGCCTGTTCTCTTCGGTCGAGGCCCTCAGCGCGATTACCATTGGCATTATTCTGTGGGCCGGCGGCGGTTCCGTGATCCGTAATCTGATCGGGCTCGGCACCCTGGTCGCCTTCATGGACTATACGCAGAAGTTCTTCAATCCACTGCGCGAAATGTCGCAGAAGTATACCGTTATGCAGTCCGCGATGGCGGCCATGGAGCGCATCGAGGATTTGCTCGAAGAGCGGGAGGTGATCAGTCCGCCGCGGCCGGCGCGGATCGCCAATCGCACCGGTTCGATCGTGTTCGAAAACGTGGATTTCGCCTATCGATCCGGCGAACCGGTACTTAAGAATCTAAGCCTCACGGTCGAGCGTGGCCAGAAGGTGGCGATCGTGGGCGCCACCGGTTCGGGCAAAACCACCATCATCAAATTGCTGACGCGCTTCTATGACGTCAGTGCCGGACGCATTCTGGTCGATGGGGTAGACGTCCGTGAATGGGACTTGACCGAACTGCGCCGCACGATCGGATTGGTCCAGCAGGAGGTGTTTCTGTTCGCCGGCGACATCACCGAGAACATTCGGCTGGGGCGCGCGGAGATGACCGAGACGGAGGTCGAAGCGGCCCTCAAGCGCGCGCAAGCCTGGCGCTTTGTCGAACGGATGCCGGCCGCTTTACGAGAAGAGGTACGGGAACGCGGCGCTAATTTTTCCTCCGGGCAGCGGCAGTTATTATCGTTCGCGCGCGCGCTGGCATACGATCCGCGCATCCTGGTGATGGATGAGGCGACCTCGAACGTCGACAGCGAAACCGAGCATCTGGTGCAACTGGCGCTCGAACAACTGCTGACCGGCCGCACCGCGCTGGTGATCGCCCATCGCCTGTCCACCATCCAGAGCGCCGATCGAATCGTGGTGCTGAACAACGGCATCCTGCGCGAAAGCGGCACGCATAGCGAACTGCTCGATCAGCGCGGCCTGTACTACCGTTTGTTCGAACTGCAATACGGCGCGCTGCAAACGGCTGAATAGCTCTGCGATGTTGACGATGCGTTTCGGCCGCCGCTTTCCCGCTGTTGGCCGCTATCGATGGCTGCTCGCGCTGGCCGCGGTCGCGATTCTCGGAAGCTGCACCTCGGGATGCGAGGTCGGCTATATCCTTCGCGGCGCTTATGAAGAAGGGCGGCTGTTATGGAATCGTCAGCCGATCAAGCAGGTGCTCGCACGTCCCGATTTGCCGTCCGCCACCCGAACCAGGCTCGAAACGGTGCTCAAGGTGCGCGATTTCGCGCGCGACCGGCTCGGGCTCAAGGTCGGCGGCGCCTATGCGAGCGTCACACAGATCGACAGCGGCGCGATCGTATGGGTGGTGATGGCGGCGCCACGCGATTCGCTGACGCCGGTCACCTGGTGGTTCCCGATCGTGGGCAGCGTGCCCTATCGGGGATACTTCAATAAGCAGGCGGCGCTGGACGAGGCCAAAAGTCTCGAGGACTCCGGCTACGATACTTTTGTACGGCCCGCGGTCGCCTTTTCGACCCTTGGATTCTTCAACGATCCGCTGCTGTCGAATCTGCTGAAGCTGAAGCGGGTCGAACTGGCTGGCGTTATTATCCACGAATTGTTTCATCGTACGTTT
Organism: Deltaproteobacteria bacterium; assembly: GCA_027317185.1. Classification (GTDB taxonomy): domain Bacteria; phylum Desulfobacterota; class Binatia; order Binatales; family Binataceae; genus JAJPIG01. Next base: position 15,084 of record DAHVFB010000069.1, read on the forward strand.
TTCGTCGCCAGCGACGTGATGTTCGACGAGTCGGCGGCAAGCTGGGTTGGCAGCCGTGGCGCGGTCGATTTTTTCACCGCGACCGAGGGCGCCGGATCCGCCGATGCGATCGCGGCCCGCGGCATACTGGACAGCGATTTGCGCTTCGCTTCCTTCCTGTTGCAAGCGCAGGCGCGGCTGCTGCGTCTTTATCAGAGCAAGCGTACGCACTCTGAGATCATCAAGGATCGCGAGCCGATGTTCGCTAAAATCAAAGCGGATTATGCGGCACTGAAACCTGAGTTGTCGGGACTCGAACGCTTCGATCTCGACCGTGAGCCGCTAAATAACGCGGTCTTGATCAATTATCTGATCTATTTTCATCAGCTAGGGGATTTCGCGAAACTTGATCGAATGAACCATGGAGACGCCCGCGCAACGATTGGTCGGATTATCGAACTGGCGAAGTCCCAACCATCGGATCCCTTCAATGCGATCGCACAGGCTGCAAACGATACCGGTTCCTCAGGCCCTTAGGCGAAGCGGGTGTCGCTCAGGGCGGAGGTTAACGCGCCGCTCAGCTCGGCCTCGAATCCGGCAAAGAAGTGATCGGCGCCCGCTATCAACTTGAGCGTGGAAGGTCGTGCAATTTTCCGGTGAAAGGCTTCCAGATCGTTCGTCTTGCAAAATGAATCGCGATCGCCGGCAATCAGCACCAACGGTTTGTCCCATTCGGCAACATCCGGCGGCTCCATCACCGAGACCGGCAACGCCACCGCGACGACCGCAGCGACTTCGGCCAGCCGAGGCGCGGCGATGACGGATACGCGCGCCCCAAATGAATAGCCGGCCAGCACGATACCGTCCTTGCGCAGCCCCGGTTGTTCGCTCAGGAACCTGACCGCGGCGATCGCATCTTCGATCTCCGCGCCGCCGCCACCGTGCTTACCTTCGCTGCGGCCCACGCCGCGAAAATTGAAGCGCAGGGTCGCGAATCCGAGCGCCCATAGCGACTCGAGAATCGCCCGCACCACGTTGTTATCCATCGAGCCGCCATACAGCGGATGCGGATGACAGACCACCGCCCCATGCATCGGAGCGTCCGACTCAGGCGCAGCGAGCCGTCCTTCGAGCGTGAGGCCATCCGACTTGAAGGTAACCGTCTGCTCGTTCATGCAACCTCCTTCCCTGAATCAATGCGCGCCCTCCCCGACGGCGACCATCGGGGCCCGTTTGGGCAGCAGCAGGATCAATGGCAGCACAGCTATCGCCATCATCATGGAAACCCAGTTCGCATCGTTATAGGCCATCATGGTCGCATGCCGGTTCAGCGAGTTTCCGATCAGCGCCAGCGCGCTGTGATGAGCGTCGGGCCGGCTGTAGCCGAATTGGAACATCCGCGCCTGAATGCCGGCCTGCGCCTGCCGGAAGATAGGTGCCGCGCCGTTCACGCTATGCACCAGCCGCGAGTGATGAAACTGGGTGCGGCGAGCGACGATCGTTGCGATCACCGCGTACGCGAGATTTCCGGCTACCCGCCGCGTCAGGGTGTACAGGCCCGCGGCTGCGGTCATCCGCGGCCGCGGCACCGTGCTGAGCGAAATCGTGCTGAGCGGAACCATGGTACTGCCCAGCCCGCCGCCCAGCAGCAATAGCGGCACAAGAAAAGTCCAGTAACCCGCCTCGAGCGACAGATGACAAAGCTGCCACTGCCCGATCGCGAGCACGGCCAGACCGACGAAGGTGTTAACCCTGAGATTGACGTGATTATAAATTGCGCCCATCAGCGGCATCAGCAGGAACATGGTGGCCGCCCGCGGCATCAGAACCATACCGGCCGCGTAGGCCGTATAGCCGAGCAGGTCCTGGGTTAGCTGCGGGATTATGAAGGTGGACCCGTACAGCACGAAGCCCAGCAACGCACCCATCGCGGATCCGACACTGAGTTGAAGATTACGGAAAAGCCGGAAATCGACCACCGGCTCTTCGGCGTAAAACTCCCACACCAACAGCCCGCCGAGACCGAAAACCGCGACGATGGTCCCCAGTACAATCCAGTTCGACGCAAACCAGTCCACGTCCTGGCCCCGCTCCAACACGATCTGCATCGCCGTGAGTCCAGCCGTGAGCAGGCCGATTCCGGCCCAATCGACCCGCAGCAGGCCGCGCTTGAGATACACCGGATCGCGCACGAATGCGCTGGTCATGAGAATGCCGACCAGGCAAATCGGGATGTTGATATAAAAAATCCAGCGCCATCCATAATGATCGACCAGCCATCCTCCGGCCACCGGGCCGAAAGCCGGCGCCAGCATCACCCCCATCGCATAGATCGCCATCGCCATCCCCTGCTCGGTCGGCGGAAAAGTCTCGCGCAGGATGGCCTGCGAACTTGGAATCAGACTGCCTCCGCCGGCGCCCTGCACCACCCGCCAGAACAGCATCTGATGGAAATTCTGCGCCGTGCCGGCCATCGCCGAACCCACCGTGAACAGGATCATAGAACCGACGAAAAGCCGCTTGCGCCCGAGCAGAGCACTCCACCACGCCGTCATCGTGATCATGATCATCTCGGCGATACTGTAGGCGGTGGAGACCCAGGTGATCGTGAGCAGGTCCTGGCCGAAGCTGCCCATCATATGCGGCATCGCCACGTTCACGATGCTCACGTCCATCACCGACAGCACCGTCCCGCACATGATCGAGGCGGTGATCAGCCATTTGCCGGCTGACGGAGCGGCCGCCGGCAAAGCGGTTAGCGTGCTCGGACTGGCTGCCATGATGATGTCCTGTTCCGATCCTGCGGCGCATCGTCAGCCGCCTTTAGCCAGACTTTCACTTCCGCGGATAGGCCGGGACGCAGATGGGTTGGCGGGTCCTGTCCGTGATCGAATCGAATACGAACCGGGAGCCGCTGCACCACCCTAATCCAGTTGCCGGTCGCATTCTCGGGCGGCAACAGGCTATAGAGCGCGCCGGTCGCGCCGCCGAGGCCTTCAACATAGCCGTCGAAATCGCGCCCCAGCGCATCGACATGGATTGTCGCGCGCTGGCCGGGGTGAAGTTCCCCGATCCAGGTCTCCTTGAAATTCGCGGTCACCCACAGGTCATCGAGCGAGGTGACGGAAAACAACCCTTGTCCGGGCTGCACCCGCTCGCCAATTTCAACCGTCTTGTTGCCGACGATTCCATCTACCGGCGAATGGATTTTCGTGTAGCTCAGATTAAGTAGCGCCTCGTCCAATGCCACCTGCGCCGCCGCGATGGCGGCCTGCCGCACCGCGACGTTTTTCAAGGCAGCGGCGGCCGCAGCTTCATCCGCCTGCACCGTAGCCACCGCCACCATCTCGGCGCTGATAATATTGTCGTACTGCTCGGCCGAGGCCACGTGCTCCTTGAGCAGAGCCGTGTAGCGGCGGGCATCGGACTGCGCCCTCGCTTCGCGCGCGCGATCCTTATTCACCTTGGCGGTGGCGGCGACATAGCTGCTTTGCGCCGACCCAGTCAGTGCGGCGGCCTCGGCAAGGGCGGCCCGTTGCCGATCGACCGCCAGTTTGTAGTCGCGCGGGTCAAGCTCCACCGCGAGCTGGCCCGCTTCGACCCTTTGCGTGCTTTTGACGTGAACTCCGATGACGGTACCCTGGATTCGCGATCCAACCGGCGAAATGTCGGCCTCGGTTTGTGCGTCCTCGGTCGCGACGTAGGACTGAACATAGTTCCAGTAGCGGACACCCTCGATGATCAGACCGGCCAGCACGAAGGCTGCAAACATGGCCCTCAACGGGTGAGATTTGAGCGAGATCCAAAGTTTGGCGGCAAAATTCATGGGTTGGCGCCATCGACCCGCGCCGCTGAAGCATGCGCGGTCCCGGCCTCGCTTTCACCTGCTACTGCATTTGCCGTAATCGCGCCGCCGCCGATACGGCCCGCGATCCAGCGCAAAAATTCGTGTCTTTCCGCCTTGAAGGCTGCATCGTCCGAAGCCAGCCCGGTGGCGAGCCGGACGATATGTGGAAAGGCCAGCGGGAATATGGTCAGTCCCAGCATCGAGATCATCCACTGGGCGGGATCGACTTCCTTTTCCAGCGATCCGCGTTCGATCCAGCGCCGGAATATCGCCAGCGCCTGATCGAACAGCTTGCGACGCTCCTCGGCCGCCACCGTACCGCCGCCGGTGGCCAGCGCCTCCCAATGGAGCAGGCGTATCCACACCGGATCGCGCGCGGCATTGTCGAACCAATGCACCAGCGCGCTACCAAGATCTTCGGGCGTGCTTTCCATGATACTGGCGCGCTGAGCCAGCTTATGCCGCAGCACCTCGCGATAAAGCCCGGCCTTCGATCCGAAGCAATAGAACAGCATCCGCTTGTTCACGCCGGCCCGCCGTGCGATTGCGGCGGTGCGCGCCCCTTGCGGACCGTTGGCCGAGAACTCGGCCAGCGCCGCCCGCAAAATTTTTTTTCGAGTAGTCTCCAGATCGTGCGCCCGCATTTGTTATCCACCCGGTTAACAATTATTAACCGCGCGGTTAACGTGGGTCAAGCGCACGCGATTGGAAGCGGCCGAAGACGGAATTGCCATGAGGCTCGACGGCATTTCCCAACGCCTGCCGGCTTCGCGCCCGGGCGCTAGCGGGAATCGCCAAACTTTCGTGTTAGAATTCACCTCTTAACGATTCAACTTGCAGGAGTGCACCGATGCCGTCCAAGTTCATTGCGCTTAACGACGAAATTTACAAATACGTGATTGACCATGGTCATAATCGGGATCCGCTCCGCACCGAGCTCGAAGCCGAGACGGCCAAACTTGGCGGCTGGCTGCCATGCATGCAGACCGCCTCCGAACAGGCCACCCTGCTCGGCCTGCTGGTTCGCGCGATCGGCGCAAAGTCCGCGCTCGAAGTCGGTACCTTTACCGGCTATAGCTCGATGATCGTTGCACGGGCTCTGCCCGCGGATGGTCATCTGCTGTGCTGCGACGTCAGCGCGGAATGGACCTCGGTCGCCCAGCGCTATTGGGAGAAGGCTGGAGTCGCCAGCAAGATCACCCTCAAGCTCGGTCCCGCGCTCGACACCCTTAAAGCCCTGCCCGCCACCACGATTTTCGATTTTTCGTTCATCGACGCCAACAAAAGCGACTACTGCGCCTATTACGAAGCGGCGCTCAAGCATACCCGGCCCAACGGCTTGATTCTGCTCGACAACGTGCTGTGGGGGGCGCGCATCTTCGATAAGTCCGATCAGGATGGCGAAACCGTAGGCGTGCGCCAGGTCAACGATCTGGTGGCAAACGACAGCCGGGTCGAGGCCGTGATGCTGCCGTTTGCCGATGGCGTCACCGTCTGCCGCAAGAAATAAGGGCCGCTTCAAATTTCTCTTCGCACGATAGACAAAAGATGGAAGAACGCTACGACCCAATTAAAATCGAACCCTTCTGGCAATCCGAATGGGAACGGCAGGATCTGTACCTGACCGGCGACGATCGCTCGCGCCCAAAATTCTACCTGCTGGAGATGTTCCCCTATCCCTCCGGCAACGGACTGTCGGTTGGGCATCTGCACAACTACGTGCCTTCGGATGTGGTGGGCAGATTCAAACGGATGACGGGTTATAACGTCCTGCATCCGATGGGCTGGGACGCCTTCGGTCTGCCGGCCGAGAACGAGGCGCTGCTCAAGGGATCACATCCCAAGCAGACCGTTCCGCAGTATGCGGCGAACTTCAAACGCCAGTTGAAGCTGTCGGGTTGCGCTTACGATTGGACCCGCGAGATAAACTCGTCCGCGCCCGAGTACTATCGATGGACGCAGTGGTTTTTCCTGCTGATGTATCAGCGCGGTCTCGCCTACCGCGCGGTGGGGTCGCAATGGTGGTGCGAGCAATGCCGCACCATCCTGGCCAACGAGCAGGTGGTCAACGGCTGCTGCTGGCGCCATCCCGATACCGCGGTCACCAAAAAAGACCTCGAACAGTGGTATTTCAAAATCACCGATTATGCCGACCGGCTGCTCGAAGACCTCGACCTGGTCGATTGGCCCGAGCCGATCAAGCTGATGCAGCGCAACTGGATTGGCCGTTCGGAGGGCGCCGAGATCGGCTTCGCGGTGAGCGGTCATCCCGATAAAACGGTGCGCTTTTTCACCACCCGTCCCGACACCGTGTTCGGCGTCTCATTCCTGGTGCTCGCGCCCGAGCATCCGCTGGTGGCGCAAATCGCCACCGCGGCGCAGCGTCCCGCGGTCGAAGCCTACGTCGATCAGGCGCGCCGCCAGAGCGAAATCGAACGGCTCTCGACGATCAAGGAAAAGACCGGGGTATTTACCGGCGCGTACGCCTTAAACCCATTCTCGAACGAAGATATCCCGATCTGGATCGCCGACTACGTTCTGATGGGCTACGGGACCGGCGCGATCATGGCCGCGCCCGGCGAGGATCAACGCGACTTCGAATTCGCCCGCAAGTACGCGCTCCCGATTCCGCGCGTGACGGCGCCGCTCGACGGCAGCACGCCGGATGGCGATCGCGCCTTTGGCGAGCACGGCGTCACCGTCAATTCAGCCTTCCTCGATGGCCTCAAGACCGCGGACGCGGTGGCCGCGGTATGCCAGTGGGTTGAGGATCACGGCATCGGGCGGCGAACGGTGAGTTACCGCATGCGCGATTGGCTGATCTCGCGCCAGCGCTACTGGGGTGCGCCAATCCCGATTTTATATTGTCATGGGGCGTGTGGTTTCGAGCCCAGCACTGGCGACCCACAGTCGGATACCGTCCTGAACATATTGCAGGCCAGACCCCCCGTTGCGGTACCGGTGCCCGAAGCGGACCTGCCGGTCGCGCTGCCCGATATGAAGGATTACCAACCCTCGGGTACCGGACGATCGCCGCTCGCCAATGTACCCGAGTTCGTCAACACCACCTGCCCCCAATGCGGCGGACCGGCGCAGCGCGAAACCGATACGCTAGACGGTTTCGCCTGCTCGTCATGGTACTTCCTGCGCTTCGCCTCGCCCCATAGCGATCAAGCGCCGTTCGAGCGCGCGGCGGCCGATTATTGGCTGCCGGTCGATCTTTATATCGGTGGTGCGGAGCACGCCGTGATGCATCTGCTGTACGCGCGAATGTGGACCAAGGTGATGTACGACGCCGGCCTGATCGACTTCAAGGAGCCGTTCTCGGTACTGCGCAACCAGGGCATGGTTTGGGCCGCCGACGGACAGAAGATGTCCAAGAGCCGCGGCAACGTTGTCACGCCCGATTCGATGATCGA
>DAHVFB010000006.1 GCA_027317185.1 Deltaproteobacteria bacterium
CTACTCTCCGGTCCAGTTCGGCTTGCGCTTTTCCGAAAAGGCGCGCGGGCCTTCGACCGCGTCTTTCGATTTCATCAACCGTTCCATGATCTCGTATTTATGCCCCAGCGCCTCTTCGACCGGACGCCCAAGTCCCGCCATCGCCATCGACTTGGTTGCGCGCAAAGCCAGCGGCGATCCCTCCATCATTTCGCCAGCCCATCGTTGCGCCGCCGCCAACAGGTCCTTGCCCGGCACCACTTCATTGACCACGCCCCATCGATGAGCCTCGGCGGCCGTGATCGGTTTGGCGGTCAGCATCATGCCCATCGCGATCTTGAGCGGCACCTGGCGGGGCAAGCGATGCACTCCGCCGGCTCCGGCCGCCAATCCGACCCGCGGTTCCGGCAATCCCAGCCGCGCATGCTCGGCCGCGATTATCACATCGCAGGCGAGCGCCAGCTCGAAGCCACCGCCCATCGCAAACCCATTAACCGCCGCGATGATCGGCTTGTCGATATCGTAGCGCGCTGTGAGTCCCAGAAAGCCGCCCTTCGGAAACGGTCCCATCCCGTGTTCGGCGGTATATTTCAGATCATTGCCGGCCGAAAATGCGCGTTCGCCCGCGCCGGTCAAAATCGCGACCCACATATCCTTGTCGGCGACAAAGTCGTTCCAGATTTGTTCGCCCTCGACGCTGGCCGGCGGATGCATCGCGTTCATAACTTCGGGACGATTCAACGTGATCCAGGCGATGTGATCGCGCTTCTCATATTTCAGGAACTTGAACTCGGCCATGGCAGTCAAACCTCCACGCTTACTCCTCTTCGAACAATTCGAAGAAAGCGTCGATACTCTGGATCAGTTGCCGCCTGATCTGCAAATGCGAACCCTCGATGATGTGCATCGTGACCCGCGAAGTAGTGCCGTCGGCCAGCTTGACCTGTGCATCCTCGATCGACGCAATCTGCTGCGCGTCGATTAGGCGCATCCCATAGACCAGAGCCGCGCGCGGCGCCGGTTGCGAGTCCCGGTCTTTAACCAGTCGTAATTTGCGCCGCATCGACAATCTCCATTGCTGCGAAGTGTGTCCCAGGTGGCTTCCGGGGTTCTAAGCTGATGAAATTGACCGAATTCGTTCTTATAGCATAGGGATTGAGGCGAATTTCCACACCCGCGTTGACAAGCCCCCTGGCGGACCGTGAAAATCTTTTAGATGCGATTTCTTCCCGTCATGGTCATAGCGGTGATCTTGGCCATAGCCGGATGTGGCGTGGCATACCAGGCCGGCACCCAGCTTCGCACTCAACATATGCGAGACTCGCTCAAAGCGGGCGAATCGATGCCCGAAGTTCATGCCCACTTCGGCGAACCCGACATCCGCACCGACGCGGGGAAAAATACCGAGATCTGGAGCTACGCGACTCGGGCCAACAGCAACGATCTTGCGGCGACCCTGTTTTACACCTCCGCCAAAGAGGGTGATAAGGGTCACTTCATGGATCTCAAGTTCGTGGATGGCAAGCTGGTCGCATGGAAAGAGGAGGCGCATACGATGCCGAGCAAACGATCGACCGGCATCAACTACGGCTTTACCGCCGGTCCGGGAGCCCAGAGCGTCACCCATTTCTGACGATTCCTTTGATTTTCGATATTTGTCAACGGCTGTGCTCACGTGGCTAATTAAATCCAAATGGGATAAGCTGCCGCCAGCGTCGAAGGCGCGAGGGCGGGCGATTTAGTTGATGGCGACAGCGCTTAAGAGTTTTGAGGCGATTCTGCTTGACCGATCCTGGGTTTCTCAGCAGGATTTGGAAAAAGCGCGGCAGCGCAAAAAGCCGGGGCAGAATCTCGCCGAGGCGCTGGTCGAGATGGGGGCGCTCGAACCGCAGCGGCTGGCGCGCGCGCTGGCTCAGGAATATCGCCTCCCCTTCCAGGCTCATATCGATGAAAACGCCCTCGACAGCGCGGTGGTCTCGCGCGTGCCGATCAATTACGCCAAGAAAAATCGTCTGCTGCCGCTGGCGATTGATCACGATACGGTGACAGTGGCGGTGGCCGATCCGGCTAACTACGAACCGCTCGACGATCTTCACGTGCTGTTTGGGCTGGCCGTGCAACCGGTGGTCGCGCCGGGGGAAGTTATTACCGAAGCGATCAATCGCGCCTACGATCAGGCCACCACCAACGCGCAGGACCTGATGATCGATCTCGAGGAGGAACGCCTCGATCAGGTGGCGAGCGAACTGGCCCAGGAACCGGCCGATCTGCTCGAAGCCGACGACGCCGCGCCGATTATCAAGCTGGTCAATGGATTGCTGTCACAAGCGGTAAAGGACCGCGCCAGCGATATTCACATCGAGGCTTTCGAACGCGAACTGGTGGTCCGCTTCCGGGTGGACGGCATGATGTATGACGTGTTGTCGCCACCCAAACGTTTTCAGCCCGCCATCACCTCGCGCATAAAGATCATGGCGGGCCTCAATATCGCCGAAAAGAGATTGCCGCAGGATGGGCGAATACGGCTGCGCGTCGCCGGCCGCGATATCGACATCCGGGTCTCGAGTATTCCGACTGCCTTCGGCGAGCGGATCGTGCTGCGTCTGCTTGATCGGGCGCAGGCGCTGGTAGATTTGAATCTTGATCGGCTCGGATTCACCGGCGACAATGCCGCGCGGCTTGACCGGCTGATTCGTCAAAGCCACGGCATCATCCTGGCTACCGGCCCCACCGGATCGGGCAAGACCACTACCCTTTATTCCTGCCTCGCGCGTATCAATTCGCCCGAGAAGAACATCATCACGATCGAAGATCCGATCGAGTACCAGTTGCGCGGAATCGGCCAGATGCAGGTGAGTCCAAAGATCGAATTAACCTTCGCGAGCGGACTGCGATCGATTTTGCGCCAGGATCCCGACGTGATCATGGTCGGCGAAATCCGCGATTCGGAGACCGCCGAAATCGCCATCCAGGCAGCGCTTACCGGACATCTGGTGTTCTCGACCCTGCATACCAACGATTCATTCGGCGCGCTGACGCGGCTGGTTGACATGGGAATCGAGCCATTTCTGGTCTCATCCTCGATTCTCGCGGTGCTGGCGCAGCGCCTGGTGCGCAAGGTATGCCCCGATTGCCGCGAACCCTATACGCCGGCCCCGGCTGAACTCGCGCGCATCGGGCTTAAAGCCGATGCGATGCGCGGCCAGACGATTTATCGCCCGAGTGCCAATGGATGCCGCAATTGCCGCAGCACCGGCTATCGCGGTCGCTCGGCGATTCAGGAACTGATGATCATGGACGACGAGATTCGCGTGCTCGTGATGCAAAAAGCGGACGCCGCGATGATTCGGCGCGCCTGCACCGCCAAAGGCATGAAGCTGCTGCGTCAGGAGGGAGCCGAGCGAATTCTCGCGGGCGAAACCACGGTCGAGGAATTGTTGCGTGTCACGCAGGAAGATATCCTCTAGCCTCGACGCTCGCTAATCTTCCGCCTGGTTTTGCACACATGCCGGTTTTCGCCTATCGCGGTCTTTCCACTGACGGTCGCTCGGTCGCGGGCGTGGTCGATGCCGATAGCGCCCGCAATGCACGCGGCAAGTTGCGCTCGCTCGGGATCTTTCCGATCGAGCTAAATGAAGAGATCGCAGCCCGCGCCCGATCTTTGCGGGACTGGATGCCATCCTTCAACCGGCGCGTGCCAGCCGCTGAGATTTCGCTGATGAGCCGCCAGTTGGCGACTTTGCTGGGAGCCGGCGTGCAGCTCGTCGAGGCACTCGGCACGCTTTCGGAACAGAGCGTGCGGCCGGCCCTGAAAAAGATTTTGTCGCAGGTTCGCGAGCAAGTGCGCGAGGGATTGTCGCTGGCCGACGCGCTCGCAATCCATCGCGGCATCTTTTCCGATCTGTACGTTGGGATGGTGCGCGCGGGCGAGCAGGCCGGAGCGCTGGAAGTGGTGCTTAACCGCCTCGCCGACTATGGCGAGAAACAGGCCGAATTCGTCGCCAAGGTACGCGGAGCGCTAACCTATCCGATTATCATGATGTGCGTGGGTGCGGCGATCATGACCTTTCTCGTCACCTACGTCGTACCCCAGGTCGCCACGATTTTCGAACAAAGTCATCAAGCCCTGCCGCTTATGACGCGGATACTGATTGGCTTTTCGGATTTTCTGGTTGGTTATTGGATGCTGATCCTGTTGGCGTTGATCGGCACCGCCGCGGGCGTCATAACCGGCCTGTCCACTCCGCGAGGGCGGCGCTTTTACGACCGAACCATTCTGCGGCTCCCTTATATCGGGCCCACGATCATCAAAGTTGTGTGCGCCCGCTTCGCACGCACGCTCGCCACCTTGCTTTCGAGCGGCGTGCAACTGCTACCCGCGATGGAAGCGGTCAAACGGGTGCTTAACAATATTTTGCTGGCCGAAGCGATCGAACAAAGCCGCATCAGCATCCGGGAGGGACACGGCATGGCGCAGACGCTCGGCCAGAGCGGATTGTTTCCTGCGCTGCTGGTCGAGATGATCCGGGTTGGCGAGCGATCGGGGGAGCTGGAACCGATGCTCGAACGGGTGGCGGACTCCTACGAACGCGAAGTCTCAAGCGCCCTGGGTCAGATGACGACCGTACTTGAGCCAATAATGACGATTGTCATGGCCGGTGGTATTTTATTCATGATGCTGGCGGTTCTGATGCCGATCTTCCAGCTTAATCAGTTGATGAGATGAAGCATGGTCATGGAGGCTAAGCCTATGCAACGACGGCGCGGATACCAGGAAGGCTTCACCCTGATTGAAATCATGGTGGTCATCCTGATCCTCGGTCTACTTGCGACCATCGTGGTTCAGAGCCTCCGAGGCGCTACCGATAAAGCCAAGCGGACCAAAGCGCAAGCCGATATCGCAGAATTCAAAACTGCACTGGATCGTTATTACCTCGACAACGGATCATATCCGACCTCCGACCAGGGACTGCAGGCGCTGGTCACTCCTCCTACCAGCGGCAACATCCCCACCAACTACGAAGAGGGCGGCTATATCGAACGTATCCCCACCGATCCCTGGGGTCACGACTATTACTACCAGAGCGACGGCAACAGCTACGCCTTGAAGTCCTTCGGTGCCGATGGAGTCGAAGGCGGCGAAGGGAAGAACGCCGATATCGACGGGTCGTCGAGCGGGTAAGAGCTTACCATGCCCGTACAGCGCCATTGCGCGCAGAGCCTTGGCTCTCCGTGCCGATCGCATTGGTATCGGCTTGGACGCCCGGTATCGTTAATCGTTTCAGCCGGTTCGGGATTCACACTGATCGAACTCGCGGTTGTGCTCTTCATCATGGGCCTCATCATGAGTATCGCGATGCCCTACTTCGGCGGCCTGACGTCGGCCCGCTTGCGCAGCGAGGCGCGCCGATTGGCTGGGCGGGCCAACTATTTGTATGACGAGGCGGCGGCGCAAAAAGTGGTCTTGCGGCTGAACTTCAATCTCGATACCAACACCTACTCGGTGTCCCGTCTCGATCCTTTTCAACCCCAGGCCATTTTCGTTCCCGAACGGGGCGCGATGCTGGGCCCGGTGATGCTGCCGTCGGGTGTGCGGATTCGTGACGTTACCGTCGGCAGTCTCGGCACCGTCACCCGTGGCATGGTGGGTTGCGCTTTTTATCCGACCGGATGGGCGGATTCGGCAGTGATTCATCTGGCCGATTCCGACGGTATGGTTTTCACGCTCGGTATCGCCCCGCTCACCGGGCATGTTTCGCTACGCTCGGGCGACCTGACACCTAATCAACTGGCGGCCGGCGGCGGATGATGCTCCACGGTATCTGCAGTTCGCGTGGTTTCACGCTGCTCGAAGTGATGATCGCGGTTGCAATTCTCGGTATCGCGATGATGGCTCTGCTGGCGCTCGACCATCAGGATTTGGTCGGGGTGATCCGATCCCGCGAGCTGACGCAGGCGGCGATGCTCGCGCAGATGACGATGACTCAGGCCGAATTGTTGCGTTATCCGGACGACGGTAATACGCACGGCAACTTCAACCAGAAATTACCCGGTCAGTTTACTAATTTTCGGTGGCAACAACAGGTTTCCGAATCGGGCATTTTTCCCGATTTGCGCAAGATCACGGTGACTGTCTTCTTCGGCCCCGGCTTCAGCCGCCGCTACACCCTGACCGAATATGTCCATAATCCAAACCCGATGCCGATACCGGGTGCGCCGTCGGGCGCGCAACCATGACCCGGCGCCGAAACATTCGGTTTAGTCGCGGCTTCACGCTGATCGAATTGATGCTGGCGATAATGATCCTCGGCCTGGTGCTGGCGATGCTCGCAAGTTCGTTTAATGTTGTCGCGCACGGCAAGGTTCAGGCGGAGAACCGGCTTGATATGGATCACGAGGGCCGCAGTATCCTGTGGATGATCGGCAACGAAATTACCGGCGCGGTACAGACGCCGATAGTTGCCAGCCGGGTGCTGTTGATCGGCCAGGGACACATGAGCAATGGCAAACCGCTCGACAGTCTTACCATTTCGACGCTCGATCTGAGTCACAGCCCCAGCCTCGACGGGTTCGGCGCCGAGCGCCTGGTCAGCTACAGCACCGTGATCAATCCCCAGAACCGGCAATTCTCGATGCTGATGCGCGGCGAGCAAAGCGCGCTTTTAACCGCTCTCACCACGGGTAACCCCATCCCGATTGCAGGCAATCTGATTTCGCTCCACTTCCGTTATTTCGACGGCGCCAACTGGCAGGAGTCGTGGGATTCCTCCAGTCTGCCACCGGGCAGGCAGTTGCCCGGTGCGGTTTCGATCGATTTAACGATCGCCGACGACCAGGGACGGCAACTGGGATTCTCGACCCAGGTCACCCTTCCGATGGCATATCTGCAATGGTGATCCGGATTAGAAAATCCGAGCCGGGGGTGGCGCTGCTCGCAACCCTGATGGCGATTGCGCTGATGACCATTCTGGTGGTCGATTTCACCAATTCGTCGGCGCTTGGCTATCGTTCGGCCGCCAATCAGGCCAACGAAATACGCGCCGAGTATCTGGCTCGATCGGGAGTTAACGTAGGACTTTCATTGCTCGCACAACAGGCGCGCATCAACGCCGCCACTCAGACGCCGTTCTACGCCCTCGTGCAGCCGTGGGCGATGCCCTATCCGCCGGTCGCAATCGACGGCGGCACCGCCGAAGTATACATTGTTGATGAAGCTCGTAAGTTCAACATCAATCAGTTGGTCAACCCACAAACCGGCGCGCCCAATCCGGACGCGGCAATGGTGGTCGGGCGGCTGTGCGAGATACTGGGCATCGACCCGCGGATTATTCCGGCAATTATCGATTGGCTCGATCCCGACAGTGTCGACTCGCCAGGCGGTGGCGCGGAGGCCGACTATTATTTGCGATTGAATCCGCCGTACGAGCCGCGTAATGGTCCTATGCCGACGATCGGGGACCTGCGAATGATCCGCGGCATCGATACCCCGACCTTCATGCAACTGCGGCAGTTTTTGACCGTCGCACCCGAGTTACGGGTCAATGCAAATACGGTGGCGCCGGAGCTACTTGCTGCGCTCGCGCCGCAAATGGCGAGTAATCCGAGACTGATCAAGGAGATTATGATTGCCCGGATGCGCCAGCCTTTTCAGAACGTCACCGATATAAGTAATTTACCGGGGGTTGGTGAAAATTCCGGCCAGTTAATGCGGCTATTAAATACCACCAGCAATTACTTTACGATAAACGCGGTGGGAACTTATGCCGGCGCTCGCAAATTCATCTTCGCCACGTTCCGATGCAATCCCAATGGCACCGCGGTATTGACTTCATGGAACGAACAATGAGAGGCGAGTAGATGGCCCAGCGCATTATGGCGCTCGAGATTGACGGCGATTCTGTACGTGCGGCCGTCGCCGAGCGCTCGTGGAACTCCTTTGCATTGATCGGGCTGTTCGAGAATCAACGCACCTCGGCTGAACCCGACAATGCCGGCGCACTCTCGCGCCTGGTGACACAGACCGGCCATCCGGATGTCGTGTTGTCAGCTCTACCCGCCGAGTTCGTCGCGAAAAGGCTGCTCCAGCTTCCGTTCAGCGATCGGCGCAGACTTAACCAGGTGGTCCCGTTTGCGCTCGAAGAGCACCTGCCATTCCCGGTGGATGATGCCGTGGTGGCGTTTTCGCGGCTTGGCCGTGATGGTGACACTACCCGGGTGGTGGCCGCCTATGCCCGGCGTTCCGATGTGAAAGACCATCTCGATCTACTCGGGCGCGCCGGCATCGATCCGAAAACGATCACCCTGAGCGCCCTCGCCCTTTCGTTCCTGGTTGCGCAGGGCCGCAACGGCCATCAAGGCGCGCACTTGATCGTCAATATTGATCAAAGCTCCGCCTCGATAATTCTGCTCGATACCGATGGCGCTCCGCGCGCGATTCGAACCGTCGGCATCGCGACGCCGTCGCCCTCCCGCGGCGGCGCCAAGCAGCTTCCGATCGCGCCGGCGGCCGCGGTCCTGAACTCGCTGCGCCAGATGCTGCTGTCCCATCAGATCGAAACCGATGACGCTGAGCTGATTCTGACCGGATCGGCGGCCACCACCGCACGCATCAAAGCCCAGTTATCCGAAGCGTTGGCGCTGAACGTTCGTGCCGCCGAAGATTTCGATCTGGGGCGGCCATTCGGCGGCGTCCCCACCGACGCGGGCCGCTTTGGCGGCTGCCTTTCGATGCTGTTGGGTGAAATGCCGACTCGGCCGGCCGAGCTGCTCAACTTCCGCCAGGGTGAGTTTGCCTTTCGTGGACGCAGCGGAGATTTGGCGCCGCTGCGCTTGTCGTTCGCGCTTGCGGCGGGCATCGCTTTTTTTGCCATCGTAAATTTCGCCCTGGGGGTATCGGTCGATATGGCCCGGGCCAATGCAATCGGCCGTCAGATCGCGATCGCCGCCGAGCCGGCGTTGGGCAGCGCCGCTAACGGTAATGCTCACGCGGTGCTGACTGCTGAAATCATGAAAATGCGCAAGCAATTAAAATCGATGGGCAACAATACCGGGCAGAATTCGCCGCTCGATGCGTTAGCCGCGATGTCGCGCGCGCTGCCCCGCGGCATCCCGGTCGAGATGACCGACTTGACGATTAGCGATGGTGCAATCAAAGTGACCGGCAAAGCCGATAGCTACACCACGATCGATCAGGTCAAAGCCGCCTTTAATCGCAGCGGTTACTTCGCTCAGATCCAGGTGACCGATGCCAAAGCCTCCAGCGCCGAGTCCGGAAAAATTGACTTTCGCCTGAGCGCCACGATGGGCGAAGGGGGCGCGGAGTAAGCAGCGATGTTCGCAGGAATTCGCGAGAAGATCGGCGAGCTATGGAGCGCGCAGGTACGACGCCTGCGCGGCGCGATCGATCCCTATTCCAGTCAGGCGCGTGCGTACTACACCCGCCTCGAACCCCGCGAAAAAATGCTGGTGCGGATCGCCGCCGGCGCGATGGCCCTCTTCATCGCCTACAACTTCATCTATTTACCGGTGGTCGATCTGCGCGGCGCGATCAGCGACAACGTCACGCGCCGCCAACGCGAACTCATTGAGGTGCGCGGGCTGACTCGTACTTATCTGCGGCTTAAGGACGAACTGGCGACGACCCACAAGCGAACCGTGCCCGCCGGCCGGGACTTCTCATTGTTTACCGTGGTCGAGACCGCGTTGACCGGCAGCGTTGGGCACGACAAGTTAGGATCGATCACGCCGGGAATTGATCGTAAGGTGTCGGATAATCTGGTGGAGTACCGGGTCGATCTTCAATTGAACGATCTGAGTCTGCCACAATTGATCGACGCGCTTTATCGCTTACAAAATCTTACGATTCCGATCACTGTTTCCTCGCTCCACGTCAAGCGGCGATTTCAGA
Organism: Deltaproteobacteria bacterium; assembly: GCA_027317185.1. Classification (GTDB taxonomy): domain Bacteria; phylum Desulfobacterota; class Binatia; order Binatales; family Binataceae; genus JAJPIG01. The sequence goes on from DAHVFB010000006.1 coordinate 9,887, forward strand.
ATCCGCATAGCTACGACGTCGAGCTGACCTGCAGCGCACTGGGCAAGAATGCTTGATATACGTGCTCCGTTCCGCGCCGATTACTGGCGTGACCATCTGCTGACGGTGGTTTACGTAGGCGCCGGCCTGCTGTTCTTTTTTATTTTTCTCGCCGCCGATTTCCCCTATGGCGAAGCGCTTTCGTCAATGGCGGCGCCATTCGGACTGTCGCTGACCTACAAAGATCGTCAGTCGAGCTTGCCGCTCGGCGCCGAACTTGACGGCGTGACGTTGACCAACCTGCTGGCGCCCGGTTCGCCACCGTTGCTGGAAAACACCACCCTGACACTCACCCCCGGCCTGGTTTCCCTGCTGTTCGCGCGGCCGAGTATCAACGCAAGGGCGGAGCTGTACGGCGGCTTCGTCACGCTGGGATTGTCGCGCGCGCGCGGCGCTATCCGGGTCAGCATCGAAACCAGCAACCTGGACCTGGGCCGTTACAACGCGCTGCTGAAAATGGGCGTTAACCTGCGCGGATTTGTTTCCGGTAACGGCGCGGGATCGATCCCGGAGGTCGATCCGACGCTCGGCAATGGCCAGCTTCATCTGACGGTTAAACATTGCACGCTGCGAGTGGCGCGCGGCTTTCCGATGCTCAAGCTGGGCGATCTTGACGGCGCGGCCCATATGGCTGGTGGGATGCTTCAGATCGATTCGCTCGCCGCTCACGGAGGCGATTTCGAGGTGAACGCAACCGGCACTCTCAAGCTCGCGCCCGACCTGTCGGACAGTCTGCTCGATCTGCGTGTGAAGCTGGTTCCGACTGCGGCTGCGCGTACCCGGCTCGGGTTTCTGATCCAGATGCTGCCGCATCCACCGGGCCCGGAACCGTACCTCATTCGTGGCCCAATCACCGCTCCCGCGATAAGCTGACATAAACCGAATTTTTCTGGCGGATAATTATGGCTGAGTCGAAACGAATCGGATTACATATGACGCCTGGCACTGGACAGCCGGGACGCTTCCCGAAGCTTGCGGCGCGCGCCGAAGAGCTTGGCTACGAATCGTTGTGGTTGGCTGAGGCCGGCAGCGCCGATGCGATCGTCTCGGCTACTGCTTTCGCCACGGCCACTTCGCGGGCTCGAGTCGCCACTGGCGTGCTTCCGATCCAGATCAGGACTCCGGTCACGATGGCCACCGCATTCCTGACCCTCAACGAAATCTCGGGCGGCCGGGCGATCGTGGGAATCGGCGTCTCCAGTCCGATTATAGTCGAGCGCTGGCATGGCGCTGCATACCGCAAGCCGATTACCGCGATGCGCGAGTGCGTCACGATCATGCGTCAGGTATTCACTGAGGGCCGCGCTAAATTCGAGGGTGAAATCTACCGATCGGATTATCGGTTGGGCTTTCGCCCGACGCATCCCGCTCCGCCGATCTACCTTGCGGCGTTGAACCCGCCGATGCTCCGGCTGGCCGGAGAAATCGCCGATGGCGTACTGCTGAATTATTCGCCGGCCGAGGCGATCGCTCCAATGATCGCCGAAATTCGGACCGGGGCGGAGCGCGCCGGCCGGCGGCTCGAAGATCTCGATCTCGCGATCTATCTCCGCATGTGCGTGACGCCGGACGAACGAGTCGCGATCGACTCCTTCAAGCGCGAGCTGACCGGCTACAGTTTCGTCGACAGCTATGGTCAGATGTTTGCGCGCTACGGACTCAGCGCCGAATTCGCCGAGGTGCGCAGGCTGTGGAAAGCGGGCCGCCGCGATGAGGCTCCCGCGGCGATCAGCGACGCTTCGGCGCGCAAGCTCGCGGCTTTCGGAACGCCGGAGAATGCGCGCGTGATGGTGGCGCAATTTCGCGCCGCCGGAATCACCCTGCCGATAGTGTTTCCCGTCGGCCCGCGCGAAACTTCCGAGCGCGACTTCACCGCCACCATGGAGGCGGCGCGCGGCTGAACCCGATTCCACTTGTTTGCGGAGGAAACAGTATGCGGCGGCGGCTTTCCATCCTGTTCGCGATCGCGACAATAACGGTTACCACTTCAGCTTTCGCTCAAGTCGCGCTGCCGGCCAGCGTTTCTGTCAGCGCCACCGTGAACCGGCCCTACCATCAGGTGTTTGGCACTCTGAAAAATTACTTCGCCAGTCCCGACGCGATGACGCTGGTGAGCGCGGATGAAAAGACCGGGACCATCGTCGCTCACCGCAATAGCGTCGAGACCGCGACCTGGAATCGATGGGCCTATTGCAAAGTCGGTGCGATGGGACTGCTGGATAACTTACAATCGAGTTCGGCGGATCTGACGATCAAACTGACTCATGCCGGCGCCGGTTCGACTCTCGTCACCGTCACCGCGAACTATCACGCGGTCTATTCGTTCGCCTCGCAAACCGACAATGTCGCGTGCACCTCCACCGGCGCACTCGAACGCGAAATCCTTACGGTCGCGGGAGCTAAGCTTCCGCCTGCGCCGACTCCCGCTCCATCGCTGTTTTGAGGCAGACCTCACCTTGTTGTTTCAGTCCGCAGGCATTTCCCATTGGAGCAAGTCGATATGGTCGTCGGGCACCGGCTTTGACGAAAGCAGCATCACTGCGCGCAGCCCGTCGGAGAAGTAAGGATCGCCAGTCAGGTTAGCCGCCGGATGTTCCTGCGAGGCTTTTACCGCACCCTTCGCATAAGCCAGAGCATACAGATAATCGGAAGCGATCAGATCCTGAACCAGGTAGCTGCGTTCGCTGTCCACATCGGGATCGATTTTATGCGTCACGAAGAATCGCGCATTGACCGTGAAATGGACTCCAATGTCGCGGCTGATTTGACCGATCCAGACCGCTCTGCCGAGGTAGGTGTAGGGCACGCGCCACAGCCGCAGATGATTGCGCCGATGGATCGTCGAGCGCGCCTTTTGCATCGCGATGTCCTGTTGCCGGCCAAAAAAATAAAGCGAACTGACCGGGGAATGAAGGTAGGTGTCGCCGGATAGAAAGGCGCCGATCGTTCTCCATGCCGTGCCGATAGCCAGCACATGGGTTGGATCCCATCCCTGGCGAGTAAGCGCTCCCAGCACATCATCTTCGGATCCAATGATTACGAAATTCATTGGATCGCCGTGGTTCGAACCCAGTTCGTCGGTAGTGCAACAGGGCAGCGTTTCGATGACATGACGCAGTTCGGCCAGCGTCAGATCGCGCACGCTTTCGGGCGTAAAGCTCGGTTTGGTCTTCTCGTAGTCGAAGCTGCCATTGGGCAATTGAAAGAAGAAGCCATCGCGGATCGCCCCCATGTCGTGAACCATTTCAATGTTGACGAACTTGGCGCCCTCACTGCGATTGGTGAAGAGAAAGCCGGTGTTGGTCGCATGCGCGGCCACGTTCAGATGAATCCGTGACTGCTGGAAGAACTCATCCATCTCCGTGTTCGTTTTCGAGGCAAAGAGACGATGATTCATGAAGGCGGTTTCGTAGGCCGAGTAATACTGCGGATCGGTGCTGCGCGGCACGATATACAGACCATAGCCGTTGAGATTTTCAACCTTTAGCCATATGGCCTGCACCCCTTCGGACTCCAGCGGCAGGGCAAAAAATCTTTCGCTTTCAGCGGCGCTCAAAACCGCCACCGTCACTCGAACGTTGCTTTTCTCGCTGGTTAAAGCATGCCGCTCAAACGAGAAATCCTGATTTTGCGGCGGAGCAAAGGTCGAGCAGCCGGCGCTGATAAATAACAGTTGCGCTATGGTGGCGTAGATCGCAACGGTCCTGAAACTGATCGCTAGGGAATGCGGACTTCGCCGCCGCTCGCCAACCACCGTCCGCGTTATTCCTTGAGCGCGTTGCGCAACCGGATGCTCTCGCGATTGCGGAACGCAACCGCGACCGCCAGACGCTCCAGGTGCTGATCGATAAGCTTCCCGCCCAGCCGCACCCTATGCGTAGCGAAGAAGCTGCGCACCTCGGACTCGCGATCGAGCAGCGCGACCACGCCCTCGCACATCCGCGGCAGCGCCGAATCGGGGAATTTCTCCACCATCGTATCCCAGTTCCGGCGCATGAAGTCCCACGCTTCGTAGCGGCAGATCGGATTGAGCAGCAACGAATGCATCAGGTATGGCGCGTTTTGCGTCCGCACCTCGCCATTGAGCGTCATCGCCATCGTCTGGCGCAGCAGTTCGATCCGGCTGAAACCGGCCAGTGCGAACAGATAACGCTGCTCCTCTTGCGGAGTTCCGGCAGACTTAAAGTTTTGCTTGAATTCTTCGTAGCGCGCCTGATCGCCGGTATGCGCCAGGATCGCGATCAAGGCCGGCCTCACGTCGCGATCGATCGCATTCGGATTGTTGCGCGATCGATCGTATAACTCCGCCGCCTGCGCCTGCACCGTCCGATCCTCGCCCAGCGTGCCGCTCAGATTCGCCAGCGTGCCGCGCAACTGCCGCGTCAATTCGTCTTCGCCAGCCTTCGACTCCCATCCCATTCGCTGGAAAGCCGGCGACGTAATCGCGCGGACGGTAGCAGCGAAAGCGGCCAATTCTCTGGTTTCGACGATCAAGTCGAGGTAATTGAAAGCGCCGGCCAGCGCGCGCCATACGTTGAGATCGGTTTCGTTGCCGAGATTGCGGGCAAGGGCGATAAATTCATCCACCGGTTTAAGTCCGGCAACAGTGATCGCCCAGGTGTCGCTCACCAGCCCAAAACGTTCCGTGGCCTCGAGCTGTCCGAAGTTTCCGCTCAGATCCGACAGCATTTCGGGCGCGTATCGCACGCGATAAAAGCCATGGCCGCCTTCGTTCACCAGCGCCCATTCGATCGGCTCGCCGATTTCGAGCTTGGCTTCAGCCTCGTCCATCAGCAGCTTGTGATTCGACGAACCGTTGGCGGTTTTGACCCGCACCATCACCGGCACGTGCCATAGCTGCGGCTTCGCATCGCTCTGGGGAAGATAAAAAAAACGGCGCTGGCTTAAGCGCAGGCCTTTGCCATCGGCGGTTTTGGCCACCTCGATGATCGGAAAGCCAGGCTGAAAAATCCACGAGTCCATCAGGCGGCGCACCGGCTGATGCGACGATTCCTGGAGTGCGTCCCACAGATCGCCGGTTTCGGTGTTGCCGAATTTGTGCTTGCTCAGGTACAGCGCGATGCCTTTGCGGAACTCCTGCGCGCCGAGATATTGCTCGAGCATCCGCAGCACCGCCGCGCCCTTTTCATAAGTGAGCACGTCGAACATCGCGCGGGCGTCTTCCGCCGTGCGCACCGGGTATTCGATCGAGCGGGTCGAGGTCAGGCCATCTACCGCCATCGCCGATCCGCGCGACAGCGCGAAACTTTCCCATCGCCGCCAGTGCGGCTTCCAGGCGTCGACCGCCAGCATCTCCATGAAGGTGGCAAACGCTTCGTTGAGCCAGATGCCGTTCCACCAGCGCATCGTAACCAGATCGCCGAACCACATATGGGCGTTCTCATGCGAAACCACGTCCGCCACCCGTTCGAGCTCGGATCGCGAGGCCTTGTGCTCGTCGATTAGCAGCGCGGTCTCGCGAAAAGTAATCGCACCCAGGTTTTCCATCGCACCGGAGGCGAAATCGGGAATCGCGATCAGGTCGAGCTTGTCGCCGGGATAGGGCAATCCGTAATAGTCGGCGAAAAACTTGAGCGAGAATGCGCCAATCTGTCGCGCCCATCCGGTCAATCCGTGCTTGCCCGGCAGATGCACTACGCGCAGCGGCGTACCCGCGTCCTCCGGTGCCGTGGCCTCGAATTCGCCGACGATAAAGGCCACCAGGTAGGTCGACATCGAGATGGTTTCGCGAAAGCTCACCTCGACCCGGCCATCCGCAAGCTTGCGCTCGCTCTCGACCCCGGCGTTGGAAGTCGCCACCAGTCCAGGCGCGATCACCAGCGTCACCTTGTACGAGGCTTTGAATGCCGGCTCGTCCCAGCATGGAAAGGCCCGGCGCGCATCGGTCGCTTCAAACTGCGTGGTGGCGACCAGATGCTCTTTACCGGCCGCGTCGTGATATTGACTGCGATAGAAGCCGTGCAGTTTGTCGTTCAGGATGCCGCGGAATTTGAGGTGGAGTTTCCACTCGCCGGTCTCGACCGTTTGCTTGAAGCGCAAGCGCACCTGCTCCGAGGCGGGGATGAACTCGGCCTGCCCCTCGATGCGCCTGCCGTCGCGTTCCACCGCAGCCTCAGAGATCTCGAGCTCGAGCGCGTGCAACACGATATCGCCGGTGGCGCGATCGACGGTTATCTCAACGGTCTCTTCACCCACGAAATTCGCGCCGGGCAGATTTGGTTCCAGCCGCAGTTCGTAGCGGCGCGGCCGGACGAAAGCCGGCAGGCGCGAATCGGCGCCAACCTCGACAGCGGTGGGATTATCCTGGTCGTGCATGCGAAACTGGCCTCTCACGCTAATGGTTGATCGCACCGGCATGACTGAAGGCCGGCGCTGCGATAAAGATTACGTCAAGCACGCGCCATCTGCGAGCCATGCGCCAATTCGGCGAAATTAATCAGTTGCACTCCGGCGCGATCGAAAGCATTCCGAATCGCGGCGCTGGTTAACAGTTCGGTTTCATGACGCCGATCGGGCGGCGCTGCCCCCCCACTGTCGTCCGCCGGATGGAAATAAATTTCGCCGGTACCGGCGGGCAGGCGCGCGATAATATTCGTTAGATAGCGCTCGCTCATGAAACCCGTCTGATGCAATCCGAACAGCCAGTCGGTGGTGCGGATGCCGCGCGCCGCGACCATCCGGCGTGTACGCCGGGAGAGCGCGCGAAAAATAATCGACTCCACGATTTTACGCGAGGCGTGGTCGCGCGCGATCGATAACGTCGTCATAATCGGCTCTCGTGGAATGCGGATGCACGGCACCCGGTATTCGGCCGCGAGCTCGACCATGATATCGGCCAGCACCGGATGTACGTGGAAATTCAGATGGCCGTCAATATGGTTCAGATATCCGACCAGTTTCAAATGGCGTTCGATCTGCGCGCGAATCTCGTCGCGCAGCGCGCCGCGTATCTTCCGGTCGAAAAAATAGCGCAGACCCGCGACCGCCGGATTCCTGGGAAACTCTCCCTGCGCGCCCACAATTCCAGCCAGCCGTTGATGGCCGAGCACGCTCCGGCCCAGGCATACCACCAGATGAAGTCCGACATCGAGGCCAGGCCAGGCGCGCGCCGCTTGCGCCGCAGCTTCGGCCCACGGCTCCGCCACCATCAGGCTGGTGCCGCGCAGCACGCCCTCGCGATGCGCCCGCAAAATTCCCGCATTCACCTGCGGCGACACTCCGAAGTCGTCGCCACTGACGATTACGCGCGTCATCCCGTTCATCTCCGTCGGCGCTTCCGTGCGCGCCCCGCATCTGGTGAGATGCTTATCCCGGCGATCCGGCGAACCATCACATGATCCTGCTCTTTTACGCATTCGGAATGGAACTGCGGCCATTCAAACGCCGCCTCGACCAGCGGCGGCGGCTGAATCTCGATGGTCTCAAAGGCTTTCGATCGCGATTCGGAAAACTCGAATTGGCGGCGATAGCGACCGGTATCGGTCCGCAACGCGCGGGCGAGGCTGCGCGGCGAACCTTTAAGGCTATCAGCAACCCCGAACTGGTTATTATCGCGGGGGTGGCGGGCGCGCTCTCGCCGGGGCTCGCAATCGGCGACCTGGTGGTTGCGGATCGATTGATTACGGCGGATGCGGACGATGGTCTGGCGCATCATATCGTCGAGATCGATCGGGAGCGGGTCGAGGAATTGGGCGCGATTTTGATCGAAGCCGGGATGGCGATCTCGACCGGCGGCATCTTTACCTCGCCGCAAGTGCTTGCCAGCGGCGCCGACAAGCGCGCGGTGCGCGAGGCCAGCGGCGCAATCGCGGTGGATATGGAGAGCGCGGCAATCGCTCTCGAGGCCGCCAAACTCGGTTTCCCTATAGTATGCTTGCGATCGGTGATGGACGCGGCGGACGAGGATCTGGTGGCGGCCGGTTTCACTAGCGCGGACGGCCAGGTCAACGCCCTCAAGACCATGCGCACGCTTACCAGCACTCCGGCGGCCGTCCTGCGGCTGCCGCGGATGATGTACAACCTTTCGATCGCATCGCGAGCGCTGGCCGATGCGCTTGAGGCCGTGCTTAGCGCTGCCTCTTAGCTGGCTCATTTACGCGCTCCTGAGTCATCGGCCGCCCTTGTGCCTCAAGTTTCGGCCAGACGGGAAGCTTCTTCTCGAATGGAAAATCGTTCAGATGGCGCTCGATCGTCGCCGCATCCCCGTAGCTGCGCCGGTCGGTCAAGATACTAAGCGTCAGCGCCGTGAAGGGCAGAAAAATGAACACGCTCGCCCAGCCGACCTCGTAGGAACGAATCCGAAACAGCATCGTGATCGTGAAGCATACGACGCCCACATATAGACCCGGACCAAGCAACGCGCGTGACGGAAACCCCGGTAGCGCACCCCACGGCTTACGCCCGCCGCGATTCAGCAAACGGTCGAGCCATTGAAAAATCGCGATCGTCACCGCCGCGACGAAAAACCATCCCAGATAGTTGCTAATCGGCACTCCAAAATAAGGTCCTGGCGGGTCATACCAGAACAGCCTTCCGAGGAACCAGCGGTTGCCCCGCACGCTCAGCGGATCGGCCACCATATCGATCATCACCATGAACAGCGCGCCGAGCAGCCAGACACGCACGGTTCCGCGCCGGCGCCAGTTATCAAGCAGGCGCAAATCGACCCCGCGGCGATAAAGCGGCGTGCTCACCAGCATCGCCACCGTGTAACTGGCGAAGGCCAGGAAGGTGAACGAAATCGAATCCATGAAGGGAACGCCCGCGACCCAAAGCTCTCGACCGCGAGTGGTGGCCAAATAATGGTACAGCCCGAAGGGAAAGCCGTCGTGTATCGACAACCATTCACATCCAAACGAAACCAGATAACTCAGCCCCGTGAAGACCATCGTGGCCTCGAGCCCGTAGTTGACGATTCCGGCAAACAGAAAAGCGGCCAGGAAGATGAAGACATAGGGCCGCAGCGCGATAGTCAGCAACAGTAGATGCATCGCTTCACCCATTGTGGCGGGCCATACCGATTTCACGAAAGAACGCGATCGCGCGGGCCAGCGCGTCATCGACCAACCCGGGTTCATAGCCGAGCGCGGCGCGCGCTTTCGACGAATCGAAGAACATCCGCTTGCGCGCCATCCGAACCTCGGTGAGGCTGGCGCGCGGCGGCCGATGCGTCAGCGTGCGAGCGACCATCTCGGCACCGAGCGCGAAACCCCATGCGACCGCATAAGGAAGCCTGATTCGCGGCGCAGACAGGCTCGACAGCGTCCCGAGCTGCTGCAGCATCTGCGCCAGCGTCAAATTTTCGCCCCCAAGAATATATTTCTCGCCAATTGTGCCCCGCTCAGCCGCCAGCAGATGGCCTCGCGCGCAATCCCGAACGTCAACCAGGTTCAGCCCGGTATCGACATAGGCAGGTATCCGGCGATTGAGAAAATCGACAATGATTCTGCCGGTCGGAGTCGGCTTGTAATCCAGCGCACCGACGGGCGTCGAAGGATTGACGATTATCACCGGCACACCTTCGCGCGCGGCCTTGATCGCTTGCTGCTCAGCCATGAACTTCGATCGCTTGTAAGGTCCGATCATGTCCGTCAGCGCGACCGGAGAATCCTCGCGCCCAACGCCGCCCGACGGGATGCCCAGCGTGCCGACGGTACTGGTATGCACGATACGTTTGACACCGGCGCGATGCGCCGCCGCGAGAAGATTTAAGGTGCCATCGACGTTGGCCGCATACATCGGAGCGGGATCGGTAACCCAAAGCCGGTAATCCGCCGCGACGTGGTAGACCTCGTGACCGCCGCGTACGGCGCGATCGAGGGCTTCCCGATCGCGCAGGTCACCGCGCACCAGCGTGCATTCGACCCCCGCGAGCGCTCGCAGATCGGCCTTGTCGCGCACCATCGCCCGCACCGTAACCCCTTCACTGACAAGTGCCCGCACCACGTGCGATCCAAGAAAACCGTTGGCGCCGGTCACTAGTGCAATCCGATCGGGCATAGCTGCCTCACGCCGCCCGCGAAACTCCAGCCCGCGCGGCGACCGCCGAGGCCGCCGCATAGCCGGAAAGCACCGCGCTCTCGATCGTCGCCGGCAAGCCGGTCTGAATCCAATCGCCAGCCAGAAAAAGGTTGTGTATCGGAGTTGCGGTCGGCGGACGGAGCCGATGCGATTCAAGGTCGGGAGCCATCGTCGCCTGCTTCTCCTTGATCACCAGCGCCTTGACGATTTTCGCATTCGCCGCCGTCGGCATCATCGCGCGAAGATCTTTCATCGCGATCGCCAGCAATTCGTCATTCGGTAGATCGACCAGCGCGCGGGCACCGCTGATCACGAAACTCAGATAGCCGCCATGATGAGCGCCGTGCTGTACGAAGATGCGCCGCTTGTTGAATAGCCATTGCGTGGCGGTGCCGATGAAACCGGCAAAGGCCGCATCGGTCACCTCGCGGTCGAGCCACACATGGATGCAGATAATCGGCGAAACGCCGAGTCCCGCCAGCCGCGCGAAATAAGTCTCGCGCGACAACGCTTCAGGGAGCATGCGAAGCAGATGCGGCGCGGGTACGGCGACAATGTAGGCGTCGGCTTCAACTGCACTGCGATCGCGCATCCGCAGCCGCGCTACGGCCGCGCCGGTATCAAGTTCCAGCGTTTGAACCATCTGATGACAGCGCACCGAGCCGCCGCGTTTTTCAATGAATTCGACCGCCGCGCTGCAATAAAGATCGCTTAAACCCACTCGTGAGTAGACGAACGCAGAATCCCGGCGGCGGCCGAAAAAAGCCCGTTTGATCACTTCTGCCAGCAGTCCGGCGGAAGCAATCCCGGGATCGTCATTCAGCGTCGCCAGCGCAATCGGATACCAGAAGCATTGGCGTTCACGCTCGCCCTGCCCGAGCCGCTCCATCAGGTTGGCAACCGTCGTGACCTCGAGCATTCGCGGGTCGCGTCCGCGCATCCGCATCATACGCATGGCGCCCGCCACCACGCGCCAGCGTTCGCGCGGCGTGAGCAGTCTGTAACGCAGCAGCGCGGCGCTCATATGGAACGGTCCGGGGATTGCGGCGGTGCGCAAAAAACCGCTTCTGCCACCGCGCTCGAGCATCTGAATCTCCAGATTGGGATGGACCCACAGCTTGTCTCGCGATCCGATGCGTCCCAGAAAATCGATCGTCTGCGTGTAGCAGCCCATCAGGACGTGCTGGCCATTGTCGATGAAGTCGCCGGTGTCCGTATCCTGAAAGGAATAGGCGCGGCCGCCGAGCGCGGGCTTGCGTTCCAGCACGGTGACGCGAAAGCCGCGATCGGCCAGCGCCACGCCAGCCGACAGTCCGGCGAAGCCGCCGCCGACGATCACCACCTCGCGCTTTTCGGACATAACGGATCAGATCGGAGCAAAGCCCAGATGGCTGCCGGCCCAAACGCGTCCAACCAGAAACAATTTGCGTGGAGCAGGCACGCGGTAGCGATGATTGAAGACGCGATAGTCGGCTTTGATTATTCGATTGAGCAAATCGCGATAAATCATCCGCATCGCCTCGGCGCTGAGCAATGACATGCGGTCTTCGCCGGGCAGGCTGTCCACCGCCGCCGAGTAAAAGGTTTGCGCACGGATCGCTTCGTAATCCATCAGCGCGCGAAATTCCGGCGAGTACCGGCCTTCGAGAATCTGCTGCTCGGTAACCCCGAACTTCCTTAAATCCTCGAGCGGGATATAAATCCGATCGCGGGCGGCGTCTTCACTGATATCGCGCAGGATATTGGTCAACTGGAAGGCGATGCCGAGATTCTCGGCATACACTGCACTGCGCGGATTGCGATAGCCGAAAAGCTCGATGCAAATCAGTCCGACCGCGGAAGCGACGCGATAACAATAAAGCCGCAAGTCGTCAAAGGTTTCATAGCGCTTGTGCGCCAGATCCATTTCGACCCCGGCGATAACTTCATCGAAGTAACGGCGATGGAGGTTGAAGCGGCGCACGCTATCGGCCAGCGCGCGCGCGATCGCGTGGGCTGGCGTTCCCGCGTAAACCGCATCGAGCTCGCGGCGCCAGCGATCCAGCATCGCGGCCGGTTCGCGGCTGCCCTCATCGTCGGCAATATTGTCGACGAAGCGGCAGAAGGCATACACGGCGTTGAGCGCGCGGCGCCGATCGGCCGGCAACAACATGAACGCGTAGTAGAAATTCGAGGAGGATCTCCGCGTGATCGCGGCGCAGCGCTCATAATCGCGCGCCAACTGATTGTCGCCCCGCTCAGACTTCAAGGGTTCCTCGCCACGCCCGCCAGCCAAGTTTGACATAATCCCATTTTGATAGGCGGGGCCGGCGATGGAAGACGTCGTAATCCACCGCTTCGATCGCGCGCAGGATCGCAAGTCCGCCGCCCGCAAACATCAGCACGTCGCGCCCCAGCCGCCGATCGACCAGGCGGTGCAGCGCCGCACCTTCGCATAGCAGCCGGCGCGCATGGGCGATCTCGTGGCGCATCAGTTCGATAAATTCCCCAGTTACCTGTTGGCGGCCGATAGCCTCTGCCCCCAACTTGAAGCGGCGCATGTCGGCCCGCGGAAAATAGATCCGGCCTTTGTCGAAATCGATCGCCACGTCCTGCCAGAAATTCGCCAACTGAAGGCCGCTGCATACCATGTCGGACAGCCTGCCGCGTTGCTCATCGCGATAGCCGAACAGGCACAGCACCAGCCGCCCGACCGGAACGGCCGAATCGCGCGCGTAGCCCATCAGGTCTTCGATCGTTTCGAAGCCTGCGAAGTTGACATCGGAACGAAACGCACGCAACAGATTCCGGAACGGCTCGTCAGGGATTTCATAGCGTTGGATGGTATCCGCCAGAGCGATGAACACCGGATGCTGCGGACGGCCGGCGTATGCCAAATCGAGTTCGTGTTCCCACTCGTCGAGCTTCGCGAGGCTCTTCTCCTCATCGGCGAAATCGTCAGCGTAACGCGCATAGGCATAGATTGCGTGCATATGCGGCCGCATCTGCCGAGGCATCAACCATGACGCGATAGTAAAGTTCTCGTAGTGACGATTCGCCAGGGCCGCGCAAAACGCATAGGCCTGATCGAGCGCCATCGGCGCGCCTGCTGCTCGCGCTTGCGAAAGCTCGAGCGAATCGGCTCCTGCCGCGGGAGCGTTCATATCGATATTTCTGAAGTGGCCGGCCCGAGCCCGATCATTTCTCGCGCTGTGGCGCGCGCCCATCCATCAGTTTCAAGCAGATCTTCGAGGCTGGCGACCGGATGATTGTGGAAGCGATTCATCACCGCCTCGATTGATCGCGGAATGTCGATAAATTTTGCGTGACCGCTCAGGAAAGCGGCTACCAGTTCTTCATTGGCCGCGTTAAGACAGGCGGACATCATCCCGCCCGCCTTCAGCGCCTCATAAGCGAGCCGCAAACACGGGAAGCGCTCAAGATCGGGTTCCTCGAAAGTTAATTTGCCGCGATCCACCAGCGAGAGCGGCTTGAGATGGTCCAGCGGCAAACGATCGGGAAACGCCAGCGCATAAGCGACCGGAATCGCCATGTCCGGGATCGCCATTTCGGCGATCACCGAACCGTCGATCAGCTCGACCATCGAATGGATAACGCTCTGCGGATGGATCACCACCGAAATATCGCGCGCTTCGAGGCCGAACAGCCAGCGCGCCTCGATTACCTCAAGCCCTTTGTTCATCAGGGTGGCCGAATCGATCGTGATCTTGCTGCCCATCTGCCAGGTCGGATGGCGCAGCGCATCGGCAACCGTAACCGATCCGAGTTGCGCTGTGGGCAATTCGCGGAATGGTCCACCGGAGGCTGTCAATATGATCCGGCGCAGGGTCTTGCGATCGCGCTTTTCAAGGCACTGGAAAATCGCGTTGTGCTCGCTGTCGACCGGCAGCAGGTGAACGTTATGGTCGCGCGCCGCCCGGGTCACCAGCTCGCCCGCCACCACCAGCACCTCTTTGTTGGCGAAGGCGATATCTTTACCGGCCGAAATTGCAGCCAGCGTGGGCCGCAACCCCTTGGCTCCGACCAGCGCCGAAACCACGAGCTGGGCCGCCGGATGGGTCGCGACCGCAATCGCGCCTTCCATCCCATGGACGATCGTCACCCGATCGTTACCCAATCTCGCCGTCAATTCGGCCGCCAATGCGGCGTCGGCCACCGACACCAGCTCGGGCCGAAAGCGGCGGACCTGCTCGGCCAGCAATTCGACATTACGCCCGGCCGCCATCGCGATTACCTGAAAACGATCGGCAAACCGGCTCACGACATCGAGCGTGGTAACGCCGACCGATCCGGTCGAGCCGAGAATGGCGATCGGTTTCATCTCGCGTCCGTCAATTTTGTACCGTTGATTTCTGGTCCGTTAATTTGCGGCGCCAGGATGCATCCGCCGCCGCAATCGCCCGAGCGCCATCAGCGGAAAATAATGACAGTACATGTGATAGCGCAAATAGAAATGGTTCGGAAAGCCGGTACCGGTATATTCGGTTTCATCCCAGGCGCCGGCTTCATTCTGACGCGTCACCAGCCATTGAGCCGCCGAACGCAGACTGTCGCTGACCACATCCTCGCCTGCGATCAAACCGATCATGCCCCATGCGGTCTGCGAGGCAGTGCTCACTCCACGCCCAATCCATTCGGGATCCCGGTCGGAAAGGCAACTTTCACCCCATCCGCCATCCGGGTTCTGTTTCGATTTGAGCCAATGGACGGCGCGCTGAATCCATGGCTGGTTAACATCGACACCAATATCGCGCAGACCCGAAAGGGCGAAGGCCGTCCCATAGATGTAATTGACGCCCCAGCGTCCCCACCACGAGCCATCGTTTTCCTGCTCGCGGCGCAGCCATTCGATCGTGCGCCTGGCTACCGGATGGTCGGCGCGATAGCCGACCGCCGCCATCATTTCGAGTACGCGCCCGGCAATGTCCGGGCAGGTCGGATCGGTCGCGGCTTCCGCATCGGCAAACGGCGCATGGTTCAGCCAGGTCTTGTTGTTGTCCACGTCAAACGCGGCAAAGCCGCCATCGCTTGACTGCATCCCCATCACCCAGTTCGCACCTATGCGGATGGCGCGATCCTTCGCCGCGGGATCCTCACAGCCTGATCCGGCAAGGACCGTCAGGATCGCCGCCGAGTCATCTACGTCGGGATACCAGTCATTATAAAACTGGAAAGCCCATCCGCCGGGTTCGAGCGTGGGACGTTTGACCGACCAGTCGCCGGGTTTGAAAATCTGATGATCGATCAACCAGCGCGAGGTCCGCTTCAATATTTCGTCTTCCCGATCCAGGCCGGAATCCAGCAGCGCTTTCGCCGCCAGCGCGGTATCCCAGGTGGGCGAAACACAGGGTTGATAGAGCACCCGATCGGGATAATGCCAGGTCAATTCGCGGCTGGCCTCGAGCGCCTTGCTGATCACCGGATGGTCGTTGGTGTAACCCAGCCCCTTGAGCGCCATCGCGCTCAGCAAATAACAGGGTTGGATGCCGCACCAGGAGCCGTTTTTATCCTGATGATCGAGAATCCATCGTTCGACGTAGCGAATCGCGCGATTGCGCAGTGCGGTCAGATGATAACGATCCCAGGTCCGCATCATCGGATTGGCATAGTTCAGGAAATTGCGTAGCGAGAGCGTTTTCGCGCCCCGGCCCAATTTAAATTTGGTGAAATGAGGCGGCAGGATATAGAGCTCGAGCACGCTATCGCGGTAATCGACGTTCACCACCGGGCGGGTCGCCTGTAACAGCATCAGCGCCATCAAAGTGCCGCGCGCCCAGGAGGACAGCTCGTAGATATTGAGTGGCGAATGCTTCGGCAGCAAGGCCAGTTCGATCGGCAACGATGGTGTCGCATCCCACGGCACCTGATCCATCGCAGCCAGATAAAAGCGCGCCAGGGTGCCGGCTTTGGCGATTCCGCCATGGGCCAGAATCCATCGGCGCGCCTGCAGCATCGGCTCATCGCCCGCGCGCAGGCCAGCCAGCTTCAAAGCGAAATAGGCCTCGATACTGGTCGAGAGATCGCCCTCGCCGCCGGGAAACAGGCCCCAACTGCCGTCGGGTTGCTGGATCTCGAGGAGATATTTGCGCAGCTTCGGTTCCAGATCGTGATCGGTCACGCCCATAAAGCGGCTGTAGATGATGAACTCGGCGTTCATCTCGCCATTCGCCTCGAGTGGCGCCTGCCAGTAACCCTCGCTATGTTGCATTGCAAGCAGCGAGCTTTGCGCCCGTTCAACCGCCGTATTGAGCCGCGCGAAAAAATCCTGATTCGCTGCGAGTTCAACCGGCTGATGACCGTTCAGCGGCACAGCCGCTTGCGTCATAGAGTCCAAAACCATTTCCCCCTAAAGCCCGGCGCGAAATACGCCGCAACAAAATTCCAGGCCAACCATTCCTGCCGCCGCAATGCTCACGGAATGATTGCGCACTTCAACACCTCACCATGGTCAAGCATCGCGAATACCTCACCAAGGTCGGCCAGGCGGCGCCGTCCATTGACGATTCGGCCAGCTCCCAGGCGGCGGCTGGCCAATAGCTCGAAGGCGCGCTTGACATCACGCGGACGATAGTGGAAGGGAGCGAGCAGATTCAGGTTATCGTAATGCATCCGGCGGGTATCGACATTCAGCACTGTATTCGCCGGGCATCCGCCAAACAGCACTACTCGGCCGCCGCGCCGCACGCGCGCGAGCGCATCGTGCCAGCCGTCGAGTTGCCCGGTCGCTTCAATCACCAGATCGGGACCGATTCCCCCGTTGAGCCTTGCCACTTCGGCGGCGGCTTCATCGCGGGCGGCGTCGATTACGCGATCTGCGCCCAGCTCGCCGGCCCACGCCAGCCGTTGGGCGCCGCGCCCCACCACCGTCACTTCATGGATGCCGGCGGCCTTTAGCACCAGCAGATGCAGTAGTCCGAAAGGACCCGCGCCGACAATCAATACACTTTCGCACGGCTCCGGCTTCGCCATCTCATGCGCATGAACCACACAGGCGAGTGGTTCAAGCAGTGCTGCTTCCTCGAACGGCAGCCCGGCCGGTTTGCGGAATGCGTTGCGGGCGACGATGTAGGCTGGCAGCAGGATAAAGTCGGCATACGCGCCCATCAGCATTCTTCCGACCGCGTCGGCGCAAAGATTCTCCTGCCCGCGATCGCAAAAGAAACAGCGTCCGCACGGTGCGGTCGGCGCCGCCATCAGGCCATCGCCTACCTGGAAACGCTCAATACCCTCGCCCACCGCCGCCACCGTCCCGGAGAACTCATGACCAAACGGAGTCGGCAGCCGGAACATCGGATGGCCCCGACGCCAGGTTTTGAGGTCAGTGCCGCAACTCAAGGCGCAGCGCACTTCGAGCAGCACTTCGCCCGGACCAGGCGCGGGCGGGGTGAACGGCTGAATCTCCAGTACACCGGGAGCTTTGAGCACCGCGCGCCGCGCCGGAGCGAGCGCGCCGTTGCCATTAGCTTTGATCATCCGCGCGCTATTCACGAGTTGCGCTCCACCGCAAAGTTCGCCAGCCTGCGCAGCGGCTCGGCATGATAGTCGAACTCCGACAGCGCTTCGCCGGCCTTGAGCCGCAGAGCCTCCGCAAATTCCCTCGAGGCCTCGACGCCGAGCAACGACGGATAGGTTACCTTGCCGCGCTGATGGTCTTTCTGTGTGCGTTTGCCCATCTGCTCGGTCGAACCTTCCACATCGAGCAAATCGTCGATCACCTGAAAAGCCAGCCCAATCGCGCGTGCGTACGCGCCAAGCGCCGCCAGTTGGGCAGCATTGCCACCGCCCAGCCTGCCGCCGCCCATTACCGCAGCCACGAACAGGGCGCCAGTTTTCCGGCTATGCAGGTATTCCAAATCTTCGATCGAGACCGAGCGGCCCTCGTCCATCAGATCGATCGTCTGGCCACCGACCATGCCGGCCGATCCGGCCGCCGACGACAATTCAGCGATGGTCTCGACCAGCGCGATACGTGAAACTCCGGCGGGGGTGTTACGAGCCACGATTCCGAACGCGTCGGTCAATAGAGCGTCGCCGGCCAGGGTCGCGATCGCCTCGCCATAAACCTTGTGATTGGTCGGTTTGCCGCGGCGCAGGTCGTCGTTATCCATGCACGGCAAATCGTCATGAATCATCGAATAGGTGTGAATCATCTCGATTGCGCACGCGAGACCCATCGCGTTCTCGATTCGGCCGCCGACCGCCTCACACGCGCCCAGCGCCAATATCGGACGCAACCGTTTGCCGCCCGACAGCAGGCTGTAGCGCATCGCTTCGCTGAGCCGTTCGCCAGGCCCGCCCGTCTGAATTGCGCATGGTTCGAGCGCCTGTTCGATCAGCCGTACGCGGCTTTTCAAATAAGCATCGAATTCGAACGATGAAGCTGGTTGCAAGTCCGAAGGATCAAGTTCGTTCGAAGAATTTTCGAGCCTAAAAGTCCCGGCTCGCGCCGATTTCAAATTTTGCATCGGTTGACGCTTCGCCGAAATGGAGTCTTCCATCCGGCACAGCGGTCTCCTTTCCCACTGCCACCCCGCCTCTTAGCCGGTGTGCCCGGGCGACGACGCCCGCCCCATACTCAGGATACGTAATGGCGAACCATACGCCATGAATCCTTCAGATTTTTGCCGAAATCGAGCGCCACCGTACCCTCGAAGCCTGAATGCAGCTTACAATCGCGGCATCGAATGTCCTGCTTGGTGCGGTAGTACTCCCAATCGGTTGCTTCGTGCAGTTCCTGAAAGGTTTTGTAATGACCGTTGGTAATCAGATAGCAGGGTCCCTTCCATCCGCGCGGATTACGCGTGACAGTGGTCCATGGACTGCACAACAGGTCGCGGTCGCCGGCCAGATAGTCCAGGTAAATCGGCGTATTGATTATTTTGTAATCGTCAGCCAACTTGCGGACCTTTCTGAACTTAAACGGCATCTCTTCCTTTTTCATGTAGAGATCGTCGTTGTTGAGCACCTGGTAATGATAACCGGGCGTCAACAGCATTCCATCGACCCCGAGGCCGTTCAAAAAGGCGATCAACTCTTCCAGTTCTTCCCCGCTGGTTTCGCGGAAGACCGTGGTGTTGGTCTGCACCCGATAGCCCTTTTCCTTGAGCATCTTGATCATTTTGACTGCGATATCGAAATGACCCTGGCGATCGGTGACGCGATCGTTGGTCTCGCGCATCCCATCGATATGGATGTTGAAACTCAGATGCTTGTCGGGCCCGACCTGCTTGACGAAGCG
Source organism: Deltaproteobacteria bacterium (assembly GCA_027317185.1). Classification (GTDB taxonomy): domain Bacteria; phylum Desulfobacterota; class Binatia; order Binatales; family Binataceae; genus JAJPIG01. Next base: position 29,205 of record DAHVFB010000006.1, read on the forward strand.
ATCCAGCAGGATTGCGTTGGTGCAAATCTGAACGTGACGATGCTGCTCGTCGATTAGGCGCCGGGTCAGCGGCACGATATGCTTGTACATCAGCGGTTCGCCGCCGCAGATCGAGACGATTGGCGCGCCGGCTTCATTGGCGGCGGTCACCGCATCCTCCAGCGGCATCATGTCGCGGATGGTGTCCTTATATTCAACGATTCGCCCGCATCCGACGCAGGCCAGGTTGCAAGCGTGCAGCGGTTCGAGCATCAGCACCAGCGGAAAATATTTTTCACCCTTACGTTTCATCCGGCCCATGTAACGGCCGAGATCAATCATCAATTTGAGCGGCATTCGCATCGATCAGTTCTCTCCCTCGGCCAATAAGCGTTCAGGCGACCGCCTGACCGTCGGCGCGGCTACCCTGTCCGGACTCGCCGAACAACCATTCCCGGACCATCGTGAGGGCGTTCTCGGGATTCAGCGCCGAGTCACGCATAAACAAAAAGTCGATCAGAAAGCCATTGAGGGCGGAGAGCAGAAACGCGGCGGCACTCTCGGCCGTGTAACCGTGGGCGCACGATCCTTTTTGCTGAGCCTGAGCCAGCAGACTGGTCAGCAGATTGCGATATCCCGTATAAAGCTGCAGCACCTGCGATCCCAGGTTTTCACCCCGATGCTCATCGTGCAGCAGTTGCGCCAAAAAGAATCGCACTGAGTTGGCATGGTCGCGGACGAACAGCAGATACATTTCAACCAGCTTCAGGATCTGCGCTCGCTCATCCAGCTCAGTCTCTTCTCCGAAATCGATAAAATAGGGCTCCAGGAGGCGGTTGAGCACCGCCATGAACAGATCTTCCTTGGTCTTGAAATGCCAGAAAATGAGCGCCTTGCTGACCCGCGCCTCGCGCGCAACTTCGGACATCGAGGTCTCATGGAACCCGCGATCGGCAAACAGGCGCATCGCCGCCCGCATGATTTCATCACGCGAACCTTGTGCCTGTTCCTGGGGATCGACGGCGGCCATCTCATCCGACCGTGGGCCACGAGCAATCGGTGTTCAAACTGCCAAAAACCGGCATAATGCTCATATCAGGCAGCTTCAAACTCCGCGTAAATCTCGTGCTAACCACTCGGTCAATAGGTTGAGATTATCCGCTCGGTCAGCAAAGTCAATAGTATTTGGCGAAACGCGAAACCTTCGATGAACAGCGACACGCGGATCGCGCTCAGGAGCGTGCGGCCACGCGAGCCTGTGAAATGATCGCTAGCGTACTCCGCGCTTCGGACTGGTTGGTCATCATGATGGAACCGCCGCCGGCCTCGACTGCCGCCTGAAACTCTCGCGCCACCGCCGAGAACCATGCGGCATGGTACGAATCGTCAGGCGCATCGCTGATCGGCAAATCATGCCGAGCACCATGGTTTTCGATCAGGCGAACCGCGTCGCCCTCGATCTCAAGAATCGCACGCTCGCCGCGAATCGAGGCCGCGGTCCGGCGCGTCGCCGCGCGCCACGACAGATGGATACTCGCTCGCCGTCCCTCGGCGCAGGTCAATTCGAGATCCGCGATCTCCTCGGCCCCGTTGCCATCCTCGCCGGCCAGTCGCGCCGCGACCAGGCGGGGCGCTGCACCGCCCGTCAGCCATTGCGCGAGGTAGCACGCGTGCCATCCGTGATCGATCAGAATTCCGCCGCCGAGCGCCGGATCGCGACGCCATCGCCCGCCAGTTCCTTGATCGCCAGCCGGCGCGGTCCGCAATCTTTCGAGTTTGATTTCTTGTAGCTTTCCCAATCTGCCGGACTCGATTATTTCGAACGCCTTCCGGTACGCGGGAGCATGCTTCCAGTTATGTACGCACATCAGCACCCGTGAACGGCTCCGTGCCAGTTCGATCAAACTCTCCAGCTCATCAAGTGAAAGGCACAGGGGCTTTTCAACCAGCACGTGGGCATCGGCTTCGAGCGCCGCGCGCGCCGCCGCGGCGTGGAAGGCAGGCGGACTGGCGATATCGACAAAATCGGGCCGCTCGCCATCGAGCATCAGATCCAGGTTGTCATATATGCGTACGCCCTTGAGGATACGGAAAGCATGATGACGCCGCTCGGCGGCCGGATCGCAGATGGCCGCAATTTGAACCTCCGGTTGCGCCAGCCATCCCGGCAAATGGCCCAGCACCGCCATTGCGCCGAACCCCGCTATCGCGCCACGCCGCTTCACTGATGGAGACACCCCCTTCCATTCCTTCCCCCGCAAAACAGCGGGGAAAGGGTCAGACACTATGGCGAAAGGCCGTCAGGCAATCCATGCGCGCGCCATCGCCTCCAGTTCACGATCGGCGTTATCGCGCGACAACGGCGACGAATTCAGGATCAGGCGATGAGCGCCGGCCTCCCGATATCGTTCGATCAGATCGCGCGAATTCGGCTTGATCGCATCCATAAATGTCACCGAAATATCGAGCTCCTCGAAGCGGCGCCCGGCTTCTCCGCACATGGTCCTGAGCTTGCCCAGTTGCGCCTTGAGCGAATCCGGCGGCTGTTCGATCGGCATCCATCCGTCGCCGATCGCGACCACATTCTTGAGCGCGCGATCGCCCGCCGCGCCGACCAGAATCGGGGGATGCGGTTTCTGGAACGGTTTGGGGTTACATCGAATCGGCGGAAATTTGATGAACTCGCCGCCGAAACTGGCATCCTCTTTGGTCCACAGCTCTTTCATCGCCCGCACATATTCGCGAACCAATGGCCAGCGCCGCCGGAAGTCGACGCCAAACACCTCGAGTTCGTCAACCATCCAGCCGCCCCCAATGCCCATCACGAAGCGCCCGTTGCAGTAGTGATCCAAGGTCGCCACCGCCTTCGCCACGTTGATCGGATTATGCTCTGGAACCAGCAGGATTCCGGTGCCGACTCGCAGTTTGGTGGTAGCGGCCGCGGCCATCGCGACCGTCACAAAGGGATCCGGACAATTTAGATAAAACTCGGGAATACGACCATCGCCGCGCGGAAACGGGGTGCGGGGCTTGGACGGAATCACCGGATGCTCCGGAAATACCAGCAGATCGAAGCCCAGCGCCTCGCACTTGCGCGCCAGCTCGCTGGGATGGATCGCGTCGACGGTCATGAACGCCATGATTCCGATTTTCATGATTGAGTCCTCGCAGAAGTTTGCAAATCAAAGCTTGGAACTAGCGGTCGAGCATTGAGCTTAACTCAGCATTGATCTCTTTCAGTTGTTGATCGAACCGTTCGAGGCCTGCCAGGGTGCGCTCGATCCGAATTGCGCGCGACTCCACCTCGACCTCTGTTTCGGGCTGAGTTTGCGCTCCATGATGAGCGGCGGTGATGCCGCGAAAGATTTCCGCGATTTCGTGCATTCGCGCTTGCTGATCGGAACTCAATCCGCGCCGACCGAGTGACTTGATATGCGTAAAGAACTCCGTCACCCGGGTGCCGAAAATTTCCTGCGCCTGCAGCAGCAGTACGTCAAGCTTGCGCTGCAGCTCCGCGTCAGTCGCCACGCTTTGCGCTCCAGTCGAAAAAATCGCCGGCTTGAACAAAGCGTCCCACTCCGGCCGCGGCGGCCGCCGCCGCATCGATCTCCTGGTCGCCGACCATGGTCGATATCGCCAAATCGACGCCGTACATCTGCGCCAGCTCGGTGATCATGCCGCCCTTGGGCTTGCGGCATTCGCAGCGGTCGGCGTCGTCATGCGGACAGATTTGCCAGCCGGTCAAAATCTCGCCAAGCATGCCATCCAGCTCGCCCATCGCATCCTCGACCGCGCTCATCGTGAGTCGCCCCCGGTTGATGCCGGCCTGATTCGAGACCACGAAGATCAGATGGTCCCGGATCGGAGCAAGCTTTTCGATCACGCCGGGCATAAGCCGGATCGCAATCTTCCCATCGACCAGCGGGAGCTGACGAGTTTCATCCATCGCGACCAGCGTGCCGACCAGATCCAGGAACAATCCGCGATTGCCAGCATCGTCCGCCATAATCACTCCCCCGCGCGCCAATCCAGATGGTCCCGCACGTGGGCGAAGACCTCGTCGAGAATAGCCACTCCAGCCTCGGCCTGATCCGCGTTGATCACCAATGGCGGATTGATCCGCACCCGCGGGAAGTAGCCCATCAGGAGCAGCCCCCGCCGCAGAGACTCCTTGAAGATGGCCTCCGTAACCGGCTTGGACAAAGGTTCTTTGGTTCGCCGATCGCGCACCAAATCCATCCCGAGCAATAATCCACGCCCGCGCACATCACCGACAAATTCGTACTTCTCTTTCAGTCCCATCAAGCGGTTCAGCAGCAGCTCTCCGATGCGCCGCGAATTCTCGACCAGTCCCTCCTGTTCGATCGTGCGGATGGTGACCCCCACCGCCACCGCCGCCAGCGGATTTCCGCCGTAACTCGAAGAAGACGCGCTCGGCTTGCCGAACGGTTCGGCCCGTCCTAATTCATCGCTCAACAAAACGCCCGAGACCGGGAAGCCGGAACCCATGCCCTTGCCGATCGTAACGATGTCCGGCTCGGTTGCACTATGCTCGACGCCCCACCATTTCCCGGTGCGGCCGAAGCCGGTGATCATCTCATCCGCGATCAGCAATGCGCCGTTGTCGCGCGCCATCTGCTTGACCGCCGGCATGAAGTCATCGGGCGGAATTACGTTTCCCGCCGTCCCCTGCATCGGCTCCGCGATCACCGCCGCGATCGCGCCCGCCGAACTACGCTTAACCTGTTCGCTTGCGAATTCGACACAGAACATGCCGCATTCGGGATAAGTCATTTTGAACGGGCACCGATAGCAATCGGCATAGGGCGCTTGATAGCGGCCCGCCATCAGCGGTCCATAGCCCTGCTTCGATTCATCGCCGATCAAACCAAGAACGCCGGCGGTCTTGCCATGAAACCCGCCCCAGAAACTCACCACTTCGTGCTTTTTGGTCACCGAGCGCGCCAGCCGTAGCGCGGCTTCGACCGCTTCCGCGCCGCCGCTGTAAAGGTGATGGCGTTTCAGCTTGCCTGGAGCAACCCGGCTCAGCCGCTCAAAGTTTTCCGCGCGCTCGGGGGTGGCGAAGGTTCCCACGATCAGCCGATTCGCCTGATCGGCCAGCGCTTGCGCCAGGGCCGGATGAGCATGCCCAAGACTGGCGACCGCGACCCCGGCGAAAAAATCCACGTAGGTATTGCCGTCGACATCAGTGAGCGTGGCGCCCGATCCGCGCTCGAAAGCCAGGCCGGCCAATTGCGAGATACGTTGCCGGCCGGGCGCGAGATAGCGCTCTTCCGCCTCGAATATCTGTTTCGATTTGGGGCCGGGAATCTCGGTTCGCATCCGCGGAAGGACCGCCTGATGCTCAGTGCTTTGGTTTTTCATCGATCCGCTTTTCATAAAGTGCGGTTATATTATCGAATTCAACGCGGCACTGAATATGAGCGGCCTATCGGTAGCGATAAATTTGGGCGATAAATCAGCCCGATAATTCGGCAACAACGAATGTTCGCAGCCGTCAGCTCTGATCGCGCCTGCGCAGCAATAACATGCATCGCCGGGCGATCGCGCGCGCAGCCTCGACGCGAACCCGGCTGAAACTTGGCCAGTCATTAAAATCGACTAGCATGATTGAGTTGTCCTGCACGATGGCGTCGCCGCCCCACACCTCGAGACCCAGCGCGGCGGCCGCACGTTCGGCGGCCTGCCTGAGGCTTTGTTCGGCTTGAAAGGACAGTTGTCCGGTTTCCGGCAGCGCCGCGAAATATTCGCCACCGCTCACCCCGTAAAACTTTACCAATAGACCGGACACCGCCTCCTGAACGTATGCCTTGCGGATGCCTCTTTGGACGAACGCGGCAAGTACTGCGTAAATATCCGCCAGCCGATCGACGCGCTGCACATCTTCGGGACCGAGCGCGTGAAGATCGCCTCGTTTGACGTAGAGCTCATGGGTCGCATCGATCCCCTCGAGACGAGGCTCGGGCCGCGATAAATCGAGCAGTACGCCGCGCGGCGCCGGTATCCCGGCGCGGGTCAACCCGGCGCCCATCAGATCCCGATAGCAGTTACGAATTGCAAGAGCGGAATTTATCACCAGCGCGCCGGTTTTCTCGAGGTGGGCCAGCCGTTCCAGCGCATGTTCGCCCTGGCACATCGCCAGCACCAAATTGGCTTTCGCATCGAAATGGGAATCGATCCGCTCGGCCATCACAGTGGACGATTCCAATTTTTTTTCGCGTAGCGCCGCGAGGACCGCATCGAGGATCGCCGCGTCGGCGTCGACTTTTCCAGGCGAGAATTGACTCTCGCGATAGATTCCGAGCACTCGCATCGCAAGCCTTTCAGCTTCCCTTCTGATCGTCGGAGGCTGGCGCCGGATGGACCGCCTCGCGATCGAAAAGTGCGCGCGCGGCCTCAAGATCCGCACCTTCGTCGATGTCGATCGCGCCGTCGATCTCGAATGCGCCGAAACGAACTTGCTCCTTGATCAAGAGGGCCAGCAAGCGGCGCAGCGCATCGAGACGCGCGCCTGCTGCCTGATTTTTGAACTCGAAAATTCGGCGCGGCAGGAAATAGAACCCGGCGGTGACCAGCGTGCTCGCCTCGCCACCGAGCGCCACAATCGATCCGTTTTTATTCACCGTGGCGAACAACGGACGCCGATCGCCACGCCAGCGCACTACCGCCAGCACCCCGTCGTAAGGTTTAACCTGCCCTGAGGCGGTTAGCTCCACGGCGGCGTGCGAAAATCGGTCGAGTTCCGATTGCCGCACCATCGAGTCCACCGTCGCCAGTAAAAAACGATCGCTCTTTATTTGCTCGCCCAGCGCGAACAGCGATTCCATCGAATTTGCCGTATCGCGCACCATGAGGTTCAGAAAATCCGGCAGTCCGATGCCGCGTTCGTCCAGCATACGCGCGGTTTCCGAATTGACGATCGCCAACACCGATCGCGCCCCGGCCTTTTTCAAAGCCCACGCCTGCCGCACCAGCAACGGCATCTGATTGAGCGGCACCAGCGGCTTCGGCAAATTCTCCACCGCAGGACGCAGGCGCTCGCCGAGGCCGGCCGCCAGTATCGCCCCGTCGAACGGCGTTACCATCGCAAATCACGTAAATCGGTGATTGAACGAATTAAATAGTCGGCGGCCAGCTCACGATCCTCGATGCCGTCACGGTCTCCAGGAAGCGAATGGCGCAGCCATACCGTTCGCAGGCCAAGCCTCCGTGCAGGGGCTAGATCCTTGCCTAACGAATCCCCCACCATCGCGGTGTCGACCGGACCGATCCCCAATTCGCGCATCGCGATCAGGAACAACGCCGGGTCGGGTTTGAAAATTCCGACCGCGGAAGAATCGACGGCCGCATCGATGAAATCCATGAATCCACATTCATCCAGGATCACCCGTAAATTGCCATAAAAATTCGACACCACCGCGATTCGATAGCGATCATGTAAATCGCGCAACAGCTCTCGGGTCGAACCCGTGGCCTCGCGCGATTCATCGACAAAGCCATCGCAAATCGACCGCTCAAGCATGACTCTGGATGACGGACTTAGACTCGCGAATTCCAGATTATGCTGTGTTGGATTTCGTTGGAGCCAATCGAACTGATGATGCACCAGAAAACCGACGATTTCGTCCAAGGCGGCCTGCCGCAGTTCAGCGGAACTGGCGTAACCAAGTTGAGTTGCGTGTGAAAAAGCACAATCCAGGCGAGCCCGATCGATCGCGACGCCGGCTGCCCGGTAGTGATTGAGAAACCGATCCAGCCAGTGACGCGGCACATCGAGCGTACCACCAAAATCGATCAGCAAGGCGCGCGGAGGATTCACGAAAATCAGTTTACCAGCCACACTGGACGTATAAATAGGCAGTGATTAATTAGCGATTATGCAGTTTTAACCGGCCTCAAGCCAAAGATACAGGGATTTCTTTCGCTTTTTGCCTGAATTTCCATGTCTATTTTAAAAACCTGGTTGACAAAACCTCAGCACTCTCATTGACTAGGACGGACCGCTCGGTCAGAAGAGAGCTAACGATGCGATTCTTCAATACGTTCGCTTCAGAAAAATTGTTTTAGCCTACTTCGATGGAGACTGTACTTGTAAACAGCACATCCGGTCTTGGCGCCACCGAGGTATATGGCCGACCGTTACTCGAACGGATATTGATTCAATGTGAGCGCGTCGGCATCACCCGTTTCTTGGTTGAGATCGGCCCCGCCGGTCGCGGCGCCACTATCGAGGCGATGGGTAGTTTTGAGAATCGAGACGGAATTTCCCTGGTGGAGTCTTTCCAGTCCTTATTGGATGGTTCAGGTGTGATCGCTTCTGAACCGTGTCTGATGATCTCCGATAACGTCGTTTTCAGCCGGGCGCAACTGGATGCATTGTTGAAGTTGCACGCGACCAATCCCTCGGGGGTGACTCGGTTGCGCAGCCAAGACGATCACGCCGAGGGGATTTTCGCGACTGGCCCGCTAACCCACCTGTTGACGGATTTAGAATCACATTCCGCGCTCGAATTCAAAAACTCTTATCTCCCGGTCGCCCTTAGGAACTCACCGTCCAATCTGGGAGAAGCGCAACGGAGGCTGGCTCTTGCGCTGCGTAATGAAACCGCCGACAGCGACGGTATCCTTGCCCGCGCCTTCGATCGAAGACTTTCGTGGCGGCTGAGTTCCCGGCTGGCGAATACGCGAATCACCCCCAATCAGGTGACCCTGGCGAACACTGCGATCGGCCTCGCGGCCGCCGCCATGTTTGCCGCGCCAGGCTACTGGTGGCGATTGTGGGCTTCGCTTTTGTTTCTCGTATCGGTGACGATCGACGGTGTCGACGGCGAGGTGGCGCGGCTGAAAATGGCCGAGACCCCGTTCGGCGGAATGCTCGATAAGATCACCGATAACATCGTCAATGTCGCGATTTTTATCGGCCTGACGCTTGGATGCTATCGAATTAGCGGCAGCAAATCCTATTTTTATCTGCTTGGAATTCTTCTGATTGGATTTGGCTTCTGTGCTATTTCCGTCGCTCGCGCTTTCAGCGTGAGCGGCCCTCGCGCCGAACAATTTATCGGCAAGGTCGATCGGGTAACGGGCCGGGATTTCGCCTATATATTGGTAGTGTTGGCACTTGTGAATCGGCTGCCTATATTTGCCTGGGGGGCAGCATTTGGTACTTACGTATTTGCATTTGTGCTGTGGATACTTACAGACAGATATTCTTCTTACGATGGGAGCCGTTCACGATCGCATGAAACCCCTGCGGTCGCGGAGGAAGTATGAAAAAGCCGCGTATCCTATTGATTCAGCCAACTACCGTTCATCTGGACGGCACTCCGCATAAAACCCGTTGGCGCTTGATCATGGGGCTGATGATCCCCCTGATGGCCGGGCTGACGCCACCCGAATACGACGTCACGCTGTGCGACGAGCGCCTGGAAGATCTCGATTTCGACGCCAAATGGGACCTGGTGGGGATGACAACCACTATCGGCGCCTCACTGCGCGCGTATCAACTCGGCGATGAGTACCGCAAGCGCGGCATCCCGGTTGTCATGGGAGGATTCCACGCCACCCTCCAGCCCGAAGAGGCGCTAAAGCATGCCGACGCGGTGGTGCAGGGAGAAGCCGACCTGGTTTGGGCGGGACTATTGCAGGATTGGCAAGACGGAAAGCTCAAGCGGATTTATAAGGCCGATAAGCTGCACGATTTGAAGAATCTGCCGCGTCCGCGCCATGAACTGCTGAAGCTGAACCGTTATCTGTTCAAATGCGCACCGATTCAGGCCAGCCGCGGATGTCCCTATCGCTGCTCGTTCTGCGAAATTCCAGTCTTTTACAATGGCAGCTACCGCACGCGGCCGATCGAAGACATCGTCGAGGAAATGAAACAGGTGATGCAGGTTACCGGCATCCGCCGCTTCCAGTTCATCGACGACCAGATCACCGGCAAACATAAGTTCGCCAAGGAGTTGTTCAAGGCGCTAATACCCCTGAACATCCGCTTTTCCTGTCTATGGACGGTCAACTCCAACCATGACGAGGATTTGTTGGAACTGGCGGCGAAAGCCGGCGTGTTCCACGTCAATATCGGGGTCGAATCGATCAGCCAGGAAAGCCTGCTGTCGATGAATAAAATTCAGAACCACGTCGATCAGTACAAGAAACTGCTGGCGCGGCTCGAGAAGCACGGCATCTATTATTCGCTGAATTTCCTGTTTGGCCTCGAAGAGGACCATCCGGGCATTTTCGACGACACGCTCAAATTCCTGCATGAGGTTAAGGCGCCCGAGGCCTTTTTCAATACGGTCACGCCCCGGCGCGGCACCCCGATGCGCACCATGCTCGAGAACGAAGGCCGCGTCATCATCCCGGATGCCGACATGTACACCAATAACTTTCGCTGCATGTTCGTGCCGAAGAAAATGTCTCCGCAGCAGGTCGAAGAGGGCGTTTGGCGCTGCACCAAGGAATTCTATTCGCTCAAATCGATGTTTAAGCGGCTGCTGATGCCGCCCGGTAAGTTCACCTGGCAGGGACTTACGGAGAATATGTTGTTCTACTATGGCGCCAAGCGGCAGGTCGATCCGGTGGATTATTATTAGACGCCACGCTGACGCACTTTCCTAATTAACCCGCGGGAGCGGAAAGCGATGCAGGCTTTCCGCTCCCGTTTTTGTTTGCGGCAAAAACCTTCCCAAAAACCTTCCGTAGATACTCCATCCATCAGGGCGTATCCGCCACTCGATATCCACTCGCGTAACTTGGCCCGTCAATTGCGTTCTCGAACGATCAAAACTCGGGACGAGAATTCGATGGCACATCATTCCCCATCGAAAGGGGGATCAAGGAGATCAGATGGATACGCAACCCTTCAAAGAAGCAGTTGATGAGACCCGCGAGTATTTGCAAAACGGCGATGTTGGGGAAAGATTCACGCGTATCGGCCGCGACGCCTTCAACTATATGAGTTCGACCTCCCGGATGCGTGAAAACCCATTCCCGGCGATCGGGCTCGCCTTCGGAGCCGGCTACTTTTTGGCCAAAATTTTGCGCGGCTGGACATTTCCAATTCTGGTCGGATTCGGGATTGGCGCGCTCGCGCGGCAGACCTCGGAGGGATCGATATCGAAGCGCGCAGGCTCGATGATCGATACTTCCGCCGCTTCGAAATTTTGATCGCCGGGGAAGCAGGCTAGATGCGCGCACGGACCGCTAGGGAATTTGGGAAAGTTATCTTAATGGCAGGGTCGCTGAATTGTTGTGGTGCCTTATGCCTGAAAAGTCGCGCGATCAAACCTTTCGTCTTTTGTCTGTGAGCGCTACCGCATAGTCGCGGCCTTCCCAGCGCGATTCTTCCGGCCAGTAGAAGGTGAAGCGCAGCGGCGAGCGATCGCCGGGCGCGGTTTCGAGATCGACGTAATCGATTCCGATCGCAGTGCCGCTGGAATGCGTGTCGTGAACCGGATTCCACTCACCCTGGCCCCAGTGTAGCGTGAAGGGTTTGGCCGCGATGATTTTGAGTCGGGTGCCGGCCACAATCAATTTGACCTGCCGGTTGGCTTTCCACACTTCGATCTTCTTCCGTTCGCCATTGTCCTGAAAGTGACGAACCACTTCCGGAATCAGATCGAACACCTGGCCGTCGCCGACCGAGCGCACCAGCTTGATATACTCGGCATGCGCCCACATCAGCGGCATCGCACTGCCGGTCGGACCGCCATAGGCAAGCAGCGCCTCGGGGTTGTCGGGTAAATCCCAAATCTGCTCGGGCAGCAGCCGAGTCGCAGTGGCGAAACGTTCCAGAGCGCTGACGTATGGACGCGCATCGCGCCCCGCCGCCAGTTCATAATGGCCGCGCTCGCCGCATAGCAACGGCCACGGCCGTCCCACGCCCCAAACGTCGAATCCGCCGCCATCATCGCGCTGTCCATAGCCATCATGGGTATAGCGCAGCCAGCACGGACCGGCCGGGAAATCTTTTTTCAAAACCGCATCGACCACCCGCAGCGAATCTTCGATCAGCGGGTCGCCGGCTTTGCGGATTCCATAGCGCACCAGCTCGAGAAATCCCGCATCCACGATTTCCGCCGCCGGGAACAGCACGCGTTCTCCCGACTGGCGATTATGCACCAGTACCTGGCCGTGATCGGGATCTTCGTCGGGCTGATTATCGCCCGCGGCGATCGGATTGATGCGCACGAAGTGGCGGCTGATCCCGGGGACCAGGAAGCCCTGCCGAGTGACCGTCCAGGGTTCGATATGCCGATCGAGGAAATCGGCGTAGTCCTCGAGAAATCCGGCGGTGGCTTCATCGCCGCGATCGCGGGCGAAGGCGGCGGCGCAGATCAGGGCGGCAATATTGCTCGCCAGGGTCGAGGGCGAAAATCCGCTGTTCTCTTCCCATCGATCCTGCGGCGTAACCGGCCCCTGTTCGATCAGGTATCGCGCCCCCGCGCGTACCATTGGATAGGGATCGAAGTCCGCCAGTCCGCCCCCGCGCGACAGACGCCACGCGAGCATAATCGGGAACGCCACTTCGTCGAGTTGGATTCCACGCCAGTATGGAATGCCATTGGTCCAGAAATTCTGCGGAAACCCGCCATCGGCCTGCTGTGAGCAGGCAAGATAGATCAGCGCGCGCAGCGGTGTGACCAGATCGCCGGCCGCCAGCAGCCCGGTGGCGCTGTTCACCATGTCTCGCGTCCAGACCAGATGATAGCCGCCGAGGTCATCATCGCTCTTGATCTCGCCCCATGGGATGCTGAGCGAGGCGATCAACGCCCCCGGATAAACTTTATCCTCATGGGCCAGCAGCAACTCGATACTCTTGTGAAACAGCGCGCCGCCGTCGTTGGTGAACTGGGCCATCGGAATGAAATCGCGGCAGGCGCGATGCCATTGCTCCTGAAAGCGCTGCTTGTGCTGCGCATATGGAATACCCAGCGACTGAAAAAGCGTGGTCACGGATCGATGGAGGCTGTGTCCAAATGAAAGTCCGATGGTGAATTCACGCTGTTGCCGCAGATCGATCTCGCCGGTAAGCGCGATGTTACCGTCGGAGGCGGACGCGAATAGGTGGTTGAGTTTGAAATCGCCCGCCAGATCGTCCCATCCGTCACTGGTTCCGACGTAACCGCACGATCGCGCCACGAACGGCACGGTGGCCGCCAACGACAACCAGGTCTCGCCTTTATGCGCGATCAGGAAATCACGCCCGGCAATCGAGGCGCAATTGCCGTTGTTGTGCCATCCCCCAACTTCCAGATGCGGGGCCAGCAGCACGTAAAGGTGCAGCTTTGGCAGCAAATCGTCATCGGCTTCGAGCCGCGAATGGATTAACAAGCAGGGTTGATGCGGGTCGGCGATGGCCTCGCTGATGATTCGATAACGGCCCTCGCGATCGGCGTTGACAATGCGCACGCCCAGTCCGCATGAATCGAAATATTCGGTGCGCGACTCCATATGACGATGGACATCATGGAAAAAAGTTTTGCCGTCAGTGACCAGAAACTGCAGGTCGCGGACCTGCGGGCGGTCGATTGTCGGATAGTAAATTTCGCTTACCACCCCACCCGAAACGGTGAACCAGAGGCGGCTCGAAGTCGAATACGCGGTACTGACTACATCCTTCGCGCTATGAGTCCAACGCGGCGCGATGCCGGGTCCGCCAAAGGCTTGCGGTGAATTCTGGATGATTGCCACGGGCAGTCCCTCCCCGCTGGACTATAAGAGACGCTGGCGGACGAGGCTAGGATTGCGCCACGGCCGGAGCTTCGGCGGGAAGCACGCGGAAAAAGTAAGCTACCAGGATACTGAGGCCGTAAAGCGCGAGCAGCGGAATCGCCAGCAGGAACTGCGAGATCATGTCAGGCGGTGTGAGCGCCGCAGCGACAATGAAAATGATCAGAACGGCATAACGAACGTGGTGGATCATCATGCGATGGTCAACAATCCCCAAGCGGGTCAGAAACAGCGCGAGGATCGGCATCTCGAAGGTCAGTCCGAATGCCAGCAGCAGCTTCGATGCAAACGCCAGATACTCGCTGATACGGATGGTCGGCGTCACTCCGATACTCGCGTACTGATTGATAAAAAACGCGAAGCCTACCTTGAACACCACCGCCCAGCAGAAGTAACCGCCGGTGACGAAGAACAAGGTCGAGAAGATCACGAAGGGGCGCGCCAATTTGCGCTCGCTGTCGTAGAGGCCGGGGGCGACGAACTTCCAGATCTCGTAAAACACCGCCGGGCTGGCGATAAATAATCCCGCGATCAATGCCACTTTGATTTTGGTGAAAAAAGCCTCGCCCACGCCGGTGCCGATCAGCAGCAGTTTGCCGCGCGCCACTTCGCGCAATGGCAGAGTGAGGAACGCGAAGAGCTGGTCGCAAATCGCGTATGCAATGATAAATCCCACCGCGAGCGCGATGACCACACGGATCAGGCGGGTGCGCAATTCCTTCAGATGCGCAATCAGGGGCATCCGGCCTTCGTCGGCGATCGAATCGATCGGTTGGCTCGGAAGATTGTTGGCCATCGGAATACGGCTGCTAGACCGCCGGCGAAGGCGGCTTTGGCTCGTCCGCGTTGGTTGCCTCGGCGGGCTTGGAACTTTCGACTGGTTGAGGCGGCGGCTTCAGCTCCGGACTCGGTGCGCGGTATGGCTTAAGGACGTCGGGCATATCGTCGACGGTGCTGGTCAATTCCCGCATCACGGTGTTGCTCGCCAGGCGCAACTCGCGCATCAAACGCCCCACCGTGACCAGCACCTCGGGCAGCTTTTCGGGCCCGATCACGATTAGCGCGACGACCAATACGATGCCAATTTCGACTATGCTCAAAGCTGAAAACCGTGATTCAAGATTTAACGCACTGGCGTGGCCATCGCCAGCCGCACGAGATCTATTTAATGATCGTGATCGTCTGACGAGGTGTCAACGATGCTTAAAACCGCACTGATAACCGACCGCCGTTATACCGCGCATCGTCCAGGCAGCGCCCATCCGGAACGACCGGAGCGGGTCGAGGCCATGATCGAAATGGCCGACGGGCTCAGGCGCGATGAACTTAAGTTTATTGCGCCGCGCGAGGCTGAGCTCGACGAACTTGAACTGTGCCACGAGCGCGATTATATCGCGTCGGTGGCGCGCACGGCCGGACTTGATCACTATGCCTTCGATCCGGATACGCGGACTTCGCCCGAATCCTTTCGTATCGCGCTGCTGGCGGCTGGCGGCGTGCTGACGGCGGTCGAGGCGGTACTCGAAGGCGTGGTAGACAACGCCTTCGCGATCGTGCGTCCTCCGGGTCATCATGCGCTCCCCGCGCGGGCGATGGGATTCTGTCTGTTCAACAACGTCGCGATCGCCGCCGCCTGGCTGCTCCAGCGGCGCGGTCTCAAGCGTGTCGCGATCGTCGATTGGGACGTGCATCATGGCAACGGCACGCAGGAGATCTTCTACTACTCGCCGGACGTGCTCTACGTTTCGACCCATCAGTTCCCGCAATATCCCGGCACCGGCGCGGTCGATGAGATCGGCGAGGGTGCCGGCGCGGGCTACACGGTAAACATCCCGCTGCCGGCGCAGTTCGGTGACGCCGAATATCTGCGTGCTTTCGACGAATTGATCGTCCCGGCGTGCCGCGAGTTCAAGCCTGAATTCATACTGGTGTCGGCGGGTTTCGATTGCCATTTCCGCGATCCCCTGGGCGCGATGCGCGTCACGGAGGCTGGCTTCGCAGGGATGATTCGGCGCCTGAAGCAAATCGCCGCCGAATGCTGCCGCGGCCGGATCGTAGCGGCGCTCGAAGGGGGCTACGATCTGAAGGCGCTGGCCGATTCCGGGCAGGCGGTCATCGAGGAACTGGGCCGCGAAACTGATGAGCCGATCGTGGCGGCTGCCGGGGGCGAAGCGGTGATGCCTGTCATCGAGCGTGCGCGGCGCGCCCACGCCCGAATTTGAACTCTGACATGGAGAAGATTGCGCGCAATGCCAGCACCCTTTTTCCGCTGGATTACCACTTGGTCCATAGTACGGTATTTGGTATTCCCAATTTCCAATATATAATGGGAAATGATGACCGCACAGTTGAAGTTGGATAAGGTGGGCCGAATCGTGCTTCCGAAGCAGGTGCGGGAAAAGCTGCAACTTGCCCCAGGCGATCAACTGGAATTGGAAAGCCAGGACGATTGCATCACATTGCGCCCCTTGCGCGGTAATGCGCCGCTCAAAAAAAAGCATGGCGTTTGGGTCTTTCATACCGGTGAGCCGCTCTCAGCCGCGACGGTCGAGGAAACCCTCGAACAGGTTCGGCGTGAACGCGACAATTCAAATGCGGGACCACGCCGTTGACGACGTTCTTCGATACCTCGGTATTGATCCCGGCATTTATCGAGGATCATGAGCATCACGAGCGAAGTTTGCGCGCCTTTGTCGAGGCCGGTAAAAAGAGTGGTTGCTGCGCCGCGCACAGTCTAGCCGAAGTATATTCGACGATGACGCGCCTGCCCGGACGGAATCGGCTAAGCGGCGAGCAGGTGATGCTCCTTCTCGAAAATATTCGTGAGCGCCTGACGCTGGTCGCGCTCTCGGGCGACGAGTACCACAAGGCGATCAACGAGGCGGCACAGGCGGGAGTGGTCGGCGGTACGATCTATGACGCCTTGATTGCCCGTTGCGCGCTGAAGGCGAAAGCCGATGTTATCTATACTTGGAACTTCAGGCACTTCGAGCAGTTCGGCCCCGAGGTCGTCAAGCGCCTGAAGAGGCTGTGAAGCGATAAGCCGGTGAGCGCCTGTCCGGACGTGGTTTTCGGCAGTTCATGAAATAATCCCGTTCGCGCCTTAACGACACTTCTCCGGATGCGCCGGTCGTGATATTCCGAGACCAGCGAGGCAGCCATGAAAATATCGATGTTCCATCTGATGCCGTATCGGGACCTGCCCGATGACTTCGAACGCCGGCACCATTCGGTATGGGTCGATCCACCCTATTGGGAACTCGCCGATTCGGAAAAGATCGGCCAGTACTACAATTGGACCCTCGATGAACTTATTCATGCGGCAAAGTGCGGCATGGACGGTATCTGCGTCAACGAACATCACCAGAATGCTTACGGGATGATGCCCAGCCCGGACCTAATGGGATCGGTATTGGCGCGCGCCACCAACGGAATGAATACAGCGGTGGTGCAGATGGGCGCCACGCTGCCGACCACCATCCCGCCCATCCGAGTGGCTGAAGAATACGGGATGATCGACTGCATCAGCGGCGGGCGCCTGGTGGCCGGGATGCCGCTGGGCACGCCGATGGACGTGAATCTCTGCTACGGCATCTCACCCGCGGAGCATCGCGAGCGCTATTACGAGGCGCACGATCTGATCCTTAAGGCCTGGAGCGCCAAAGAGGTCTTCGCCTGGAATGGGAAGTATTTCAAGCTGCCGATGGTGAATCCGTGGCCGCGGCCAATTCAGCAGCCGCGTCCGCCGATCTGGATTCCCGGTAGCGGCAGCCTTAGCACTTGGGACTTCGCCACCAAGCACGATCACTGTTATTGCCATCTCTCCTTTTACGGCCATCGGTCAGGCAAACAAGTGCTTGACGGTTACTGGGAGTTTGTTGCGAAAAGAGGACTGGATCCAAATCCCTACCGGGTGGGCTTTCTACAACTGATCGCGGTTTCGGAAAGCGATGCGCAGGCCGAGCGCGATTACTACAAACACATCCGCTATTTCTACGACAAATGCCTGCACGTACCCAACGAGTACATCTCATCGTCGGGCAATCAGGATTATCCGAGCCTGGTCAACTCAGCCAAAAACATCAATCCCGAAATCGGACGCATGATCGGGGAGATGAAGAACTGGAAATTTGGCGACTTCGTCGATCGCGGTTTCGTAATTGCCGGATCGCCCGCCACCGTTCGCGACCGCTTGATGGAAGCCGTCAAAAGCCTACGCGTCGGCAATCTGATGGTGTTGCTGCATATAGGTTCAATGCCGCACGATCTTACGATCAGAAATATTGAGTTGTTCTCGCGCGAGGTGATGCCCCACTTCCGTACGGTATGGGACGGCGAGTGGGAGAATCGCTGGTGGCCGAAGAAGCTGATGGATCAAAGCCCGGCCACTCGAATCGCTGATGCTAACGGCGAGGCTCGCGCCTCCAAGTAATTATCGGGACGGAATTTCATGCCTCAGGAAAGAACACTCGATCTATGGCACGGCCAGATTAAGCCAACCGTCAGGATTGCGGGCAGCGGCGCGCCGCTGGTTTTCCTGCATAGCTGGTTCGGACCGGTGTGGGAGCCGTTTCTAGATCTGCTCGCCCGCGATTTCACCGTCTACGCGCCCTCTTTGCCCGGTACCGGACCCGGCGATGTCGACGGTATCAAGGCGCTCGACGATCTCTGGGATCTGGTCCTTTATCACTACGAATTATTTGATGCGCTCGGACTGAAATCGCCCGCGGTGGTTGGGCATTCTTTCGGCGGCATGATCGCGGCGGAGGTTGCGGCGACCGATCCGACACGCGTCGGCAAGCTCGGCTTGTTAAGCCCGTTCGGACTGTGGCGCGATGATACGCCGATACCGCTGGTTTCCGCGATGCCGCCTCAGGAAATCGTCCGGCGTGTCTTTAACTCGGTGGACCATCCGGCAACCCGCTTGATGTTCCCAAATCGTAGCGACGTTGATGCCGTCATTCGCGTCACCTGGGCGCAGAACTGCTCGAACAAGTTTATCTGGCCGATCCCGGATAAAGGCCTCAAGAAACGGATTCACCGCATCACGGCGCCCACGCTGGTGGTATGGGGTAAAAGCGACAATCTGATTCCGCCGGTGTACGCCGAAGAATTCAAAAGCCGTATCGGCAACGCACGCATCGAACTGGTCAATCAGGCCTCGCATATGGCGCCGTTCGAGCGCCCCCAGGCAGTGGCGGACATCCTGGTAAAGTTTCTCAAGGGCTGAAGCCAGCCGCGCGGCACCTTGCTCGGCGACTATTTCATACCGGTGCCGGATGCTGTCCC
Source organism: Deltaproteobacteria bacterium (assembly GCA_027317185.1). Lineage (GTDB taxonomy): Bacteria > Desulfobacterota > Binatia > Binatales > Binataceae > JAJPIG01. The sequence goes on from DAHVFB010000006.1 coordinate 48,228, forward strand.
GGATTTTGCTCGGGATTTTCTTTTTGATTCTGTTCAGAATGTCCGTCGTCTTTCCTTCGCGAATAGAAAAATTCATATACCGAGGGAACTACGAACAGTGTCATGAAGGTCGAGGCGGTAAGCCCACCGATTACCGCGCGCGCTAACGGCGCCGAGGCTTTCGATCCACTCTCAAGCGCCAGTGCTACCGGCAACAAGCCCACCACTGTAGCAAGGGCGGTCATCAGGATTGGCCTCATCCTGATTCGCGCGGCCTCGACCACCGCTTTGCGCAAAGGCTCGCCGCTGTGCCGCCGCTGATTGGCGAAATCGATAAGCAAAATCGCATTCGAGATGACTATCCCGATCATCACGATAATGCCCATCATCGATTCGATGTTCAGCGTGGTACCCGTCAACCAAAGAATCCAAACTACACCAATCAGTCCAAGCGGCACCGAGAACAGAAAGATCAAAGGATCGAGCCACGAACGCGATTGGGCAACGCCCACAAGGTAAACCACGACCAGCGCCAATAGGAAGCCGAATTTGAAGCTGCCGAAGGCCTTTTCCATCTTTTCGACTTCGCCACGATAATAAATGTGGATGTTCTTGGGCTGTTTGATCTTGTTCAATTTGGTCTTGATAGCTTCCAGCGTGCCCCCCAAATCCTCACCTTTGGGTTGAACCAAAATATCGACCACCCGTTGAATGTTGTAATGGTCCACCTCTGACGGAAGCTCCTGGTAGTCGATATGCGAGACATCGCGCAACAGCACCGATTGCCGATGCCCCGACCCGTCGATATCCATGGATGATTCGCTTGCTCGCGACAAATAGCTCGGAGCGGCATCGCGCATTCCGACCGGAATGTTCTCGAGTGTGTCGATCGACTTGATTTTCCTTTCGAGATACTGCGCGCTTAAATAGTAATCATCGCCAGTGACCGGATCGATCCAGATTGATGGCGATATCATCTCGTTGTTCACGATCGCGGTAATCAGGTTTTTCACAATCTCTTTCTCTGTAATCCCGAGACGCGCGGCTCGCTCACGGTCGACCGATATGTTCAGCGTCGGATACTTCGAAATCTGCTTGATCATGGTCTGACGCACCTGCGGCAGGTGATTGAGGTCATTTTCGACCTGCCGCGCAAAGGAAAACATCTGCGGGAAAGGTTCGCTCAGCGGCGAACTTATCTGTACATCGATCGGCGCAATCTGACCGAAATTAAGCATCGCATCGATAATGCTTCCCGAACTGAAAAATGCCCGAACTCCCGGCATGTCAGTATTGAAAGCGGTGGCGATGCGGTCTTCATAGTATCTGGTGGGGTGATCGCGACTGGCGCCCAGCTCCACCATCATCTCGGCGGTATCCTCGCCGGAATTCTGGGTATAAATCGCTGGTATCTGCGGGATCACGCCGATGTTCGAAACGATAGTTTTCATCGCGCGCTTCGGCACCACCTGATGGACGATGTCGTTAAGCTTCTGAACCATTTTGGTGGTCAGCTCGATACGCGTGCCCTCGGGAGTCTGGACATGAATAATGAATTTGCCGCCTTCGGTGCGGGGGAACATGCGTGTACCGATGACGTCGAACAACAGCATCGAGAGTATAAAAAGCAGGCTGACTCCCCCCAGCACGAGGAGCTTGTGATCGAGCGTAACGGTGAGAGCCTGCGCAAAACGATCGGAAACCCGCTTGTACCAGCGGTTAAAGCCAGACAATAACTTTCCGAGCCATCCCTTTTGGCGACCCTCCTCCACTTCGCGCACCCGTTCCACCGAAAGAAAACGCGCGCAGTAAATAGGGATCACCGACATCGAGACCACGTATGACGCCGCCATCGCGAAGGTCACCGCCAGCGCGAGCGCGGTGAACATGTACTTAGTCACTCCATAAAGGAAGACCACCGGCAGAAACACCACGATCGTACTGATGGTCGAAGCGAGTACCGCATAAGTCACCTCTTCGGCCCCTTCGCGCGCCGCATCCTTGGGCGCCTGACCCTCCGCCAGATGACGATTGATGTTTTCGAGCACCACCGTCGAATCGTCCACCAGCCGTCCAATCGCGAGCGTGAATCCGCCGAGGGTCATAATATTGATGGTTTCGCCAGAAACCCGCAGACCAATAATCCCGGCCATTATCGAAAGCGGAATCGATAGAAAGATAGCGAAGGTGGATCTCAAATCGCCTAGAAAAATCAGAATCATCAACGAGGCCAGAATCGCGCCCGAACCGGCTTCATGCTCAAGCGCGGCGATCGCGTTGCGCACAGTATCTTCCTGGCTGAAGATGGTGCTCACCTTGAGGCCGTGAGGCAGACCGGTAATGCCCGGAATCGCCTTTTTAACCCCATCGATGACGCTCAGCGTGTTCGCCCCGGTCTGTTTGAAAATGGGCACGTAAACCGATGGCTTATTGTCGATCAGCACCTCGTTGTATTGGATTTGCGATGCCTTTTCGGCATGCCCGACATCGTGCAAAAACACTGGCGCCTGACCTTTCCCGATTCGGATTGGAACATTGTCGAGGTTTTCGGGCTTGGGAATCATCGAATTGGTATAGACGTAGTAATCGTAAGGTCCGATCTTGGCATCGCCGCCGGGCAAAATCTGATTGGTGCTATCGATCGATTTCACTACGTCGAGCAACGTGAGCCCCCGAGCCTGCAGCGCATCGCGGTCAACGTAGGCCATGATCTGCCGGATTTTGCCGCCGAAGGGATACGGCACTGACGCACCCTTAACCGTCGCCATAAAGTTACGAACGTTGTAACGTGCCTGATTTTGCAACTCGGTCTGCCCGTATTTTCCGGAGACCGTGACCAGAATCAGAGGGACCGACGACGAAGCGTTATACTTTAGAACTAATGGCGGCAAAGTACCGGGCGGCATCAGTCCCAGATCGCCCATCGCGAGTGTCGCCAGATCGGCTGCGGAGGCGTCTAAATTCGCATTCTCATGAAAATATACGGTGACGAGACTCACCCCTGGAAGTGAACGGGATTCGATATGCTCAATGCCGCTGCCGAGCGTAAAAAATCGCTCGTATCGGCTGGTGATGTCCTGCTCCATGCCGGTCGGCGGAAATCCCGGATAGAACGTGGCTACGACCGCGGCCTTGATGTACAGGCGCGGGAACACATCGACCGGCATCTGCGTGAAAGCGACGCCGCCCATTATCGCGACCAGCAGCGCAGCAACAATTACAGTGTGAGGGTTGCGCAGGGAAAAACTTGGCATAGGCAGTACTGGCCGCGGGTTTTGTTGCTCCTATCTGCTGCGGTTCATAAGAGACATAAGGAGTTCTATCTCGGTTCTATCTCGGTTCCATCTCGGATCATCCGCTGATGTGGCGTCATTTTTCGATCCAATAAAAGGCCCGCAATATACGTTCCAACTTCCGCTCTTCCCGAAGGTTCCCCCAAAGCGGTATTGGTTATGCCGAAGCTGCTTCAATCGTGAGTGGCCTTGGGAAGACTGCGATAAAGTGCTTACGGATCGGATGTGCTATGCCGATAGAACGAGCACTGATTCAGAGCGGCGGCCGCATGGACTGCGTTGACACGCCTCAATGAAAAAAGGCCACTCGGGGGGCGCGGCGCACCGGGCGACCTCCATAGCTAATCGGAGGACATTTTTTTTGAGCACAGCCAGCAGCGAGACGAAAAACGGCGTCCGCCCGTTTACCGGCGAACAATATCTGGAAAGCCTGCGCGACGGCCGCGAGGTCTGGATTTACGGTGAGCGGGTTAAGGACGTGACCACCCATCCAGCGTTTCGCAACGCGGCCCGAATGATCGCGCGCCTGTACGATGCGCTGCACGACCCGCAACAGCAGTCGGCTTTGACCATCGCGACCGATACCGGCAACGGCGGCTTCACGCACCGTTTTTTCCGAGTGGACCGCAACCCAGAGGAACTGCTCAAGACCCGCGATGCGATCGCGGAGTGGGCGCGCATCACCTATGGATGGATGGGCCGGTCGCCGGATTACAAGGCGAGTTTTCTCGGCACCCTCGGCGCGAACTCAGCCTATTACAAACCATTTGAGAGTAACGCGATTGAATGGTACCGCCGCGCCCAGGAGCAATGCCTGTTCATGAACCATGCGATCGTCAATCCGCCGATCGATCGTTCCCGCCCGCCGGACGAAGTGGCCGACGTTTACGTCCGGGTTGAAAGGGAAACCGACGCCGGCCTGATCGCGAGCGGCGCCAAGGTGGTCGCCACCGGATCGGCGCTGACGAACTACAATTTCATCGGTTACAACGGCGTGACCCCGCTCGGCCGGCCCGATATGGCGCTGTTCGCGATGATCCCGATGGACAGCCCGGGGGTGAAGCTTATCTGCCGCACATCATATGAGATGACCGCGGAGACCATGGGCAGCCCGTTCGATTACCCGCTTTCGAGCCGCTTCGATGAAAACGACGCCATATTCATTCTGGATAAGGTGCTGATCCCGTGGGAGAACGTATTCGTCTATCGCGACCTTGAACGCGCAAACCATTTCTTTCCGAAATCGGGCTTTGTTGCGCGCTTCGCGATACAGGGATGCACGCGTCTGGCGGTCAAACTCGACTTCATAATGGGCGTGCTGCTGAAGGCGGCCGAGGCCACCGGTCAGGATACGGTCAAATCGTCGCAGGTCTCGCTCGGCGAGATCATGGCCTGGCGATCGATGTTCTGGGCGCTGAGCGACGCCATGGCGCGGGCGTGCGAACCCTGGGTCGGCGACACGGTCTTGCCTAACACAATGTACGCAAGCTGCTACCGGGTATTGGGCGCGGTCGCATATCCGCGTATCCGCCAATTGATCGAGCAGACCTATTCGAGCGCACTCATCTACTTGAACTCGCACGCGGCCGATTTCAAAAATCCCGAGCTGCGGCCATTGCTGGATCGTTATATCCGCGGATCGGCAGGTTACGATTCGGTGGAGCGGGTGAAGATACTGAAACTGCTGTGGGATTCGATTGGCACCGAATTCGGCTCGCGGCATGAGCTGTATGAAATGAACTACGCCGGCAATCACGATACCACGCGGTTCGAGAATCTGATGCTGTCGATCGAACTTGGCAAGGCCGCCGAAGTGAAGGGACTGGTGGAGCGCTGCCTCGCCGAATATGACCTTGATGGCTGGCGCGCGAAAGACCTGATCAACGCCACCGACATTAATCGCATCATGACCGAGGCGAAGCGCAAGTAGCGGCTACGATAACATTGATACGGAGTCAAACAACGGAGCGACGCACATGATTACCGCCGTCAAGCAGCTTGGATATATCGGGCTCGGGGCCAGCAATTTGGAGGCATGGGAGCGCTATGCGGCCGAGATCCTGGGTCTTCAATTATGCGAACGCGGCTCCGATGGAACCCTGTACTTCCGCATGGATGAGTTTCACCATCGAATTTCGGTCCATCCCGATCCCGCCGACGACTTGAAACTGCTCGGCTGGGAGGTGGCGGATCAAAGCGCGCTCGACCAGCTCGCTGCGCAGATCAAGGATTGGGGTACTGAGGTCCAGCATGGCACGCCCGCGGAGGCTGCGGAGCGCGCTGTCTATCGCCTGATCAAGTTCACGGACCCCAGCGGCATCGCATCCGAAGCGTACTATGGAGCCTTGAAGTACAACACCCCATTCAGATCGCCGCGGCCGATTTCAGGCTTCCTGACCGGAGAAGACTTCGGCATGGGTCACGTCGTGATCGCCGTCGACGACTTCGATCGAAGCGCCAGCTTTTACCAGGAAGCGCTCGGAATGAGGGTTACCGATATCGCCACGCCCTCCGGCCAGCGCGCCGAGCGAATCGGGATCAGTTCGCACATGATCTTTTTGCATTGCAACCTGCGCCACCATTCAATTGCCTTCGGCTCGGGTAGCTATTCCAAGCGGCTTAATCACTTCCTGCTGCAGGTGCGTGACATCGACGATGTTGGCGCGACTTTCGATCTGTGCCTCGATCGCGAGGTGCCGCTGGTCTCATCGATCGGCAAGCATGCCAACGACCTGATGATCTCGTTCTACATGAAAACCCCATCGGGCTTCGGCTGCGAGTTTGGCTATGGCGGGCGCGAAGTGGACGATCGGACCTGGAAGGTGGTGATGAACCGGGTCACCAGCCTTTGGGGCCATCGAACGATCAACGCTCTGTAAGTGCAGCGGCGCCAGATCCGATCAATCGCGCCGCGCTTGTAGGTGCGGGTTACCTGAGCGCGTACCTACGCCATGGGCGGCAGCACGATCGGGTAACGCTTAACCTCTTCCGGATTCACGTTGAAGAACGGATCGCGTTTCGCCGGCGAAATCGATTCGGGCGGCTCGCTGTCGCGCCATGAGAACGAACACTGCTGGCAATGCAGCACGCTCCAGATCACCTGGCCCGCTTCCTTGCCCTGATATTGAGTTTCGGTCCGCTCGCCGCGGCATCGCGGACACGAGTTTGAAGTTGACGTGCTCATTGCGCCCCATTCTCCTGCATCTTGCGGATTTGCCGCATCAGACGTTCGATATGCTCACCTGTTGGCCGGTTCACCATCTTCATATCGGGACCAACCGGGTCGGGCGCCATAAAGCTGGTCGCATCGATGATTAGATGATGGCCTTTGCCGGGCACCTCGGCCGCCGGATCGATCGGCACCATCGGCATGTTCGGCATCACCATTATGTCGCTCGCGCGGGTACGTACCGAGATTGCCCACATCACCTGGTTCAAATCGAACGGGTCGACGTCGTCATCGACCATGATCAGGTTCTTCAGATACATCATGCCGTGCGGCGTGCTGAGCGCGCGCAACGCGACCGATTTCGCAAATCCGCCGTAGCGATTCTTGAGCGAGATGATTCCGGTTAGTCCATGATGATACAGAGCGTTGACCGCCTGAATTTCGGGAAACTGATCCTTCAAGACCGAATAGATTGGAACCGAGGTTGACAGTCCGATCAACGTATCGTGTTCGGTCCATCCCTTGCCGATGTAGATACTTTCGAAGATCGGGTCGCGCCGATGCGACACCGCTGTCACCTTAAACACCGGCGCGCGCCGCACCCCGCTATAGCTGCCGGGAAACTCTCCGAACGGACCTTCGAGGATGCGCTCGCCGGTCATCAACTCCGCTTCGATCACGATTTCGGTGCCGGCCAGGATATCCAGCCCGTTGCCGGACTGGGTCAAGGTGATCGGTTGGCCCATCATCGCGGACGCATAGGCAAACTCACTTTCGTCGTACGCGAGCGGGGTCGCCGCGAACATCGCGATCGCGGGGTGATTACCCAGCATCACGGAGATGCGGAACGGACGATTCTCCTTCTCCGCGATTAATATCTGGCGTCCGATGTCATGCGCCGGGATGGTCATCAGCGAAAACGTGTCGGGCGCATGAATCTGCAGGCGATAGATACCGACGTTCTGCTTGTTGAAATCCTCGGGGTCGCGTGGGTCGCGGCTTACCACCGCCGCCTTGCCGAGGTAGAAACCGCCGTCGAACTCGTTGATTCGGGTCAGCGGAATAAGGTCGTAGAGGTTGATCGCTTTCTCAATGCGGACCTCGTTAACCGGGGCGTCCTCCGGTTTGATCCAGTTGAGCTCCGGCTTGGCGCCCTTCGCACCCCAGCGCCGGGTCATCTCGAAAAACAGCTCTTTAATCGTGGCGGTCTTTGGATAGCCGAGCAGGAGCGCGATATTGGCCCACGTCGCATGCACGCCGATTATCAGCTTACGGCCCGGGTACCCGCGGATATTATCGAATAGGACGGCGGGACCGCCCCGCACGTCGTTGCTGGCCGCCACCGCGATATGGCGAATATCCGGTTCCGGCATGACCGGTTCGGTCCACCTGATGCACTGCTGGTTGTCAGTCAGCAGTTGGATGAAATCGCGCAACGAGCCGATTTGCCGGGCTTTTTTGGCCGGCACTGCGATCGAACTGCGCTGAACCCCATTGGGTATTTTTTCCGCGCTGCCGCGGGCGGGAATTTCCTCCACCGAACAATCCTCCCAGAAACGGTCCGGCGCCTGGCCGGGCTGGTTTGGCGTCAAATCTAACCTGCTATGCGCATTGATGTCGAGCAACGCCTGCGATCTTCCGCGCATGGACTAATTCAGCCAGTATTAACTTTGGAATTGCCTTGACACTGCTATATTCGTCTGGTCAATTCGGATTCAAATTGCGAGGAAAGTTTATGAATGAAAACCTGACCAGAATGGGCGATTATTACGCGGCGGCGCTCGACGACGTCGAACTCACGCCCAAGACTCGCGCAATTCTGGCCGGGCTTGATCCGTCGGCGCAGGATCATAAGCAGGCCATCTCGTTGCCGCCCCAATGTTACACCTCGGAAGACTGGTTCGAGTTTGAAAAGCGCGCTGTCTTCGATCGCGATTGGGTCTGCGTCGGTCATTCGGGGTTGATTCCCAAGCCCGGCGATTTCCAGACCATCAACATGAACCATGACCCGTTGATCGTTTTGCGCGATCAGGCGGGTGTGGTGAAAGTGATGGCGGGCGTATGCGCCCATCGCGGACGCTTGGTCTGCGAGGGCGCCGGCAACACCGACAAGTTTGTCTGCCCGCTTCATCACTGGACTTATGATCTGAATGGACAACTTTTGGGCGCGCCGGAGATGAACTCGGTTCTGCCGCTGGCCGAGTTGCAGAAGCAGGCTTTCCTGCCGGTGCTACGCAGCGAGGTCTGGAATGGCTTCATCTTCGTCAATATGGACGGGCGGGCCATGCCGCTCGCGCCGCGGCTCAAGCGGCTGACCAAGGAGATTGAAAACCATCACATCGGTGAGATGCTCGGCACGCCCACCTTCGATTTTCCTGATTACAACTGGAACTGGAAGTACATGCAGGAGAATGCGATCGAGCCGTATCACACCCATTATCTCCATCGTGGCATCCACGACCACGCGCCCTCGCGGCTGGCCTCGTTCGTCGAGTGGGACCCCGACGACGATGGCGCCGTGTTCCATCCGACCGGGTTCGTCGAACTCGACGGAAACTTCAATATGAGCTTTAAGTGCCTCTTCCCGGTGATTAAGACCTTGACCGAGAAGGAGCGCCAGCGCGTGATGTTCATCACGGTGCTGCCGAATCTGTTTATCGGGACGGTGCCGGATGGCGTGTTCTACTACATCATCCAGCCCCAGAGCGCGAACAAGATCGTTCTGCGGGTGGGCTTCCTATACCCCGAGGCCACGCTCGCGGACAAAAACTTCGATTACATCTTTAAGATGACGGTCGATGGACTGTGCACCTACAACGATCAGGACGTCGCGTCAAATGCCGGGGTCCACGTGGGACTTAAATCCCGTTTCGCCCCGCGCACCCGTTATGCGCCTAAAGAAAAAACCCTGTCGCAAATGAACCGATGGCTGGTGAAGCGCTACAAAGCCTACGCCACCGAGCTTGAGTCGCGCGATCGGGCTGCGGCAGCCGGCCGTTGATTGGAACCGATTGCTTGGTTGAGGGAGATGGATTGAGAAAATAGATGAGTTCAGAAATTCAGGAATTGAAGGAACTACTGCTCGACCTCCGGCGCGATATTGGCCGCTTGCAGGATCTCGAATCGATCAAGTATCTCATTACCTCCTATGCGCGGGGCTGCGACCGCGGCAACGATCCGGTGATGATCGCGCCGCTGTTCGCCGAAGATGGAATTTGGGAGAGCGCCGGCTTTGGCGCCTACCATGGCCGTCGGAACGTCGCCGCGGCGCTCAAGGGGATTGCGGGCGAAAAAATCTGGTGGTCGCTCCATTACATGATCTCGCCGCAGATCGAGCTTGATCCGTCGGGCCTTGGCGGCAAGGCTTTCTGGTATTTGTGGGAATCGGCCACCATACCCGATTCAGACACCAACAAGGCCGAGTCACATTGGATCGGCGGCACCTATGATGCCGAAGTGGTAAAGCGGGACGGCAAATGGCTGTTCAGCAAGATGGTCCTCAATCTCAACCTTGCCAGTCCGTACAATGAGGGATGGGTCAATCAACGTTTTCCCAGGGGCAATGACCATCAGCCCTATTTCCGCGAACTGGAACCGGACAGCTATTTCTGGTGCGCTTGTGGCCGCTCGAAGAATCAACCATTCTGCGACGGATCGCACAAAGGCACCAATCATCGCCCGGTCGAATTGACGATCGAGAAACGCCAGATGGTCGTGCTGTGCGGATGCAAGCGAACTGGCACCGGCCCATTTTGCGACGGCACCCATCTCAACCTGAAACTCGACAATAAAGCTGATTAAATCAAGTATAAGCGGTCTGCCATTTCGGAGGGCTTAAGGATGATTCACAGACGGCAATTACTGGCGGCCGGCGCGGGACTGGTGGTCATGACGCCACTGAAAATCCCGCTGACGTTTATTACCGGCGCGATCGGCTCGGCGGCTGCCAGCCCAGACGTATTGGCGGAAAGCGGGCTGGCTGGCTCGCTCGAATTGATCTCGGCGGCCCGGGAAAACGCCCGCGCCGCGCGCGTGAGCGACATCGACAGCACGATTCTTATCGGCCAATTATCCAAAGCATGGGCCAGGCATCCCCGCCCGTTGTTCGGGATGACGCGCAGCGATGTCGCGGTGCTGGTCGAGGCGCTGGCGCGCGACCATGGAATGGCAGTGGTCTACCGCGGATGGCACGACCATCGCGCAGACGGCTCGGTCCATCACGTGCTGCATGGCGATGCGAAAGCCGTCGCGATGCTGAAACGGCAATTTAATTCCACCGGCAGTTTCGGAAAAATTCTGGGCGAGCAAATAACCGTTTTGACCGCATCCGGCGGCCGTCCGGAATCGGTTAATTTCGAGGTTGCCACCGGCCGCCAGCCATCGGGCAGAGCCCGTTTCGTTTCATGGGCGGTCGCCCCTGTCGAAACGGCCACGGCCATCTGAAATCACGGGCCCCGTGTATCGCACGATCGGAGAACCATCTAGATGAATGCCAAACTTCCCAGGGGTGTATCCAAGGAGCAGTTCGCATCGGCGATGAACGCGATGCGAAAGGTGGTCGGCAACCAATGGGTAATCGTCGACGATAACCCGTTGATCGCCGGTTACATGGATACGTATTCAGCCGCTCCCGTCAGCTCCACCGCCGCCTCCGCCGCCGTCTGCCCCGCCAGCGTCGAGGAGGTGCAACAGATCGTCAAAATCGCGCATAGCCATCGGATTCCGATCTGGTCGATTGCGACCGGAAGAAACTTCGCCTATGGCGGCCCTGCGCCGCGCAGCGCCGGCCAGGTGGTGCTCGATTTGCGCCGGATGAACCGCGTACTCGAAGTCAACACCGAGCTCGGCTACGCGATCGTCGAGCCGGGCGTCGGCTACGTTGATTTCTACAACTACATGCAAAAACACAAGCTGCCCTACTGGATCGATTGCGCGGCCAATGGAATGGGCGGCGTGATGGGCAATACGCTTGATCATGGCGTCGGCTACACCGCCTACGGCGACCATCTGTTGATGCAATGCGGGATGGAAGTGGTGATGTCGGATGGCTCGCTGATGCGCACGGGGATGGGCGCGCTGCCCAACAGCACCTGCTTTCCGCTCTACAAGTATGGCTATGGCCCGTACATCGACGGCCTTTTTACCCAATCGAACTTCGGCGTGGTGACGAAAATCGGCTTGTGGCTGATGCCCGAGCCGCCCGCCTTCAAACCCTTCAAGGTGCAGTTCGAAAGCGAGGACGACCTTTACCAGGCGACCGAGCTGATGCTGCCGCTCAAGATCAATATGATCATTCCGAACGCGGCCATCACCACTCATCTGCTGTGGGAAGCGAGCCTCTTCACCACCAAGCACGAATGGAGCAGCGGCCCCGGCGCGTTGCCGCAAAGCACGCTGCGCCGCATCGCGGAAAAGTTCGACATCGGAATGTGGAATTTCTATGCCGCGCTTTACGGGATGCCTGAAGTGGTCGAGGAAAACTGGAAGCTGGTCGAGGCGACCTTCCAGAAGATCAAAGGCGCGAAAATCATTCTTGGCGAAGATCGCAAAGGCGATCCGAGCTTCGATTACCGCGCCCGGCTGATGCGCGGTGAGCCGAACCTGACCGAGTTCTCGCTGTTGAACTGGGTCGGCGGCGGTGGCCATATCAACTTCTCGCCGATTTCTCCGGCCAGCGGCGACGACGCGATGAAGCAGTTCCACATGATTCGCCAGGTCTGCGAGAAATATGGCTTCGACTATATCGGCGAATTCGTGATCGGATGGCGCGAGCAGCATCACATCCTGATGCTGATGTTCAATCGCTACGACGCCGACGAAAGTAAGCGAGCTCATGATTGTTTCGCGCAGTTGATCGACGATGCGGCCGCGCAGGGCTACGGCGAGTACCGCACCAATCTGCATTTCATGGACGCGATCGCCGAGACCTACAATGCCAACGACGGCGCACTGCTGAAGATGCATCGGCGGGTAAAACGCGCGCTCGATCCGGCCGGGATTCTGGCGCCGGGCAAGAACGGCATCTGGCCCATTGGCGAAACCCCGGAGACCGAATCATGATCGTTCGTCGAACTCTTACCGCTGCGGCGCTGATCGCGATGATGATCGTGGGAACCGCGCATGCGGGTGATATGAAAAATTCGGTCAGCCATGGCGAGCAGATCTTTAATACGCAATGCATATTTTGCCACGGCCAGGGATTGGGTCATCCGGCCTGGCAGATGCTCGCGCTGAAGAAGGGCAAGGCCAAGGCGTATATCGTCGGCCGCACGGACCTCACCCCGCTCTATATCAAACACGTGGTGCGTAACGGGCTGATTGAGATGCCACCGTTCAGGGTCAGCCAGATTTCGAATCCGGACCTCGACGCCCTGGCGCAGTACATAACCCATCCAGACGGCGCGCAAAGCGCAAAGTGATCAGGAGATAACCGTGGCGACTGCTTTAGCTGCAAACTCCGACTCTCGGGCTATCACGCCGGCGCTTGATCAGATACGTGCGGCGCTTGGCGATAATTCGGTCATCGCCGATCGTGCGAGCCTGGCGAAATACGTCGATTCGGGTTCGCTCGCCGGTCCCGATGCGCCGCTTCCGGGCGCAGCCGTGATGCCCACCAGCGTGGAGCATGTCCGCGCTTTGTTGGCGATCGCGACTCAGCATCGAATCGGGCTGTGGCCGTTGGTCGGATCCGGACCATTTGCCGCTTCCGCCGATCGCGCCGGACAGCTCGTGGTGGTCGATCCGCAGCGCATGAACCGGATCCTTGAGGTCAACGAAAAATACGCGTACGCACTGGTGGAGCCTGGCGTCACTTACGCGCAGCTCCACGATCGACTGCGCGACGGCAATCCACCGCTATGGCTCGACTGCGCCTCGCAACCGTCCAGTTCGCCAGCCAGCGATTTTGTGAATCGCTCGTTCGGCTACACGCCGTACAACGATCACGTGATCATGCAATGCGGGCTTGAGGCGGTGCTGCCCGACGGATCCCTGGTGCGCACCGGAATGGGCGCGATGCCGAAAAGCTCGTCGTGGCAACTTTTCAAGTACGGCTACGGGCCATATACCGACGGCAGCTTCACTCAATCGAGCCTCGGGATCATGACCAAAATCGGCATCTGGCTGATGCCCGCCCCGCCCGCCTGCCAGCCTTTCATGATCACCATTCCGCGCGAGGAGGACCTTCACGCCGCGATCGACATTCTGAAGCCGCTCAAGATCACGATGCTGATTCCGAATACCGTTGTGGTGTCGCACCTGCTCGACGACGCCGCCCTGAGCGCGCCGCGGAGTAAGTACGATTCCGGCAGTGGTCCGATTTCGGCCAGTGCAGCGGCAAAGATAGCCTCCGATACCAATCGCGGAATGTGGAACATTTATGGCGCTCTGTACGGGGTGCCACCGGGTATCGCGGTGGGCTGGAAAGTTATCCAGGATGCCTTCAGTAAAATCCCGAAGGCTGGCTTTTACACCAATGAGAATCGAAAAGACGATCCGGTTTTTGCCTATCGATCGCAACTGATGTGTGGCGTACCCGCGGCGCCGCCTTCGACAACTCGGCAATGGAACGCCGGTGGGCACGCCGAAATCTCCCAGGTGATACCGTTGACCGGCGCGCATGCAGCACGCGCATTTGACCTCGCGAAAGGGATCGCGCGAGAGCATAAGTTCGATTATCCATGCTCCTTTCAGGCCACCTGGCGCAGCGCGTTTCTGGCGGGCACTATTCCGTTCGATCCGAACTCGGCCGATGATCGCAAGCGTGCGCAGGCTTGCGCCAAATCGATCGTCGAGCGGATGGCGAAATCCGGCTATGGAACGGTCGCGGCGCCGGCGGAGATTGCGGCAGAGGCGGCCTCAACCTATAGCGCGCATAACGGCGCATTTTGGAACATGCATCGCAAGCTGAAGGCGGAGTTCGATCCCCGCGATGTGCTCGCCTCTCCGTTTCCGCTCAGCAAACAGACCTGAAGAAGGGTGGTAGCGTAAGTCGATCGGAAACACCCAAACCGGAGCTGAGCGGCCGCCCGCGATAACCACAACCCATTCAATGGAGTATCGATGAACACCGAAGCCCCCAACCTCAAAACCGTAGTCGGAATGATCGTGGTCACCGTCATCCTCGCTGGAGCGTTATCCTTCTTTCTGATCGGCCATTTCGCGCCTCCCACTTACATGATCTACGGTTGATCGTCGGTCGAGCCTGACCTCGACCACGCTTTCGCGATCTTCAAACACTGGCTGCCGGGCGGGCCGCCGTTCCTTGCGCGATTCGAGGGATTAGTCCCGTTCAGATCCGCGCAGCCGGTCGATCACGCCCAGCAGATCACCCATCGATTGGATTACAAAGTCGGGCCGGAACTGATCGTTCTGCATGAGCCGGCTATAGGTGGCCGGTCCGGTTGTGACCGAAACAGCAGCGCCAAAACCGGCCTTTAACGCGGCGACCGTGTCGCGCGGCTCATCGCCCACATACATACAATCATCGGGCGCGACCGCGGCGCGCGCCGCAGCCTCACGCAGACTCTCAGTTTTATCCAGCGCGGCCAGCGAAAAGTTGGTTTGCGTGATTACAAAGTCAAGATGCTCCGCCAGGCCGACCATCGCGAGCTTACGCAACAGCAGATCAGAATCGCCGGGACGGCTGGTCACGACGCCGGTGACATACGAGCGCCGCTTGATCTCGGCCAAGGTCTCAGTGACATGTGGCAGGATTTCCAGCCGCTCGGTGCCATCGATCTCGGTCAAAAAATAGGCGAAGGCGAGCTGCATATACTCGCGGCGCTGATGTCCGAGAACGCCAGGCCATAGGTCATCGCGACTCAGCGATTCGTGATAGCCCTCGCGAGAAAGGGGCGGCCCTCCCAGCGAATCGAGCGCGCGGCATAACGCGCTGTACAACGGTCCGTGAATATCGACCAGGGTTCCATCAAGATCGAAAAAAATTGCTTGTAATTTACGAACTCGCGAAATCATCAGTTGCGGATAGTCCCCATTTCATTGCGGTGTCCGAACAATAGCTTGAAGTATTCATGGTTCCTTCGCGTCACGAACTGATTCTCAGGTGAACTTTCATATTGTTGAAGCTTTCTAATTTCCATGTAATTGAAGGCATCGGCTCCATAACCCGTCCTGCAAGAGTATCGCGCTCCTGTAAAGAAGTGTGATTGCCTGCAATTTTGCCCTTGGCATCCCGCTTGCTGACTCCTTAAGACAACGCACTGTGGTTGGAGCGAATTGAATTGGAGGTGTCGAGATGCTGGGCTTACTCGTTCTGATTGTCCTTGTGGTCGCGGTAGCGGGCGCCGTTCCCGCTTATCCATACAGCGCTAACTGGGGCTATGCCCCTACGGGTTTGCTTGGAACAATCCTGCTGATTTGGATCCTCCTGCTGATCCTGGGACGTGTCTGAAGCGATTCCGCTCTCAAGCTAACGATTTTTGGATAATTCGGGGTAAACCCCATTTTGTGAAGAGAAAGTGAGAACTAACAATATGCCGAAATCGCTAATTGGCCTGTCATTCGGAATTGCCATGTCGATGGCTCTAATCGGATGTAATGTCAATCACAAACTGACGACCACTGGGAATGAACATTCCGTACCGATGTACACCGATGAACAGACCTTCCTGCATGTCTCGCATATGAAGCAGGAAGGTGGCCTCCATGGAATGGTCGGAGAGGTCGAGAAAGGTACGTCGGCGAAACAGATAGACGATCAGACGCCGGTGCGGATCGTGTCCAGTGACGATAACGGCGCGGTGGTCGAAATCACAAATGGACCGATGAAAGGTCAATCCGGGTTCGTGCCAAAACAAAACATCGACTAGATAATTCCACGCCGGGCGGGCGGCCGCTTTCCTCCTTGAGTGGCCGCTCGTCCTTCATCATAAAGTAGCCAGCCACTGCGCAAGCATTGCACATAACATGGTGAGTTTCCAAAAACGCGACGAAAACACGGAACAATGTGAATGCTTTCGCGATGGCACTCGGCTTGCTCTATTTAAACGCACTTAACTCTGTCGGAGGTTGTTTGATGGCGTCGAATAAGAGACTATTAATTGGTGTATCGGCGATCGCTGCCACGTTTGCTTTTTCTCCATTTTCCTTTGCGCAAATTTCTTCCAATCCGGCTGCGGCTCCGGCGATGAATTCGACCGCCCCCGCCACGAATTCCAGTTCAATGGCTGCGAATGCCAACGAAAACGGTTCCGGTATGATGTCCAAGCGAGAGTTGCGGCGCAAGGTCAAGCTAGCGCTGCGCCACGACGCCGAGACCAAACACTGCGACATTCATGTTCATGCAATGAACGATGGAACAGTTCGCCTTACCGGTCATGTCGCATCTGCTGATCTCGCTCAACATGCCGAGCAGGTTGCTCAGCAGGTTAACGGTGTAAAGAACGTGGAGAATCACATCCGGAGCCGTGGCAGTGCGACCAGCGAGACGAAGGGGGGTGCTGCTGGAATGAATAGCGACTCCAGTGGATCCGAACCCGCGCCCTCAACTCCATAAAGTAATCGATTCCGTACCTGTTCCTACACCTGAGCAGTCCGCCAGCTTACAACTGCCGATACGCGTGAGCTATGGACTCGGTCAATGGACTGCTGACCGAGTCCTGCTCGTTTTTAATAACGATCCAGCGGGAAGCCATTGCGGGTACAGTAATTCGTATTCCCGCATCCCGCCTATCACCCTCTTCACATAGTCGCAGGTTTCTCGATACTGGATGTTCTCGACCCAGGCATCCACATCGCCGGGGAACATCGCGTCCCACCCGGCCACTGCTTGTTCGCCCGCGTTGTATGCTGCCGCTGCCCGGAAACGATCCCCATCATAGACCGTGAGCAACTTGCGCAACAGTTTAACACCCAAGCCTACGTTGACTATGGG
>DAHVFB010000070.1 GCA_027317185.1 Deltaproteobacteria bacterium
CGATCGCCTGCCAGCCTCGTATCGACGAACCGTCGAAGCCCAACCCCTCCTCGAACGGCCCCTCGTCCTTGAACTCCGAAATCGGCGCGCTGAAATGCTGCCATTGCCCCAGCAGATCGATGAACTTTAAGTCCACCATCACCGCCCCTTTTTCTCTCATCATCTGCAGTACTTGCTTGGCTTTCATTGGAACTGCCATCGCTCCTTTTATGGTTTGCAATTGTTTTTAACGCCCGTCGCGACCGGCGAGTGGGCGACGTCACGTGTGCCACAGTTCGGCGATTCCACGAGCGCAATTTTTGTACCCGAACCAGTCTGTGGCGAAGTGGCAGGTTGCCTAATGATTATGGCCTAGACAATCGACAGCGTGCTCACTGCACGGGCATCTGCCTAAGCCATGAGCGGCATCGATTTCACTTTTCTTGGATTTCACAATGCTTTCCGATGGCTTTGATCTTGCTCCAACAGGCCTGTTCCAAAATTATCCCGAGTTTTTAATTGGTACGACGACGCAGACGGTAAGGAAGGACCGAACGAACTTCCGATGAAAAGTGAAAGGACAGAGGGGTCCAAATATGGGAGCTAACAGCAAGCAGGGTTGGTTTTTATTTCTGTTTCTTCTGGGGTTTTGTTTTCTGCCGGCAGGACTGGTTTTTTTGGGGCCGATCTTCAGTCTGGGCGGACTAGTTTGCCTGATCGCTTCTGCCGTGGGCTTTTATCAAATCAAGCCGCTTGAGCACGGGGCCGGTGAACGGTCCTCGATTCCTGCTCCTTGACCATCGCCGGGACGAAAGTGTCTCGCGCCAACCGTTCCTGAATCGGAAAGGAGGAAAGACAGATGAAGCTGTTGGGACTCGTCATCGCAGTTCTGGGATGGCTGCTGGCCATCATGAGCGTGAAGCTTGCCAGCCCGCCCGCTCAAATCATATGCGCGCTGGCCGGATTTACCGTTGCGCTCATAGGTGTGCTGGGTGTGCTCAACGCCGCGCATCTCAAAGATGCGATCTGGAAGAGCTGAGAAGATTCGCAGCGATCAACCACTGGAGACGTTGGATGCTTGTACGGAAAAATCTAATTCGCACATCAGTCAGGGTTTTGATCCTGGCGGTGTACTTCACCGGTTGGTTCGCCCCAGCGACCGTTTTCGCGCAAGCTGCGCCCGTAGTGAAGGCTGCTCAAGCCAAACCGATCACCGATGCTGACTTGAAGAATGTCGCCGGACCCAAGCCGGACGATCTCGCCAAAGGCGATCCGGGCGGCGCGCTGACCGGCACGGTCAACGATATCGTCGTGAGTGACTCTAAACAGGGCCTCACTTTACCTGACCTCGTCAACATGGTGGGTCAGAACCGGATCGCGATCAATTTTGTATGGACGCTGATTGCCGGATTTCTGGTGATGTTCATGCAAGCGGGATTCGCGGCGGTCGAGACGGGTCTGTGCCGCGCGAAGAACGCCAATCACACCATGATGATGAACTTCATGGTGTACGGCTTCGGCTTGTTCGCTTTTTGGGTCATGGGATTCGCGATCCAGCAGGGCGGATGCGCACCAAACACCAATCTGGGCGGCCTTAGTCCACTGAATAGCGAATTCACCGTCAACTTTCTTGGCGGAAAACCCTGGGGTCTGTTCGGGCAGAAGGGATTTTTTCTGAGCGGGAGCAGCTATGACGTTGGCGTGATGGTGATGTTCCTGTTTCAGATGGTCTTCATGGACACTGCCACCACGATCGTAACCGGCGCCGCCGCCGAGCGATGGAAGTTTGCCGCCTTCGCAATCTCGACCTTCTGCCTCGGTGCGATCATCTACCCGCTTTTCGGCAACTGGGCGTGGGGTGGTGGATGGTTGTCTCAGCTCGGCGCCAACTATGGGTTGGGACACGGTTATTGTGACTTCGCAGGCTCGGGCGTAGTGCACGCCGTGGGCGGGCTGACTGCGCTTGCAGTGTCGATGATCATCGGTCCACGAATCGGCAAGTACACTCGTTCCGGTAAACCCAACCCGATGCCCGGACACGACATAACCATGGTGCTGCTGGGCTGCTTCATCCTGGCTTTCGGATGGTTCGGGTTTAATCCTGGCAGTACCCTCGGCGCATCCGGTGCAGGCAATCTGCGCATCGGGTCGATCGCGGTGAACACGATGCTGGCGGGCTGCACGGGCTCTTTTGGCTCACTGCTCTATATGTGGATCCGCTTTGGTAAACCCGATGCCTCAATGGCCGGCAATGGGCTGCTCGCGGGGCTGGTCGCAATCACGGCGCCCAGCGGTTTCGTGAATACCCCGGGTGCGGCAATCATCGGCTTTGCAGCCGGAATGCTGGTCTGCCTGAGCGTTGAATTCGTGGAGCGGGTGTTGAAGGTGGACGATCCGGTCGGCGCAATTTCGGTGCACGGCGCCTGCGGACTTTGGGGCGTGATGTGCGTGGGATTATTCGCCGACGGCACCAGCAACTATGGCGGCTCCTGGAACGGTGTGAACGGATCGGTAACGGGCCTCTTTTATGGCGATCCACACCAGTTCGTCGCGCAACTCATCGGGTGTGCGACACTGGTGGGCGTTATCTTCACGCTCGCCTACGTACTCAACTGGGTGGTCGATGTGATCGTAGGCCAGCGTGTGGGTGCGGCCAGCGAACTGGAAGGTCTCGATCTGCCCGAGATGGGGGCCTTGGGATATCCCGAGTTCCAATTGGTAACCCTGGGCACTGGCCGTTCGGTCGAAATCGCGGCGCAATAAATGGAGGTGGATGGTGACTGATCAGATAATTTTTATGGTCGTGATGTTCGTGGTGTTTGTCGGCTGGCAATTTATCAAACCCGGCAAAAGCATCTTCGATAAATAGGCCGAGGAGAAAACCCAGTCATGGAACTGTTACGGGCAGACGCGGACGTGGCGAAACGGCGCTTCACTCCGATAATCGGAGGTTCGGAGACCCTGCTCCAAAGAGGAATCGATCTGCTCGAGCGCAATCGATTCGAAGAGGCGGCTGAACTGCTCGGTCAGGCGGCCGAGTTGACGCCGGATTCCGCGACGGCGTTCCTGGCGCTCGGCATCGCGCAGGGTCGACTGTTGCGCATCCCGGAAGCGATGTTTGCTCTTGAGCGCGCAGTTGAACTCGACCCGCGGGGTTTTTATCCGCGTTACCGCCTCGGCGAACTATACCTGCGAGTTGGAGTTCCCACGCAGGCTCGCGAAGAACTGCAACGTGCGCTGGACCTCAGCGTTGACGAGGGACAGCGCAGGATGGTGCGGAAAATGTTGGCTGCCGATTTGCAGCGAGAGGCGAAGCGGGCGTGGCGGCCTGACTTCTCCCGTCTTCGCAAGTGGAGGAGCTGAGATGACGCGCGGACGTTATGCCGCCTTGACCGCAGGCGCCGGGGCAGTGGTCGGAACCGTAATGCTCTGGTTCTTTCACGCCCCGGTGGTGCCGGCTGTTCTTGGCGTGGTGGGCTCAGTTGCGTTGCTACTGATACGAAACCCGATCGCATCAACGGGTGCGGAGAACTAGGAAGATGAAAAAGATAGAGGCAATCATTAAGCCCTTCAAACTCGATGAGGTGAAAGCGGCGCTTCAGGGCGCTGGGGTCACCGGACTCACAATCTATGAGGTGAAGGGCTTCGGACGTCAGAAAGGCCATACTGAAATGTATCGCGGTTCCGAGTATGTAGTGGATTTTCTGCCTAAGCTCAAAATCGAAGTGATGGTGGCCGACGATCATCTCACCGAGGTTGTCGAGGCCATCGTCCGAACTGCACATACCGGCAAGATTGGAGACGGTAAAATCTTTATCACCGATCTGCAGGACGTAATCCGAATCCGGACCAAGGAACACGGCGACCTGGCCATCTAGAACGATGGCATTAGCGCTGGGTCTTACCTTCACCGCCGTTCTCCTCGGTCCGGTAAGCAGTAAGGTAGTCGAACGTAATCTGGAGGTCTTTTTTCTCGCGGCGGGCGTACTTGCGGCACTGTTGAGCGGGCAGTTCGGGTGGCCTTTGTTGCACGCGGCGCTACGGGAGCCGATCGCATTGACGATAACCGTGCTGGCTTTCGGCGTAGTTGCCCGGCTGACTCGCTCGACGCTCGACCGATGGTTTGAGGCGTTGCTGGCAAAGGTCTCGACGCGGCTGGTTTATTTCTCTCTGATCGTCGTCCTCGGCTTGCTCTCGAGTATCATCACGGCGGTCATTGCCGCGCTTTTTCTGGTCGAGGCGATCTCGCTGATGAAGCTCGATCGCGAAAGCGAGATCATAGCCGTGGTGCTCGCCTGCTTCGCAATCGGCCTTGGCGCGGCGCTTACGCCGGTCGGAGAACCATTGGGCACGATTGCGATTTCCGCCTTGAATCAGGACTTCTGGTACCTGGTTCGGCTGATCGGACCATTCGTGTTCGTGGGCATCTTTCTGATTGCACTGATCGCCCTCATGCTGCCAATCGGTCGTGGTCCGTCCTTAAAGGCGGAGCGTGACGAGCAGACCTGGGGCGAAATCTGGATGCGTTCGGCGAAGGTATATCTTTTTGTCGCCGGCCTGGTCGGGCTTTCATGGGGGTTCAGGCCGCTGGTCGATCAATACATCACCAGAATTCCCGAAGGGATGCTCTTTTGGCTCAACGGCATCTCGGCGATAGTCGACAACGCAACTCTCACTGCGGCCGAGATTGGCCCCTCGCTCGCGCACGCCCAACAGCGAGCCATTCTGATGGGTCTGCTGATCAGCGGGGGCATGCTAATACCAGGCAACATTCCCAATATCGTGGCCGCCGGACGCTTAGGAATCGGGAGCCGCGAATGGGCGCGCGTGGGCTTGATAACGGGTTTGCCTTTGATGATGCTCTGTTATCTCGCGCTGCGCTGGATCGGCTGAACAAACGCGGCGATACGTTTCGACCCGGAATATGGTGGCCAGGCCGGTGCCCGAGCCCGTCTAGTCCATTTTGAGCTCGGACCAGCGGCGGTAGCCCTCACCCGCAGCAAGGCATAGCACCATGAAACCGAGGGCGAGAAAGAACTGCCGCGAGCCGGGATGCCATAGGGCATTACCCAGAAACGCGAACACGATCGTTCCTGGAATCATCCCAAAAATAGTCGCCCAGAAATAATCCTCGAAGCGAATTGGCGATGCTCCCGCGAGCAGATTGAGCGCATTGTAGGGAATAACCGGTACCATGCGGAGATAGAAAATAATCTGGAAGCCGCGACGGGCGATGCTGTCCATCAGATGATGGAACCGCCGGCTGACCGTACGCCTGACGAATCCGCCGCCGAGAAATCGCCCCGCTCCGAATGCGATCAAGGCGCCCAGATTTGCGCCGACCAACGAATAGACCGCCCCCCATAAGGCGCCGAAGGCAAGTCCGCCGGTCACGGTCATGACTGCGCCCGGCACCAGGAGAGATGGCCCCACCGCGTACAGCAGGATGAATACGATCGGGCCCCAGATGCCACAGGCCAAAATCTCGACCTTAACCTGCTTCGGGTTATCGAACCATTCGGAATGCGCGAGCAGTAGATACACCGTGGCGCCAACAAGCACAAACAGCATCCCGATTCGCAAAAGATTTGCGGCGGAGAAAAATCTGTCCTCGGGCTTGCGAGGGGAAGAACCAACCGGCGCGGCCACAGCCATTAAATTAAATTTTAATGAGCATTTTACGCGCGTACAAGTTCAGCCGGGTTGCCGACGTTGTGATGCGGCCTGATTGTGAATTACAGTGGCCGACTCACCACGCGTTCAGGTTGAATCGGAGGTATCTGAGCAATGAACGAATTGGCGGGAAAGGTCGCGATTATTACAGGCGGAGGGCATGGAATCGGCAAAGCGATTGCCTTGGCCTATGCGGCGGCGGGTGCGGCGATCGTTATCGCTGCGCGATCCCTCGGCCCGATGGAGGAAGCCGTCGCGGAACTTGAGCGCACCGGCGCCCGCGCCATCTACTTGACCACCAACATCATCGAGGAAGCTGAGTGCGCGCGAATGGTTGAACGGGCAATTTCGGCTTTTGGACGAATCGATATTCTAGTTAACAACGCCGGAGTAGCCGGTCCGACCGGCCGCCTCACCGAGATCTCGCTCAAGCAATGGCAGGAAGTGATCGACATCAATCTGACCGGATGCTGGCTGGCGTCGCGCGCCGTGCTGCCGGCGATGGCGCAACAGCACAGCGGTCATATCGTGAACATTGCTTCGTTGGCGGGACTGGAAGCGTATCCGCTGCGATCGCCATATGCCGCCTCGAAATGGGCAATGATCGGCCTGACGCAAACGCTCGCGGCGGAATGGGGCAAAGATGGCGTGCGCGTCAATGGTATCGCCCCTGGCCCGGTGGCCGGCGACCGGATCGAGCAGGTAATAAAGTCGCGTGCCGCTTCGCTCGGGCTGCCGGAGGAACAGGTCAGGCGATCGATAGTCGGGCGCAGTGCGATGGCCCGCATGGTCACCGAGCAGGAGTGTGCGCGGGTGGCGCTGTTCCTGGTCAGTCTCGATTCAGCAGCGGTTACGGGGCAGACGATCAGTGTTGATGCGGGTATCGCGATGCACTGACGGGTGGATCAGCGGCTGACGTCGTGATGGCTCGCCAGCACACGAATTCCGGAACGCTTGAGACGATCGCGCATTTCAGTTACCAGCGCGGGCGATCGATGACGGCCACCGGTGCATCCGATGCCGATCGTCAAATAGCTCTTACCTTCGCGTTGATAAAGCGGGAGCAGGAAATCGAGCAAGCGCACTATCTCGTCGAGAAATTGCCGGGCTTCGGGCTGACCGAGCACGTAATCGCGTACTTCAGGTTCCAGGCCGTCCAGCTCGCGCAACTCGGGAATGAAAAACGGGTTGGGGATGAATCGCGCATCGAGCATCAGATCGAGCCCGACCGGGACGCCATATTTGTAGCCGAACGATACCAGCATAACCGACATCGGGCCGCGCCCCTCGCCGCCCACAACATGCGCCGTGATCAGTTCGCGCAACTCATGGACCGTAAGCGTGGTGGTATCGATGACGCGGCTGGCCCGCTCACGCATCTCGGCCAACGCCAACCGTTCACGCCGAATACTATCCGCGACGCTTAGGCCGCTTTCGGCCATCGGATGCGGCCGGCGGCTCTCTGAATAACGCCGAGCCAGGACCTCGTCCGAAGCGTCCATGAAGACAATCTCAGGACGAATCCCTTCGTGCTCCAGTTCCGCCAGGAAGCGCGGCCATTGCGGAAAAAACATCCGCTCGCGCGCATCGATACCGAGTGCGACACCCTTTAAATTCGGATCGTTCCGGGCCGCGAGCCGAACCACCTCAAGCGCCAGCGCGACCGGCAAATTATCGACGCAATAAAGACCGAGATCTTCGAGAACACGCAATGCCGACGCGCGGCCGGAGCCTGAGACCCCGGTTACGATAATTAAGCGAGCGGTGTCTGACGATCCTGCGGAATGCTGGCGTGAAGGCATCAGGGAGCCCAGCGGGGCAACGCTCTCAATAGCGGGCGTCTTCTTCCTTTATCAGCCGGAAAATCTCGGCGGCATCCGGCGCTTTGAGCAGGCGATCACGAAAAGCTCCGTCCTTTAGCAGCCGCGATACGCGAGCCAGAGCTTTCAAATGAAGACTGGTCGATTCCTCGGGCGCGATCAGCGTGAAGAACAGATGCGTGGGACCGCCGTCGAGCGACTCGAAATCGACCCCGGCGCAATGACGTCCAAACACGCCAAGAATTTTAGTGACGCCGCGGCTCTTGCCGTGCGGAATTGCGATTCCATCGCCAATCGCGGTTGATCCCAGGCGTTCGCGTTCCATCAATACGGCGGTTAAATTATCGGCGCGCAGTTCGCCATGCTGCGTCACCAGGCAATCCGCCAATTCGCGCAACACCGCAGGTTTGCTGGAGCCGTGAAGATCGGGGACGACGCTTTCCGGGTTGAGAATATCAGTGATCTTCATCTTCCAATTACGCCATCCAAGCTAGCAGCAGACGACGGCGGATGCGATGCCGTTTCGCGCGCCAGGTGGTCTCGATCACGGTTTTGGCTCCGTCTCCTCGGCGCTTAAAATCTCGCCGGTCGAATGGGCGCGAACGCGTTTACTCACGGTTTTCTCCTGCAATTTCTTGAGCTGACGTTCAGCCTTGTCGGCCAGCAGGTCGATTGCCGAGTACAGGTCCTTGGTCTCTTCCTGCGCCGTCACAGTATGACCGCCGGATTTGAAGGTAACCTCGCCGCTGTGCCGGTATTTATCCACCGTGAGAATCAGATGTATCTCGCAGGGCCGCTTGAGAAATTTGACCAGATGCCTGAGCTTGCGCTCGGCGTGCTGTCGTATCGCTTCGGTCGGATCGACATGGCGGAAGGTGATGGTTATGACCGCATCGCTTTCCTGCTTCTTTCTGCCACGTTTCGTATCACTTGGAGCCATTTTGCTTGATCCTGGCGCCGTAAGCACCGAGTTGTTTACGGCGCGCCGAGGGCAGGATGCCGAGGGCTTCACGATATTTCGCAACCGTGCGCCGAGCGATATTGATATTCTGCGAGCGCAGAACTTCAGCAATCGCCTGATCGGATAGCGGCGCATCGTGTTGCTCATCGATAACCATTGCGCGGATTTTTTCCTTCACCGTCTCAGCGCTGACGTCCTCGCCATCAGAGGCCTTTACACCTGAGGTGAAAAAAAACTTCAGTTCAAAAATTCCCTGCGGAGTGTGTGCGTATTTATTCGCGGTCGCGCGGCTGATGGTCGACTCGTGCATCCCGATATCGTCGGCCACGTCCTTGAGCACCAGCGGCTTGAGCCGGCTAACGCCATGCTCAAAAAATTCGTGCTGGAACTTGATGATCGATCGCGCGACTTTGAAGATGGTCTGCTGACGCTGATAGATTGACTTCACCAGCCATCGCGCCGACCGCAGCCGCTCCTGCAGATAGTCGCGGGTTTCAGTGGTAACCGCACCATCGTTGAGCACGCGTTGATAATAACTCGCCAGGCGCAGGCGCGGCACCGCGTCTTCGTTCAGGTGAACCAGAAATTCGGTGCCGACCTTCTGGATAAACACATCGGGTACTACATAGACCGGCTCCTGGCCTCCATAGTCACGGCCCGGCTTGGGTTCGAGCAGGGCAATCACCTTGAGCGCCTGGCCCACCATCTCCAGCGAAACGTCCAACGCCTTCGCGATTTCCGCATAGCGATGCTTCTCGAGCATTTCGAGATGGTTAGCTACGATTCGTGCCGCCAGCGACTCCTCCATACCCAGAGTTTTAAGCTGGATACTGAGGCATTCGCGCAAGTTACGCGCGCCGACGCCGGGCGGGTCGAAGCGTTGGATGCAGGCCAGCACCCGCTCCACCTCGGCGCCTGGTGTTTCGATCTGTGCGGCAAGCTCTTCAACGGAAACTTCCAGATAGCCGGCGCCATTTAAATTGTAGATCAGCGCCGCGCCGATCTTCTGGTCGGACGCCGGAAGGCTGGACATCCGCAATTGCCACATCACGTGGTCTTCGAGCGAGTTCTTGCGCGTGAGCGTATTTTCGAGCGTCGGCCGATCCTCATCCGCCGGCTCGCTGAACGCACCCTCCTGCCAGTTATTCGAATAGTTCTCGACGTACTCACGCCAGTCGATCTTATCGAGCTGATTGTTTTCTTTGATCTCGACTGCCGCGTCGTGCGGCTCACTGGCAACCGCGGTCGTGGCGGTCTCCATCGGCGTGGGTTCCCACGGATCGGATCCGTTCGCCTCCGCCTCGGCGGGAGACTCCGACGCGGTCAATTCGCCATCGTTGGACGCCGTCGCTTCGCCGTTGGGGTGCAACTCTTCATCATTCAGCGCCGTATTGGTGATTTCGCTCGGGCTGGAATCCAGCGGCTCGAGCATCGGATTTCGTTCGAGCTCGCTCTGAATCACGGTTTCCAACTCGGGCAGCGACAACTGCAGTATCTTGATCGCCTGCTGCAGTTGCGGCGTCATCACGAGTTGCTGCCGCAGTCTCAGGTCCTGTCCAAGTTTTACTTCGAACGCCATTTTGAAACTCAGTGTCCGTCGGAAGCTTCCGCCGGTGTTCCAACGCCGGGCGAACTCACGCCCGGTGGTTTACCGGTACTTGCGGCCGCCTCCTTCGAACTGTCGGTGGAGGCGGCGCCGACTGTTCCATTATCAGGGGTTTGCGACTGCCGAGGGAAGATCATCGCATGCGCATTTTTGACCAAACTCCTGCCGGTATTCAGATACACCGTGATCTCGTCGCCGGTGATCTGATCGTCTCCGTCATGTACGACCGGGTTGCCGGTCATCACCACTGTATGGAGAGCCTGGTTCATCACCGCGTGATCGCTGGTGGCCCAACGGCCGCCCTGGGTAATCTTCACATTACCATCGGCCGTCATATCCTTAACGTCCTTGAAGTTCTGCTCGTAATTAATATGCAGAGCATCGCTGTTGAGCTGGGTTCCGGACTGCACCCCATGGACATGGCCCGCGAACAGTACGACCTTTTTCTTGTAATCGAGCGACAGCGTATCGGATTGAATATTGATCGGTCCCTTGCCGCCCGTCAGACCGGCCAGTCCCGGTCCCATATCGGAAGAATCGCTGGTCTCGCCCGCGGCGCCGGCCTTCGATTTAGTGGCCGAACTACCCGATTTGCCGCTCTTCTTCGCCGCACGATGATGCACCTGCGCCGCGCTGGTTTTGGATTCCTGCGCCGCCCATGAGATCGCGGCTGACGTAAGCATCATCGCGCCAAGCGCGGCCACCAGCGCGACGATCGCATTGCGAGGCCAGCCGGTCGTGTTCCGCCATTGAGGTTGACGATCAGGACTTTTGCCGCGATTTGGCACGTTTGGAATCCTGGGTAATCTGCGTGTTTACCTGCGCGTTAAGACTGAACTGTTGCAATTTCGGGTGACCGATCAATCCGGTGCCGGTCACCTTAAGGCCCTGGCCGGTGACTACCACTGCGCCGGGAGCGGTCAACTGATCCTGGTCGGGCACGAAGGTCGCCTGATCGGTGGTGGTCGTAAACTCGCCATAGTGAACTGTTACCCCACCGCTCATATGCGCCTGTTGCACGTGATTACCCTTCACTTCGAGCCGAACCGCAGGAGCGTCGAGCATCACTTCTTTGCCATCTTCCGCGATCATAGTGACCTTGGCATCCTTCAGAAGGACGGAGGTTCTGTCGTCGGAATACCTGGCATCGCGAGCGGTCAGGATCCACTCCTTCTGGCCACCTTTCATCTGGGTCCAATGAAAATTACGGGCGTGCAGCAACGTTCCCGGAACTAATCCAAGAATCTGGGTAGTAGTCGGCCGATGCTCGGGTGAACGCCTGCGAACCACGCCGATGGTGATGATCAGGA
Source organism: Deltaproteobacteria bacterium (assembly GCA_027317185.1). Taxonomy (GTDB): domain Bacteria; phylum Desulfobacterota; class Binatia; order Binatales; family Binataceae; genus JAJPIG01. The sequence continues at coordinate 11,350 of DAHVFB010000070.1, forward strand.
TCGCACCGAGCGCCAGTATCCCAAACCCGGCCAAAATCCTGGCTATTCGCTTGGGACTCATCGCCCGCGTTCTCGAACTAACAATAGACCGTATCAGTCGTCATTTTTGATGTAAACCGGAGATTGGACCGCCCCGCTTGCAGCATCCACGGGCGTTATCGATCCACGCGGCTTTCGCGCGCGATCATATCGATGCGTAAAAGTTCGCTGAGCATAACCGGCAGATCATCAAGCGCGAACGAATTGGGACCGTCGCTGAGCGCCCGCTTCGGATTTTCGTGCACCTCCATGAACACCGCATCCACTCCAGCCGCCACCGCCGCACGCGCCAGCGGCGCGATGAACTCGCGTTGTCCTTCCGAATGATCGCCACCACCGCCCGGCAATTGCACCGAGTGGGTGGCATCGAACACCACCGGATAACCCAGTCCGCGCATGATAATCGGCGAGCGCAGGTCACTAACGAGATTGTTATAACCGAACGAAAATCCGCGTTCGGTCAGGAGGATGCGGCGATTTCCACAGCTTTCGGCTTTCGCCACCACCGCGCGCATATCCCACGGCGCGAGGAATTGGCCTTTCTTGAGATTGACCACGCATCCGGTGTTCGCCGCGGCGACGATAAGGTCGGTCTGGCGTGACAGCAAGGCGGGAATTTGCAAAATATCCACCACCTCGGCGGCCGGCCTTGCCTGCACCGCTTCGTGAATGTCAGTCAAAATCGGCAGGCCGGCATCCCGCTTGACCCGCTCAAGGATTCTCAAGCCGTCCTCGAGGCCAGGGCCGCGGAATGAACGATGGCTGGTGCGATTGGCCTTGTCGAATGAACACTTAAAGACCAACGGCAAATCCGCCGCGCGCGCGATCACCGCCAGGCGCTCCGCGTGACGCAGGCATGAATCCTCGCTTTCGATCACGCATGGCCCGGCGATCAGCACCAGGCGAGGTCCGCCGAACACCGCGTCGCCGGCCTGCACCTCGGCAACTTTCACAAGACCGACCTCAATTCGCGAACTTTCGAACGTCCGGACTTCTGCTGCTCGGCTCGCCGCTCCACCGCCGCGCGCACCAGTCCGCGAAACAACGGATGGGGATCGAGCGGACGCGACTTAAGCTCCGGATGGAACTGACAGCCGACGAACCACGGATGGCCTTTAAGCTCCATCATCTCGACCAGGCAATTATCGGGCGAGGTTCCGGTCGCAAACAGACCGGCCTTTTCGAGCGCCGGGCGGTAATGATTATTCACTTCATAGCGATGCCGATGGCGCTCATTGATGCGGCTGCGCCGGTAAAGCTGCGCCGCCGCGGATCCCGCCTTCACCGCACAAGGATAAGTGCCCAGACGCATGGTGCCGCCTTTGCGCTCCACGCCCTTTTGATTCTCCATAATATCGATAACCGGATCGGGCGTGTCGTTGGAGAACTCGCGCGAGTTCGCACCTTTCAGTCCAAGCAGATCGCGGGCGCACTCAACCACCATCAATTGTAGTCCGAGACAGATGCCGAGGATCGGAATCCGATTTTCGCGCGCATAGCGAATCGCGCGGATCTTGCCTTCGATTCCGCGGTCGCCAAATCCCCCCGGAATGATGATCGCGTGGGCGTGCGCCAGCTTCTCGTCAGCGCCGCCCTTTTCGAGCGCCTCGGAATCGACATACTCAATAATGGCTTTGGCCTCATTAGCGATCGCCCCGTGCGCGATCGCCTCGTGCAGGCTCTTGTAAGAATCGACCACGTTCACATATTTTCCGACCACCGCGATATTGATTGTGAGCTTGGGGTTTTGCGCGATGCGCGCGATACGACGCCATTTTGAGAGATTCGGCGCGCCGGTCCAGATGTTAAGCTTTTCGACCACGCGTTGATCGAATCCCTCATCGAAAAAGCGCAGCGGCACTTCGTAGATGGTTTCAACATCCGGCGCGGCGATTACGCAGTTCTCTTCCACGTTGCAGAAATGCGCGATTTTCGCCCGCGCTTTCTTCTCCAGCGGATGATCGCATCGGCACAGCAGAATGTCCGGCTGGATACCCAGTCCGGTCAGTTCCTTGACGCTATGCTGCGTAGGCTTGGTTTTGAGCTCGCCCGCGGTAGGAATAAACGGCACCAGGGTAAGGTGGACATACAGCACGTTCTCGCGCCCGCGATCCCATCGAAACTCGCGAATGGCTTCGAGAAACGGCAAGCTCTCGATATCGCCAACGGTGCCTCCAACTTCGATGATAATCACGTCGGCGCCGTCGGCCGCCTCCAGGATGCGGCGCTTGATCTCATCGGTGATGTGCGGGATCACCTGCACCGTACCGCCCAGATAATCGCCGCGGCGTTCCTTCTGGATCACGGCATCGTAGATCTGACCCGTAGTGCAGTTGTTACGCCGGCTCATCGTGGTCTGCACGAAACGCTCGTAATGGCCAAGATCGAGATCGGTTTCGGCGCCATCGTCGGTGACGAACACCTCGCCATGCTGTAGCGGGCTCATCGTGCCGGGATCGACGTTGATATACGGATCCATCTTGAGCAGCGTCACGTTCAAGCCGCGCGCCTGCAGCAATGCGCCGAGCGAAGCCGCCGCCAGGCCCTTGCCCAACGAAGAGACCACGCCGCCGGTCACGAATATGAATTTGGTTTTGCGCTCCACCGATGGGCCTCCCCCGTCTAAGCCGCTCCTCGATCCACCAGCTCGCGAGCCTCGGCCAGATCTGCGGCCGTATCTATCTCAAGCGAGGGCGCTACGGAAGCTACGACTCTTATAGTACAGCCATTTTCGAGCGCCCGTAACTGTTCGAGCCGTTCAATTTGCTCCAACCGCCCCAGCGGCAGACTGGCGAACTTCAACAGGAAGTCACGCCGGTAGGCGTACACACCGATATGCCGCCATGCATTGGACGGCACGCCGCTAGTGTCGCGCGGATGCGGTATCGGCGCGCGAGAGAAATAGAGCGCGTTATTGGAACCGGCAAGCACCACTTTGACCACATTGGGATTGCGAAATTCGTCCGCGCTGATAATCGGCGTCGCCAGCGTGGCCATCGCGATTGACGAATCCTCGAGCATCGGACGCGATAGCGCATCGAGGTCAGCCGGCGCAATAAACGGCAGGTCGCCCTGCACGTTCAGGTAGATGCCCGCCTCGATCGCGCGGGCCACTTCCGCGATCCGATCGGTGCCGCTCTGATGATCGGCTGAGGTCATGAGCGCTTCGCCGCCGTGATCCTTCACGATACGCGCAATGCGATCGTGGTCGGTAGCCACTATTACCCGCTCGGGTATGCGGGCGTGCGAGGCCTGGCGCGCCACCCGCACCACCATCGGCAGGCCACCGATGTCAGCAATCGCCTTTTCCGCAAGCCGCGTCGAGGCGAGCCGCGCGGGAATAACCGCGATTACCGAGGTAGCAGCGATAGCGTCACTCCGCGACGAAATAACCGAATGGCAATTGATCGCCACGATCCACAACGACAATGAACCATCGGGATCAACGGCACGATAGCATATCCGGCAGCCGAAATATCAGCAGCAACAGCCGTGGCGCATGGATCGGAGTGGGCTGCTGACTCCCTGCCGGGCCGATGTTCCGCGGCTATCCGCGCTGGCGAACTCTACGCATCCGGCGCTTGCGGGCGCGCGCCTGCGTCGGGCTGGTGCGGCGTTTTTTAGCGAGCTTGCGGTTTTGCCGATTACGTTGAACTGAGGCTGGCTTCATATATGAACCTGTTTAGTATGCGTGACTTATTGCCGGGGGATGGCCTGAGGATTATTCCTGTCGCTTTCGCTGATAGCTACCCCAGTCGAGATTCCCGGCTTGCCGATGTTGCTCAGCGGATAAATCGCCGAGACGTCGTCGAGCACGTCCGCGCCGTCCATGATCTCGACCTGGCCGATCGGCATGCCGGCCTCGATCTGTGTCGCGAGCACCTGCGGTACATCGTAGTGCAGGTGTATATCGCGGATGCTGTCCTTGCGCACCACCACGCTCACCGGCCGGGCGGTAACCGGCTGAACGGTCGCTCCTGACGCGGTGCGCACCTGAAGCGGTAGCGGCTGACCACCCTTTAGGATCGCGATCCGCACAAAATTATCGAATCCCCATTGTAAAAAGCGCGCGGCCTGGGCGAACCGCTGCGCGTTGGAAGGAGCACCGAGCACCACTGCGATCAGCCGCATGTCGCCGCGGCGGGCGGTGGCCGTCAGATTGAATCCAGCCTTGAAAGTGAATCCGGTCTTGAGACCGTCGCAGCCGTCGAAATGGCCAATCAGATGATTGGTATTATGTAGCATGGCGGCGCCGTAATCAAAGGAGGCCATCTGCAGACGCGACCACGACAACAGATCGGTTCGATAGATCAGCACCCGCCCCAACGTCGCCAGATCGCGCGCAGTGGTGAAATCCACGTCATGCCCAGGCGTCGGCGGCAGCCCTTCAACGGTCTGATAATGAGTCCCCGTCATGCCGAGACTGCGCGCCCGCGCATTCATCAGTTCGACCGCACCCGGAACCGAACCGCCGATTTTTTCGGCCACCGCCACCGCCGCATCGTTAGCGGAGCGGATCAAAGCCGCTTTCATCAGTTCGCCGAGCGGATAAACCTGCCCCTGACGCAATCCCAGCCGCGAGCCGCCGGTGTGGGCTGAGCGGGCGGAGATAACCACCGGATCACTATAACGAAATCGTCCCGCCTTGATCTGGTCAGTAGCGACCAGCAGCAGCATCATCTTGGCCATCGAGGCCGGCGGCCACTGCAGGTCGGCATTTTCCTGGTAAAGGATGCGCCCGGAATCCGCATCTTCGAGCAGCACCGCGTGATAGAGCGGACCGGTGTGATGCACCACAAAATGATGCCTGATCCGATGATGAAAATGATGTGTACGCGCCGCGAAGACGGGCCCGGCCGCCATCTGACTAAGCGCAACCAGGACCAAAGCCGCCACCAGCGATCGACGAAAATTCCGCCACCCAACCAAAGCCACCACCTGCCCTTTTTCTATTCGCCCATCACCGCTAATGAGCGAATGCACCGGAGCGCGCTCCGATACCGAATGTTCCACCCCTTTCGGCCTGGCGCAAAAGTGCCAGATTTGCACGCGCCGGGGAATAGCCCGGCGCTGAATTGGCCAAATCCCGCCATTCATCCCGCGCCCGCATGTAGTTACCCTCTTCCGCGTAGATAACGCCGAGCTGATTGCGCGCATCGACCTGCGATGGATCGAGCTGCAAGGACAGCAGCATCTCCTGCTCAGCCTGCTGCAGCTTGCCGCGCTTTTCGTAGGCCAGCCCCAAATTGTAGTGAGTTTCAGGACGCTCGGGCGCCATCACCGCCGCCAGTTCCAGAACTTTGCTGGCGGTATCGAGCTGATCGGTTTCCACGTACAAAAGGCCGAGGTTAAGGAAGAGGTCCCAGTCGCTCAGACCCAGATCGACCGCTTTTTCATATTCGGCAAGTTCCTGTCGATGATGCCCCATCAGGCCGTAAGCGAACCCGAGATGATAATGGGCCAGGGCGTTCTCGGGATGGTCTCTGATTACCGCCCGATGGCGGCGGATTGCTTCCGGATAGTCCTCCATCCCGAGAAAATAATCGGCCAGGGAATCGCAGACTTGGGTTTCGGATACGGTGTCGGCGGCGGCTGCCGCGCGAGCTTCGAGCGGTCGTTGGATTAGCAACGAAAACAGCGCGACCAATAAAACGGTCCGGTGGCGTTTCGCCAAAGTACTAAACGCGCAGCGCATCGGGCGCCGATTTGCGCTCGCGAGAAATCTATCAGGAAGTACGATCAAAGCGAAAGCAGACGCGCTTCGAAGGCCACGCTCACGCTGTAACTTTTGGGAAAATATAAAGCGAGGCCGGCCTGGAAATTCCAGCCGACCTCGCTTTTGCCGATTAGGATTCCTGACTTCGAAACTTAAAACGGCTCCGAAGCCTACCCTCCCTCAAGCTTAATCTGCGTTACGGATTAGGGCTGGTGCTCCCCGCGCCGCTCTCGCTGCCCGCGGCGCCAGTCGTACCCTCGCCGGTTGCGCCGCTGGTACCCTTGCTGCCGCTCATTTTGTGATGATGATGCCGACGCACATGATGATGCCGCCGCACATGATGGTGCCGCGTGGTGCCTTTGGAACCGGACGTGCTCGAACTCGGGGCCGGAGCAGTCTCGGGCGCTGGAGCAGCGGCGCCGGCGCCACCGGCATCCTGGGCGAACACCGGCACTGCCAAAGCGCCGGCAAACACCGCGGCGGTGATCACAGAAAGAACCCGTTTCATTTCAAAGTCTCCTTGTCTATAGGGCGGCTCGTAACTCCGCGCATTTGTTCGCAACCACACAAAGCCAACATTGTGCCATGAAAAAGACCTATTTAGCAGGACGTTTGGCTTAATAGAAAGGTTAAAACTGACGCAATACGTAGACTATCTACCCGCTTTGAGTAGATTTCCGGTTCGTCGGCAAGCTCGAGCGCCAAGGCTTTCATCGCTGATCTGCGCCTTTTTTGCCGCGCGCCTCGGCCCGCAAGTCGCCATAAAGCAGGAATAGTTCGCGAAATGCCCGCATCACCACCCGCAGATCCGCCCCGGATTGCTCGCCGGCCTGGCGCGGCAGATGCCGCACTTCGACCTCCGCGATTCTCGCGCCGCTACCCACCATTCGCGCCATCAACTCCGCGGAAATCATCGCACCCCGGGCTTTCAATGCCTGCGGATCGACCAGTCGGCGTCGAAAGAGCTTAAAACCGCAGTCGAGATCATGAATACGTATCCCGAACAGCAATCGCATCAGGGTTGTCCAGGCCCGGCCATTGAGCCGTCGTCCCAGAGGGTCCGCGCGATGCACCCGCCGCCCGACGATCACATCATAGCGATCGGCCTTGGCCGCCATCGCGCCGAGATCCTCGGAACTGAATTGGCCATCGCCGTCGCACAGCATCACCCACGGTTTAGTCGCCGCTGCGATTCCCGAAGTTACGGCTCCGCCGTAGCCGCGATTGTGTTCATGATGGATTACGCGAAGGTGGCTATCCGCCGCGACCAGCCGGTCGGCAATTTCGCCGGTCCGATCCCGACTGCCATCGTCGACGATAATTATCTCGTAATCATCCGTGATCTTCGGCAGGATGCTGCCGAGGCCCGCAACTACCCGCTCCAGGTTACCTTCTTCATTGTGGGATGGCAGAAAGACACTGAGTCCCTCCAGCCGCGCCGACCCGGCGGCAGATGACTGCACGGCATCCGAATGAGATGCGGTCGCCGCATCATGTGCCACGTTGAGTAATCCTCAGGAATCGAAATAAACGGCGCAGAGGGCAGCGCCGGCTTCGATCAAGGGGCGAATGAACGATAGCCACCACGGTAAAACAGCAGCGGCTCACCTTCCGAGGTCGACGCTTCCTCGATTTCGCCTAAATAAATCGTATGGTCGCCGCCGTCGTAAACGCCCACGACCTTACATTCCATGAAGGTCAGCACGCCGTTCAGAATCGGAGCGCCGTTGGCTCCCCGGCTGAAGCTTACGCCCTCGAACTTTTCGCCGCCGCTGACCGCGAATTTGCGCGATAATCCTTCCTGATCGGCGGTCAAAAGATTAACCGTGAAAACCTTGCTTTCATCGAAACAGTGGTAGCTTTCGGCTTTTTTATCGACGCAGATTAATAATAACGGCGGTGTCAGCGAGACCGAGGTCAAGGCGTTGGCGGTCAAGCCCGCCGGTTTACCGTCTTTGTCGACGGTGGTGATAATCGACACTCCGGTGGCGAAGTGTCCCATGACGCGGCGTAGTTCACTTTTTTCTATCGGCATCGGCGCTCATTTCCCAGCCGGTTGAAATCCTCAGCAACCGCCGGTGTCTGGCGGATAGTATCAGGCGCTCCGATCCAGCGTCAATTTGCCTCCGGTCCAACACCAGTTTGCTCAAGTGCATTGACGTTGCCCGTTCCTGCTTTCATATTGGGGCATGGACGTTAGTTTACGTTTCAATGGCTAGGCGGCGGCGTTCGGCGATAGTTTTACCGGTTCTGCTGCTGGCCTTGATCGCGAGCGGCAAGCTCCCATCGTTCGCACAGTCCACGGCGGCTGTATCGCCGGCTTCCACACCGGGAGCAAGCTCGACCCCCGCCATAAGTCCGAGCGCAACCCCTGTTCCCCCGACGGCAACCGCGACCGCGGCAACTGCGACGCCCACCGCCACCTACGCGAGACCTGCGGCTACGCCGACGGCCACTTACGCCAAGCCAACCGCTATCGCAACCGCGACGCCAAGTGTCACGCTGCAGTCTCCATCGAACAGGACGCCGGGCGTAATTGCACTGCTCAACACCAAGGATGGCTCCGAGCGCGACCCGCTGAATTGGTCAGTGATAGTCTCCAAGTCGGCGCACCGGCTGGAGGTCCACTACAAGGGCCAGTTTTATCGATCGTACCCTGCCGTCTTCGGCCGAAATCTTGATACCAGCGCCAAACGGTACGCCGGCGATCGCCGCACACCCGAGGGCGATTACCTGATCATCCGCAAATATCGCAACCGGCGCTGGCGATGGTTCCTAAAGCTGAATTATCCGAACGCGATCGATATGGAGCACTACGCGGAACTGCGCGCGGCTCGCGAAATCCCGATTTATGGTGGCCGTCAAGCGAGCACCGGCAACGCCATCGGAATCCACGGCAGCGACGTTCCGATCCTGAACGCTGGTAATGTCAACTGGACCACCGGCTGTATCTCGGTCGACAATGCCTCGATCGATGAACTGGCGGCGCTACTGCCGGTCGGCACACTGGTGGTGATTAAGCCGTAGCAACCTCCTCTCGAAGAGAATCGAAGGCCGATCGTGATCAGGCTTGCGACGGTGCGGATGGCATCGCCGGCGGGCGTCGCCGGCTGGTCAGGGCGTAGATCGGCACCCCTGATAGCGCGATCAACAATCCAGGCCATGTATAACCCGGCTTGACGATCAGGAGATCTGCCATCAGCGCCAGCGCGGCCGCGATATATGCGGCCGGCAGCAGCGGGTAGCCCCACGCGCGGTATGGACGGGGCGTGTCAGGATGCGTCCGTCGCATCACGAATACCGCGCTAACCGTCAGCACATAGAAGCCCAACTGCGCGAAAATCACGTAGTCGAGCAGTTCGGAATAGGTGCCCGACAGCGCCAGCAGCGCCGCCCATCCGCCCTGCATCACCAGCGCGATACCGGGCACCTTGGCGCGGTTAAGACGTCCCGCGCCGGGGAAGAAAACCCCGTCGTGAGCCATCGCGTACACCACGCGCGCACCGGTCAGAATCAAACCGTTCGCACAGCCGAAGGTGGAGACCATCACCAGCAAGGCGGTGAGCGCCGCGCCAGGATGGCCCCATATCATCCGCATCGCCGCCGCCGCCACGCGATCGCCGCTGGCCGATGCGATAGCGTGGCTGGGCAATTCGAACAGATAGGCTACGTTGGTCAGACAGTACAGCAGGATTACGATGCCGGTTCCGATCGCGAGCGAGAGCGGCACGTCACGGCGCGGATTGCGGACTTCGGAGGCAGTGAAGGTGACCGTGGCCCACGCATCGGCGGAGAACAATCCGCCCACCATCGCCGCGCCAAACGTAGCCGCGAAAGCAATCGACCACGGCTGAGATCCAAAAAAGGCGGTGTGGGAGCCGAAATTGGCGATCCGCGCGGCGGCGTTGGGCGCGATGATACATCCCAGCACCACGATCAGCAGCAACGAAAGTAGTTTCGCTGTCGTAAACGAATTCTGCACCAGGCGGCCGAGATTCAATCCCCGCAGGTTGGCCAGCGTCAGGAGCGCGATAACAGCAATCGCCGCCAGCCGCTCGCCGGACAGCCCCATCCCACCAATTCCAAACCACAGATGCGATCCTAGCGCCGGCCACAGCACGCCGCCGAAACGCCCAAAGGCGACCGCGACCGCCGCAATCGTTCCGGTCTGGATTACCAGCAGCAGCGTCCATCCATAGACGAACGCCCACAGACCTCCATACGCCTCGCGTAAATAGATGTACTGCCCGCCGGCCTGCGGCATCATCGCCGCCAGTTCTCCATAGGCGAGCGCACCCGCGATAGTCATCAGGCCGCTCACGATCCAGACCGCAAGCAGCGCCGCAGGCGATCCCACGTGGCGCACAATATCGGCTGAAACGATAAATATGCCCGAGCCGATCATGCCGCCAGCCACGATCGCGGTCGCGTCCGGTAACGAAAGCGCCGCGCGTAAGCCGCCGAACTCGGTCGATCCGGGTCGGTCTGCTCCAGCTTGCTGCCCTGCGGCAGGCTTCGTACGGCTCGTAGCCGAAATTGATTTATTCACGCCCCAGGAGTCTAGCCTATCCTTCAGGTAGCGGCGCATACCGGAGGAAGACTAGACGCTCGCGGGCCTCGATTGACGGCAGGAATTAGTGCCAAGAATCGCGAAATGTTCGCGGCGAAGTGATCGTGGTCGACAAGCAGGTTGAAGACCGAGAACGGCAAGTATCAGCGATCACGATCGCGCCGCCGTGAGTGCAGAGGGGCCGCGAGCGCAGGCCGCGGCCCCTTCTATCTCTACACCTACGTCAATTGCTTAAAACGTAATTCAACGGCTTCACCGCTCGATTAAGGAGCGGCGGGGCTAGCCATCGGGCTCGCATCCCCAGCGGGAGGTGGAGCCTCGGCCGGGCTGGCCTCGGCCGCCGGCGATGCCATTTCACCGCCTCCAGCCGCGGGACTTGCCTCGGTTCCCGCCGCCGGTGGAGCCGGGTTTTCACTACTGCCGCCTTGGCAGGCCGCAA
>DAHVFB010000071.1 GCA_027317185.1 Deltaproteobacteria bacterium
AGCTCGACCCGTGCAAAGCGCCGCATCGACTCGCTGTCGTAGATCGCGTCTTCGGCCTGCGGGTCCGACAGGTTGAACCATTGCTGCAGGAAGTAAATCCGCAGCATCTTCTCCAGACCCAGCGGCTGCCGACCTCGTCCGGCTTTCGGATAGTGCGGCTCGATCAGTCTGACCAGCCGCGGCCACGGAATCACCGCATCCATCTCGGCCAGGAACCGCTCGCGCCGGGTCACTTTGCCCTTGCCGTTCCACGCCAGCGATGCGAACGTCCCCTGATTCCCCATCCCCGCACCTCCACGCCTGCCGACCCAACTAACTATTTATACCCGAACCGAAACACTTGTGCAGAGCTTCCCTAGGGCTTCGCGAAGATGAATCATCGAGAGGAAGCTACCCGGCCCTCGCAGACGGTCTTCGCAAGCTGGTCGAGGACTTCAAGCACGACGCCGTGCAGCTATTCCGACGGATGATCTTCAACATGCTCGTTAGTAATCATGACGACCATCTGCGAAACCACGCCGTCATTCTGGACAAGGTCGGTTGGCGGCTGTCGCCGGCCTACGATCTCGTACCCCATCCGCAGAGTTCCTACACCCACATGCAGGGTATCGGCGTCAGTTCTCAAAGCCGCGAAGCAAGCATGAAGAACGCGCTGTCCGAAGCCGCGCGTTTCGGCCTCACAAGATCACGAGCGACACAGATCGCCGCGGAAGTCCGCGATCACGTCGAGGGATGGGAGCCCGTCTTTAGTGAAAGCGGGGTTTCCTCGAAAGACATCGGCGCTCTCAAGACAGCGTTACTGCCGGAAAGCGTCATCGCCGGATTTCCAAAGCCCCTCGGGCGCAAGAATCGGCGGGCACCATCTCCCCGCCAGAATTGATCTTGGGATAGACTTGTGCTTACTTCGTAATCACGCAAGACGCAGGAGTGTCGGTTATGAAGGCTCGTATTGTCCGCATCGGGAACTCGAGAGGTGTTCGTCTGCCGAAGCCGCTGATTGCCGAGGCAGGACTGTCGGATGAAGTCGAGATCCATGCCCGCAACGGCGCGATCGTGATCTCCGCCGTGGCGCACCCGCGAGCCGGCTGGAGCGAAGCTGCCAAGCTGGCCCGCGCGCGGGATGAGGATCAATTGCTTGACGCGCCAACCAGCCCGCGTTTCGATAACAAAGAGTGGACATGGTAGCGCCGAGCGAAATACATCGCGGCGAGGTGCTTCTCGTAGGTCTCAGTCCAACCCGCGGAGGCGAAATTCGAAAGACGCTCCCGTGCGTGGTTGTCTCTCCCGACGAGCTCAATGGTCATCTGCGCACCTTCATCGTCGCGCCGCTGACTACCGGCGGGCATCGCTATCCCTTTCGTGTTGCCTGCCGTTTTGCAGGAAAGGCTGGTCATGTTGTGCTCGATCAAATCCGGGTGGTCGATCGGGTGCGTGTGATTCGCAGCCTCGGCCGCGTGGCGCCCTCGACGCTCCAGCAAGTATTGTCGGTACTTCAGGAGATGTTCGCAGCATGAGCACGGGCGCTGTTTCATTTCACAAAAACAGCGACCATGTGAGCTTGCGAGGCAAACCCCGGCCCGCCGCGTCTCATCTTTCGAGCCCGTCTCCCTTTTCGATTCCTCTCGCTTTGGCCATCCCGCTTTCGCGTTCGGCCCGGCGGACGAAATCCCGCACCTGAGCGCCGATGCCGGCGCGCTCGGCCGCCTGCAACCGTGCTGCGCTCTTGGCAATTTCGGCGGCGGCATTGCTCATTTCCGCGCGCAATTCGGTCGTGCGAGCTTTCGCTCTCGGATCAAGAGCTGCTCTGCTGGTGGCTTGAATAAACTCCTGTTGAGCCTTGTTGAATCGCTCGATCAGGTTACGATCCGCCACATTCGTGTCGTCGCGCACCGCGCTTCGTTGACTCACTTCAAGACCGCGGCGTTCGTGCTCGCGACGCCTGGAATGGACCGCCATCTGGCTTACGTCGCGATGACCGCCATCGGGTGCAAGCGGAAATTCGCTCCACGGTCGCGCCCTGGGCCTTGTGGATCGTCGCGGCGTAGCCATAATCGAGCGCGGAATAATCCGCGAGACGAAATTCGACTTCTCGGTTCTCCTTTCCGTCCAGCCGCACCGCGATTGCACTGGTTGTCACCTCGATGACGGTCGCGAGCGAGCCGTTCTTTACCGCGAGTTCCCGGTTGTTCTTGAGAACCATCACCCTGTCCCCGCGCGCGAGAATTCGCTCCGAGCGCTCGATCGCGACGGTGCCGTCAGACTGCATCACCTCGCGGCTGACCGCGACCGCGACATCGTTCCCAAGCCCGCCGCGCTCCTGAAGAATCTGCCGCGCTCGATAGTTGAGGTCTCGAACGTCCGCTCGGGTGTGGGCGAGAATCAGCCTGCTTCCATCGGGTTCTGCCGCAAGGTGTCTCGTCCAGTCCTGAATCAGCCGTTGCTTGGCATCGCTCCGGGTCGCCGCAAATTCAATCGCACCATGCGCCCGGTATCGATCGAGCGCGCGAGCGGGTTCGCCGCGCGCGAAATGCCGGCTTGCGTCGCGCTGCCACGACTCGCGCTGGCGGCGGATCGCCGTGAGCGCCTGATAGCCGACGCGCTCGGCAATCGCGCGGAACGCCGCGCCCGCCTCAATCGGCTGGAGCTGCTCGGCGTCGCCGACGAGTACGACTTTCGTGCCTTGCCGTTTCGCCTCGGAAAGCACGCGCTCAAGCTGCCTGCTTCCGACCATCCCGGCCTCGTCGATGACCAGAACACTTCGCGGGCTGAGCTGGTCGCGTCCCTGTTGCCGAGCCTTCGAGGCGCACCATCAGTTTCCGGAAACGTTCGCCGTCGTCAACGCAGCGGAATACTTCACAGGCGAGGTCGTTGCGCGCGAAGGTCGAACGCTGGCGCGTCAGGTTCTCGAACACGATCTCCGGCCGCCGTTCGATTCGCCGCGCGTTTCTCTCGCGAACCTCCTCAAGCTGCCGGGCTCGCTCGGCGTATTCGCCGCGCGCCGCCATCTCCTCGACCGCCTTGCCGAGATGGCTGGTCGGCTCCAGTTCGACGCCTTGCTCCTTGTAGCTGCGGTGATCGATGCGAACATCATGGCCGGCGCGGAGCAAATGTTCGTTGGCCAGATCGGCCCAATGCTCGCGCCACTCTTTTAGCAGAGCGACCTTGTTCCAATCCGTTGTCTTGCGGCCAAATCCATCCGCGTTAAGCTCGCATCGTGAGCATCAGGTGGACGTGCGGATTATCCGGCAGCCAGTGGACGTTCAAGTCGGCGACTGAAATCAGAACGATCTGCTCGTCGTATCGAAGCGTCTGCAGGATCTCTTCGGCTTGATCAAGCGCCGCACAAGCTGCTGCTCGCTCGTCGTCTCATTCGTGCTGGTGCTCTTCTTCGAAGTCGCCGATCCCGTCGAGGTCCCAGCGCCATGAGTGTAGCCCTCGGACACCGCCGTAAATTCGCCGCAGGCCTTGGACAGAAACTCGGCGGCGCTCACGTCGTGAAGGCACGCGAACATCTTGAGGTATGACGAATCGAACCACGCCTGCCGTCCCTGGGTTCCCCACGTGCCCGTCATCTGACCGAGCGATTGGTACAGCAGCAACAGGTTGATTCCGTACGTCCGGCCGGCGTCGCGAGCCGTCTCGAGGATTCCCATGTAGCCGAGCCGCGCGACCTCATCGAGCAGAAACAGAATCCGCCCGTTCATGTTTCCCCGCGCCTCGTATGCGGCATTCAGCAGCGCGTCGAGAGACCCGGCGCAAGCATGATATCCGCGAGCAGACCAGCCGAGCAGTGCTCGCGCCACGTGTTTGAAATAGTCGTCGTAGCGTTCGTCCCATTCTCGGCGTGCCTGGAGATAGAACTCGCTTTCCATCTGCTGCTCCTGGCCCGCCGGGATTCGTGGTGGCGATATCCCAAGGAGATCAGCAATCGACAAGCTATTTCCTGCTTGTTCCCTTCTCTCCGCTGATCCCTGATATTGGTTATATTAGCTATATAGATTAAATTCTTAATATGCTTGACATCAACAATAATGTCGTGATACTTAATTTGAACTATGAAGACATTCAGAGAAGTCAGGTCCGAGGTCGAGAAGAGTTTTGGGATCCGCGCGATTACCATGGACGAGCTGCGAGAAGCGATGGGGGAGAACAAGAAGAAAAAGCTCGGACGAAACGTGTGTGAGACGATAAGTCAGAGTCTCCAAAGCTTAGGCTTAGAACACTTTCCAGCGGAGTTGCCGTCATCGGGTCCGAAAAAGGTGCTTCTGTTCACTCACAGCTTCGCCGGCTGGGATGTTATTACGGCATTACTGAATCCAAGCGATGAGGGCGTCGAGGTGATTCGCGAGCGTCTCAACAGCAGGAGGAAATAGGATGGCCAAGATAGCCCGCATATATCTCACGAAGAAGGCGGCTTGGAGTGACATCCGCGAACAGTTTGTGCAGGTTCAGGAGCTTGCCAGTGCAAAACCGCGATTGTGGTACCAGCATGGACCGAAGCGAAAACGTCGGTTGGTTCGCGGCAACATGTTTTTCGAATGCAGACCGTTCAAACGACAGCTGGGCAGCATGCGAGCCTCGCAGCTTCGCGCTTATCTGAAACGGTCCCTGATATCGACGAAGGTCCTAACAGTGGAACTGATTTGACCCGACGACCAAGAGGTAAACGGTAAAGTGCTTGTGAGCAAGATGCGTTCGCAGCTTGGTTCAACGCAGGCGGCGTCCTCATCGAGCGCTGCGGTGATTTGACCTTCTCGATACCAGCGCCGCGGTTCCGACGAAATGCTCGCGAGGAACGATGGGAGGGTAGGTAATGGCACGCGAAGCCGGTTTGTTTGATGCGGTGAACGGGAGCCCTGTTGAGGGGTTTTTCATCCTGCGTCAGAACGGCGGGAACATCCCGCCGAACTGGATCCAGAGAGCGACTGCGTCGCGGAAGAATAGGCAGAAAGCTTTGGCAGCCGCGCTCAAGGCCAAAAAGCTTGACGCAGTAAGTCTGCTCAGAGATTGGGAACTCGCCTACCGCAAGGAGTGCTTCTACTATGGCTGCGCGCTCTCCTTGAGATGGAGCGTAATGGGAAGACCAAGTTTTAGTCCTTGAAAAACCGAAGGCGTCCATCCGGTGCGATATGACCCTACGTCACGTTCCGCGACCGTATAGACCGCGACGTTCCAGAACGAACCCGTCTTGGGATAGACGGGGACCGTTGAAGCTACGGCCTCCGAAATTCACTCACAGAGTTAGTAGCAGGCCGCGGAAAGTGAGCCCCCAGGTCGCGCTATTGGCGCTAGGATTTCTCGCGCTAGTCGCGTTCGGCAGGTGGTTCGTTGACTTCGCCCATCAACAACCGCTTCAGGCCGTAGTATTGGCGCTGGTACCAGTCTCGATCGTCGTGCTTTTCGCAGCGTACATGATTCATCGATGGCGCGCCGGGAAACGTGCAGAACGGGCGATTCAGTTGGCCGACGTGGATGTGATGGGCGGACATCATTTCGAGCGGTACGTAGGAGCTCTGTTCCGTCATCTCGGCTATAACGTGGAACTGACTGGCCGTCCGGGAGATCAAGGGTGCGATCTGATCTTGTCGCGCAACGGAGAACGGATAGCCTGCCAGACGAAGCGATATGAATCTTCAGTGTCGAATTCTGCAGTCCAGGAAGCGGTGGCTTCCGTGCCTATACATCGCTGTCATCGTGCTATGGTCGTCACAAACAGTAGGTTTACGGCTGCCGCTCGGCAGCTTGCCGCTGCTTGGAACTGCGAGTTGATCGATCGTGAACGACTGGGCGCCCTTATTGCCGAATTTAGAGAGGACCAAGGCTCGCATTGATTTGATCCTGGTTTCAGCCGGCTCAGTTCGAAATCGAAGACAGGATTGTCGGAAAATGTGCGGCGCTGATCGCGGAAACCGCTGATAGACCGAGATACAATGAACTATCCTTTCAGGCAAGTTTCTGGCAAACGCGTCCAGCTTGAGAGCGGCTCTAAAAGAGAGCCTCGACATGACGAAACAATCAACGCGCCTAATCTGGTCCAAGGTCTAAGAAAGAAAATTGGTGCGCTTTTTCGGACTAAATACTATTTATGGTTGAATCCAACGCTATCGCTCGCCAGCCACGCCGCAGCATGGTTCGGCGCATCGTTCTGTGGTTTTCGGGCGGCATCGCCTTTCTCTTGATCGGCGCGTTCATCGTCTCATTCTTTTTGGACGGCCTCATCCGCCCGCGTATCGAGGCGAATATGAACGCGAGCCTCAAGGGCTATCACGCCACACTATCGCGTGCGCATCTTCAACTTCTCGGCCTCACCTTGACGCTGCGGGATTTGACGATTGTGCAATTGGCGCATCCACAACCTCCGGTCGCGACCTTCCCGGTCATGCGCTTCCGAATCGATTGGAGGGGCCTGCTCTTCGGCCGCGTGGTGGCATACGTCCTGCTGGAGCGCCCAAAGTTTCATATCGACCAAGCCCAGTTAGCGACCGAACGAAACGGCCGCTCGTCGCTACGTCAGAAAGGATGGCAGGATGCCTTGCAAAATGCCTATCCGTTCAAGATTAACCATTTGGATGTCGATGAGGGCGACCTCGTTTACGTCGAAGCTGGCGCAACGAAGCCTCTTCACTTATCTCACCTAAACTTGGACTCCGACAACATCCGTAGCATCCAGGCGCCGAACAATCCGTATCCATCGTGGTTTCGCGCCAGCATGACGATCTTCGACCGGGGCAAAATGTCTTTACAGGGAAGCGCGAACTATTTGATGAAGCCATTTCCTGGCATGGAGACTCGGTACACTGTTACAGACGTCCCCATGGATGCCTTGACGACTGCGAGCCGCCATATCAACGTCGCCATCCTGGGAGGAATCTTCTCCAGCGACGGATTCATCGAATATTCGCCGAGAGTGACTAATGTCGACGTCCACAACGTTAGTATCGATGCGATTAATGCCACCTATAGTCATCTGCCCGAGACCACAAAGGCCGAAGCAAAGCGTATCAACGTGGCCGGCAAGGCCGTTGAAAAAGAGACCAATAGGCGCGCTGTCAATATCCACATCCGCGAGCTCGAAATCAGGCGCAGCAGGCTTGCCTACGACGATCGAACCGGCAATCCACCCTTTACTCTCTTTATCACAGGCACCGATCTGAAGCTCATGAATCTGGGCAACCACCGGGCGCAAGGGCCGGCGCGGCTGACTCTCAGTGGTAAATTTATGGGCAGTGGCGACACTAATATCACTGGAACATTTCTGGCCTCGGGCGAGGGTCCCGAATTCAATACCAACATCAGGATTGAGAACACCGACCTGACTGCGCTAAATCCGCTGCTGCGCGCCTATGGCCGCTTTGATGTGGCGCACGGCCGATTCACTTTGTATTCGCAGCTCGGCGTAAAGGATGGCAATATAAGCGGCTATGCCAAACCGATGTTCTCGGATTTGAAGGTGTACGATTATCAAAAAGACAAGAGCAAGGGCTTGATTGGCCAGACCAAACAAATACTGATAGGCACTGCCGCCCACATCTTTAAGAACCGCGAGACGCAGCAAGTCGCTACTCAGATTACCATCAGCGGTTCGTTAAAGAAGGCAGACGTCAGTACCTGGGAAGCATTCGTCGAGATCGTGGAAAACGCCTTCATCAAGACGATACTGCCGGGTTTCGACCGTGAGGTTCACAAGACACCGGCGGAAAACGCTGGCGGCTAGCCTTATTCATGCCTCGGCGATCACGCGCCCTCCTGGGTAGACATCTCGGGATCGCTGATTGTCGCGAAGCGCTTCACTGGCGAAGGGAGACGCTAAAATGATTAATAAGTCGAAAGTGGCGAGGGGAGCCGGGATCGCGGTGGGTCTGGCGATGATCGGGTCTGCAGCCTCACTGATATCATGTGGGCCGAAGCCGCACACGGTCGGCTCCGTCAACACGGAGTTCAAGCTGATCGGGCCGGATCATAAAATCGTAATCGAATCCTACGACGATCCGAAAATAGACGGCATCACCGTTTTCATTAGCAAGTCTCAGAAAGGCGGGATCAAAGGTGCCCTCGGGCTGGCGGAGGATACGTCCGACGCCTCCGTCGCCGTGCGGCAGACTGGACCGATCAAAGTGAAGGAAGCCTTCGAGAATGGCGAAGACGTCTTCACCGAACAACGCTCGGGGCTATTCAAGCGGCTGCATGTAAGCCGGTTCTGGGATGCGCCTCATAGAAGTTTTGTGTATGTCGTGTGGACCGACCGGATCATCAACGGCTCGCCGCAGAATTCGATTTCGGCGGTGGTAGCGCAACCAGGACGCAGGAACCTGACCTCGCTCTTGATCGGACCTGCTGATTCAGCACCGCCACAATAACAAGTATCATTTCTGCCTCCTGCCTCTATGACGGCATCCGCCGATGCGCTCTGCAGTCTGCGTATCCGCTCCCTGCAGAGCAGGTATTACTCAGTCTTCGCGCCAAGGGAGACGCGGAATCCTCGGGTTTGTGCCTATCGTGCGCGCTCAAGTATACAGACGGACACAAGCGCACCACAGCAGATCTGCCGCGAATCTCCCGAGAGACGCTTTACAGGAAGATCGAGGAAAACAGAATCAAAGGAGCCTCCATTGGTGCAGCGGAAGAAATCAGAATGGCGCACGCTTCTAAGCTCGGAACCGTCCGCTAAGAAGCACCACGAGGAGAATCAATAGAATGATTCCACCGATGCCGATTCCGCCATAAGGTCCATAGGCGTAATAGCCACCGCCACCACCAAACAGCAAGAGTAAAATCAGGATCAGGATCAATGGCGACATTTGAGCACCCTCCTTCAGTAAAACTTTACAGACTCTTAAGCTGTTATAATGTTCGCTTAAACCAGCATTGTAAATGTCCCACGCTTTTCAACGTCGGTTCCGCGATACTGCTTAACATTATCCACAGACCGCACCGAAAACAACAGGTCTCACACTACTCGTTAATCATTAAAAGAGAAACCGGAATGTTTCTGCGAAACATATTTAACGTTTCCAGTTCACCATCGATTACGGTGTCGACAGTCACTCCTCCGAGGAAGTCGTGAGCGAGTCCCCGGAGCCGATCTCCTTCTGACTAATCCCGATACTGTGATGCAGGCTGGAACCGGGGGACCGAGAAACCGCTTGCCACAGAGCGTAAAGCCTGATTGCGCGGCGCATGTCACTACGACTCTCGCAAACCTGTGAAGCTCCAGCCTCAAGCAATCCCGCGGCGTCGGTCAAAGCGCCCCTTCCGCCGCAGATGATCGTGAGATTGGGAGAATCAAGCTTCAGGCCGCGCACCAATTCGATCGCGCGCTGCGACAGATCGGCCATGGTGCACGACAACAATACCAAGTTCGGAGCATAACGTTTGACGAAATCCCGAATTTCCGCCGATGATTTGGTCTCATCGAGATAATTCGCAGCGGCCCCCGATCGGCGTAATAGTTCGAGCAGCATCTGCAAGCCCAGCCGGTGTACTTCACCGGGCGCACATGCGCCCAGGATCCTTAGTCGGCCGGCCGCTCGAGGCTTGCTGAACCGGACGCCAAGCTCATTTACCAGCGCCACTGTCGTATCGTTGACAAGTTGCTGGCTTTCCGCGCTGATGTGATTTTCCGACCGCTCATCACCCGCCAAGTTCACGGCCGGCGTCAGCACCTCGTCGAAGGTAGGTTCAAGCCCGTGTTTATCACAATAGCGAATCGCAATATTACGCGCGCCCGATACATTCAGTTCGAGCAAGCTGCGATAGTAATCGTTGTAATCTTCCAGCGTGCCCTCGGCGCCGAGCAACACCGACAGGAACCCCAGCGAAGGAATGTAATCGCCGGCAACCTTAAGGCATGCCGTCAATGAGGTAGCGAGGAACAACCCGGGCAACCCCCAAAGCCATGACCAGAACATCGCAGAGACCAGCAAGGCCAAGGGGGATAAACCAATTCCACGGCCGATCAGTATCGGCTCCACGGCGTAACTTACTATTTGATCGATTATAAGATAGGCGGCGAGCACCTCAATCGATTTGCTCCATCCGGGAAATACAGCGACTGCGACAAAGCTCGGTAGCAGCGAGGCGACCGCGACACCGATGTAAGGAATAAACCGAAACAGACCCGCGACCAACCCCCATAATGCGGGTTCCGGCAGGCCAAGCAGCCACATAACTATACCAATCGCCAATCCGTATCCTGCATTGGTGAGTGCAAAAAGCAGAAGATAATGGCCGACCGCGTCCGTCGCGGTCGCGATACCCTCCGCCGAGAGTGTCACCCTTACGCGTGCGGTGAGCCGCACGATGCGATCGCGCAGGTCCTTCCGGCCGAAGAGCAGAAAGAATAGCAGGACGATGATAAATAAGCTTTCGATCAGACCCGAGAGTATCGGCACGACCGGCTTGGCTATCTGTTCGACGCTGGAGCGAGTATCCGGAATCTGGACGACAGTCGAAAGAGTGGACTGCTTCGCCTTGGGAACTGAAGGAGGCTGTACCTGCTGCTCGACGTCTTTCACACCACCTTCGATACGTTGCAGCCATTCCGGCGTACTTCCTCTCAACGCATTGATCTTGGTCGCAATATTATCAGTATAGTCAGTGATCTGAACGGCAACCGAAGTAAGTTCGATGGTGAGGAAATAGCCAATGCAGCCGATGACTACGATTGCCGACACGACCACCAGGAAGCAACTGGCAAATCGTCCGACGAAACGCTCAAGGCGCCCAGCAACCGGGCTGAAGATTACCGCCAGCAGCGACGCCACCGCTAGTGGAACAAATATATCCTTGGCAATATAGAGAACGGCGGCGGTTATAATGATCGCAAGGATCGGTTGAGCCACACCGCCTGTAACACGGCCTTCGTCATCATCGCCATCGATGGGCACTAGAGATGTCGACGGGGTTTCCAAACCAATAACGGCGGAGGTGCTCAGGCCCCGGTCCCGGATCGTGGCCCCGAAGCGGCGTTAAAAATGCTCCCTGCAAGCAGCATTGGCAGACCGATCACACCAAACGCCTGCCACCACGGGAGCCACTGACGAAGCAACAGAATCGATGCGGCCAGTAAGCATAGCGCCCCGCTGAGCATCGCCGCGACGATCGTCAGACGCGCAATCGTATTGGCTATTTGCAATTGCGAAGCGGAGCTCAGGCTGCTCTCAAGCATATGCGCTTCGGATCGAAGTATGCGCGAGACATCGTCGATGGCTCTTTCAATCAAAGTGGGCCAGTCGGAAGAGACGGAGGAGGATACATCAATAGGTATCGAGTGTCGGTCTACCATCACGTCCACTCATCTCGCGGGAGGACTAAGTCATAATTCTCTCTATCCTGCGGCGCGCCCTCGCGGCTGAGATCGTCAGGACCACCGGCCATAATTCCGACAATCAGGCTGGTCGCCACACCCCGCAGGGCTTTGCGGCCAACGAATGTGAGTATTGCCAAACCGATGCGCCCATTAACACCTCCCCCAAGGACAAATCCCGTGGCGGCAGCGATGGCCAAGGATGCGAACGGTTCACGTCTGACGTACTCGCTCACTTCCCCGTACGGTAATGAATCGAATAAATCACTCACGACCTAATCGACCCCCATTCATGAAACGCGCCTCAAGATTTGAGCGGCAACATAACCGATCGCAAACGCGGCGGCGACGGCCATCCAGGGTTCGCGGCGCACGAAATCAGGAAGATCGAAGTTTATTCCAATACCCTTCGCATACTTCCGTGCAGCCCGGTACCCGTCTTTGGCAGCGTCGCTCGCATGCTCCGCGGTCTGGCGGCCCTGATCGACGGTGTCATGTACTGTGGAATTTACAGCGTTTTCGAATGCCATCGTTATTACCTCATCAAGTCTTTCTGTTGATCAACCATTACACGGCCAGAGCGATTTCGCCCGATCGGCGGCGGCATAGCCGTTAATGCTCCGCGATGATCGCAAAAGCGTTACTCACCTTAACGGAGGGATGCGCAGTCCTGGTATAGCACCAATCACCCCAAATCCCTGTAACAGCCACACCAGTACGACAATAAACACCACAAGATTCAGCAGGCTCTTCATACCTCCACCCATCGGGATATAGGTATTAATCAGCCAGAGTATCACTCCGACTACGATCAGGACGACGGCGATATGAACCAGAGTCATGCAATCATTCTTCCAGGATTCATTTTTTGACTTCGTACTTTGCTTTTAGGCAGGTACGTCTACGATATATTAACTTAGGACAACAATCGATAACGGCAACCCATAATTTGTTCTTCAGATAACTGAAGTGCGCGATCGAAGAAGCGGGAGAACGGGTCACCCACGCTGCGCTTGCGCGTGGCCCTTTGAGGATCCCGATGACGTCCTCGGTCAAGCCGGGGCGATCGTTACGTGCTTCGAACCCTCAGGTGCTGTGAAGAACCGACAGGGTCGAAAGCGGATGGTTCAGCGGTCCGAATGACGGGTCGCAGCGTGTCCCCGGGTGTTATGGTTTCTCACAGGACAGATCGTTTGCGCGCGCACATCCTGTGAAGTCTGCGTCTTTTATCCGTACCAAGTGGGCGAGCGATTCGAATCCATGATCGACGGCGCACTGAAATGAATCCAACACTCGCCATCCATTCGAGCAGTATTGCTCACCAGATAAGCCAGTAATGCCGGAATGCCACTCACTCAGCAGAAGGAAATAAAATGAATCTGACACAACCTAGCGCAGCGGCTCCGGTACGGCTTATCGGACGAGCGAGGCTGCCAGGCCCATCTCATGAAAGTTGCTAAAGTTTCCCACGCACAGACACTTCGCGGACTTAAGAATATATCCTGGCTTACGGCGCGGCAGTTGGGCAAAGTCGCTGCGGGACTGAACGTGAGTATGTTCGAGAAGCGCAGCCAGATTTTCGACGAACGGGACAACTCGAACTGGTGTTACGTCTTGTTGTCCGGAGTGGCTCGAGTCACCTGCCGAAACCGCAAGGGCCGGCGCGCCGTAGTGATCATGCTGGCACCTGGAATGATACCTGCGTTTCCCCAGCCTGTGATCGGTGTCAACTACAATTTCCGGTGTGAGGCCGTCACGGCCTGCAATGTCGGCACGATCGGCTGGGACGATTTTATAGAAATATGCCTGGGGATCAGTTCAGTGGACTTCAAGCGGATGGCGTCCAACTACGCTGGGCGATGGGATCTCGTCCAGCTGCGCTGCCTGAACTTTATGAGCTGTACCCTTGGGGAACGTCTTGCCCTGATACTGCTGGAATTGAGCGACAACTTTGGCGTTCCGGATGCGCAGGGCACACGCTTGACGGTCAAGGCGCGTCACGCGGATTTGGCTGAACTGGCGGGCGCGTCGCGGCCGCGCGTAAGCGAACATCTGACCGAATTCGAAACCAAGCACATGATTATGCGACGAAGGCGCCAGTTGGTCGTAAATCGCGATCGGTTGGAGAGCTTCCTTTCGCTTTCTCATTCCCACGCTATCGAGGAACAGAGTATTGCTTAGAATGGTTTCGACTAGCCACGAGTCCACTTCAAAGCAACACGAATTGGGTTGATTAGTCGGTTCTTTCGAGAACCGGCATCGGTGCCCGGGGTTCGAGCAGCAAACCAGATGAATCGCACGACTGCAGGCGACGCATCAGGAGAGCCGCCCCGATCAGACCAGCCTCGGGCCGAGGAAGACTCCTCACCAGCAAGAGCGTCGCCAGGAGCAACCACACGCTCAGCATGTGGCCAAATATTGCGAGCGCGATCGAGTCGAATCAGTCCACAACTCGATCAGTAACGGCCGCACCGCTTTTAATAACGGTGCGGCCGTTTTGCCATATACGGTGGAGAGAGTTTGCGCTCGGCGAGAGCATTGGAAAGGGCTGAAGAATACTCAAGCCGCAAACAGCCCTACCGGCCCGGGAAAGGGAAGCTGCAACTTTACGATCTCGGCCAAGTCAACTTATTGTCCACGCCTCGAACGCCGTGGACGGACGCGACGACTTTCTGAATATGGCGGGCGTTTGCGGACGAAGCCACGGCGCCATCGATCGTGACCATGCCGTGATCCGATTCGACGTGAATCGAAAATGCATGAGCGCGATGGTCATTCACGAGGGCCGCCTTGACTTTGGTTGTAAGTGTCGCATCGCTCATCTGATCGACGCTAGCGTGATACGCGTGTTTGACCGCGGTAGAAGTATTAGAGCCCGCATTATCCATAGACTCGCCGCTCTCATGCATCTGCTGACCTGCAACACTGTCCTGAGCGAATGCCCGCGTCAGCGGAAGTACGCTAAAGGTCACCGCAGTCGCCATTGCGAGAATTTTAATACTCTTCGATTTCACTTTTGTTCTCCTGTCAGATAGACCAATTTGCCATTTGCTATGTTATGGGTTACGAGAGATATGCGGCATCTCCCGGTGAACTATTATAATCAACTACAAATCCACCGGCTGCCCTGATCTAACAGAATGCGGTTGACCATAACAATTGAAGCTCATCGCGTGGCCGAACTCGCTCTTAAAGCTTACCCTGCTAGTGGAAAAGTCCACTTCCGTCAGCCGCGGACGAGCCAGACGATAACTATGATCAGTACGATCGTGCCAAGAGAGATTGGAAGATACATAAACGCTCCACCTGCCTTCAATTGTTCTGGTCGGGGATTGATCCAGCGTGTCGTGGTCGAAGGGCGCGAAAGAGCCACTGGAGGCTCTGCTGGATCAAGCTCGGGCTCGAATCATTCTTGCAATCCCAACAGGTTAAGCATGAAACGATCGGTGCGGCGGGTCAAGATATTCTCGGTGCCTGTGTCGCATTTACGTTCTTCAAAGAACGTGCAATGCGTGAGGCCAAAAGCGGGCTATTATCGCGGGTTTCCTGAAGGGAGGGAGTTTCGCTGCACTTGATAGTCAATCATTCAGAGTGCGATTTGTTCCCCACAGCACTAAAACTAGATACTCTCCATCACTGCATACATTATTATGTTCATATAAAGAGTAAACTATTACTAATTGGAACATCGACCAATAACCTAAACGGCTGGATGAGGACTAATTATGTTGCTGCTAATCATTATATTGCTTTTGGTGTTCGGTGGTGGTGGCGGATACTACGGATACAGTAACTATGGACGCACTGGCGGTATTATTCCGGTACTTCTAGTCGTAGTGGTCGTCGTCTTGCTGCTTGGACGTGGTGGATTCTGAGGGATTACAAATCGTCCGATCCGGTTCGGACGATTTCAAACCTTCAAAGCCGCGCCGGCGCTCATTGGTAGCTTCGGCCGCGGCAGAAGCGTCAACACCACCGCGATGTCCTAGCGTGTGTACCAGCCGGCTCACTTCACGACAAAATGATTATCGCGGCGCCTTCTGCTAATGGGCTGTGACCGGCCTTTATCGGTCGGACCCTACTCCGCGAGCGGCCGATGAGTCGCCCAATCGGCCAATCGAATCCGAAAGGCGCGATTCCGATCCTGATACGGGACGCCGGCTGATTCTGACCGAAATCAGCGCCATTGCGACTGGCTCGCCCGTTCCAATTCGGACAGGAAACTCCGTCCGATTGCACCGGGATCTAGTCGTCCACAATTCAGATCGCAAAATCTTCGCTATTAATGAATGATTGGACCACGCGGGTGAATCATCTGCATTACCTAAAGCCGAACGAAGGTCGGCTCCATGAGATGCTGGATTGACCAGTAAAGTCGAAGCTTGAGCAAGAAAAAAAAGGCCAGCCGCACGCGCGCCGGAATCAAGGATGTCCGCGATGCCCCACCGCCGGCGCAGCGGACCCCGGTGCTCCATAATTCGCCGCACGCGCCTCGTGTTCCCACTTGGATGCTCTCGCTCGCGATAGTGTCAATTGCCGCAATCGCGCTCTGGATGCGATTAGCCCATCCGTCCGCTGCTCGTCTCGCTACATCGAAACCGTCGCCAGCGCCCGACGCCAGGTTCGTGGGATCCGCCAAATGCGCATCCTGCCACAGGCGCGAGAATTCTCTTTGGCGTGGCTCGCATCATCAACAGGCCATGCAGCCCGCGGCGGATTCCACCGTGCTCGGCGATTTCAACCACGCGAGCTTCAGCCACGATGGCATCACTACATCCTTTTTCCGCCGCGACTCCAGGTTCATGGTACGCACCGACGGTCCCGACGGCGCCCTCCACGAATATGCGATCGACTATACTTTCGGCGTCTATCCGCTGCAGCAATATCTGATTGCGATGCCGGGCGGGCGCTTGCAGGCGCTCGGCATCGCGTGGGACAGCCGCCCGCGCGCGAGCGGCGGCCACCGGTGGTTCTTTCTCTATCCAGGCCAGCAGGCCGCGCCGGCCGATCCGCTGCATTGGACCGGGATCGACCAGACCTGGAATTATATGTGCGCCGACTGTCATTCGACCAACTTGCGCAAGAACTACTCGCTGCAAACGCGCACCTACTCTACCGCTTACGCCGAGATCGACGTGGCCTGCGAGGCCTGCCACGGCCCCGGATCCAATCATGTTTCGTGGGCGCGTAAATCCGGCGGCTGGCAATCCTTCACCGCCGATCGCGGACTGACTATTGCGCTCAACGAACGCGACGGAATCAGATGGTCGATAAATTCTACTACCGGCAATCCCGAGCGCAGCGCCCCGCGCCTCTCGGAGCGGGAAATCCAGATGTGCGCGCGTTGTCATTCGCGGCGCACCCAGATCCACGAGGACACCGTCCACGGACAACCCGCCGGCGACGATTACCGCGTTGCGCTGCTCGATCCGGATCTCTATTTTCCCGACGGCCAGGTCAAGGGCGAGGTTTACGAGTACGGCTCATTTATACAGAGCCGGATGTTCCACGCTGGCGTGACGTGCAGCGATTGCCATGAGCCGCACAGTCTCAAACTGCGCGCCGACGGCAACAACGTATGCCTGCAATGCCATTACGCTGCGCGCTACGATTCCTCCAAACATCATTTCCACCAAACGGGATCGGCCGGCGCCCAATGCGTCGCCTGTCATATGCCGACGCGAACCTATATGGTTGTCGATCCGCGGCGCGATCACAGCCTGCGGATTCCGCGCCCCGACCTGTCGGTGACCCTCGGCACGCCCAACGCGTGCACCAGTTGCCATACCGGCAAGCCGGCCCAATGGGCGTCGGCCGCGATCAACCAATGGTACGGACGAACACCGGTCGGCTTTCAGCGCTTCGCCGGCACTCTCCATGCGGGTTCGATCGGTGCCCCGGACGCGCAGCCGGCGCTCGCCGCGCTGGTTGCGGATCAAGGCCAGCCCGCGATCGCCCGCGCGAGTGCGCTCTCGATGCTTGCCAGTTTCGCACCGGCGCCCGCCGACGCGGCGGTTCACATCGGAGTCACGGA
Organism: Deltaproteobacteria bacterium; assembly: GCA_027317185.1. GTDB lineage: Bacteria > Desulfobacterota > Binatia > Binatales > Binataceae > JAJPIG01. Next base: position 17,340 of record DAHVFB010000071.1, read on the forward strand.
CGATTCCCCGCTGGTGCGGCGCGCCGCCGCGCAAGCGCTCGCGAACGTCGATCCTGCCGCCAGCGCAAGCCTGATCGCTCCGCTGCTCAGCGATCGCGTTCGCGCGGTGCGAAGCGAAGCTGCCGAGGCGCTCGCCGGCGTCTCCCCGGACGCCCTTTCGGCCGTCACCGCGACGTCGCTCGGCCACGACACCGATGAGTACATCGCCATTCAACAATTGAACGCCGACCGGCCCGAAGCGCACTTGAATCTCGCACTGCTTTACGCCAGAGAAAAGCATTTCCAGGACGCCGAAGCCGAACTCAAGATCGCTCTCTCCCTCGACCCCGCCTTCGCCCCCGCGGCGGTCAACCTCGCCGATCTCTATCGCGCGCACAACCGCGACGCCGATGGTGCGCAGGTCCTCCACGATGCGATTACTCATTCGCCCGCCGACGCGTCACTACAGCATGCGCTCGGTCTGCTGATGGTGCGTCAGCACCAGAATGCGCAAGCTCTCGTCCTGCTGGCCGCCGCCGCGCGCCTCGATCCGGCCAATTCTCGATACTCATATGTTTACGCAATCGCGCTCAATGACGCCGGTCAAAGCGATGCCGCAATCGAAACCCTCGAGCGCAATCTCGCGGCGCATCCTTATGATCGCGATTCACTCGCCGCGCTGGCCGGCTTTTGCATTCAGGCTGGCAAGCCCGGCGAGGCGCTGACCTATGCCATACGGCTTGATCAAGTCGATCCGGGCGATCCGCAAGTACGGCAGATGATCCAGTCACTAAATGGCCAGCTTCACCATTGATTACTCAGTGCGGAGCATTGGCGCGATTCCCCGTACAGCGCCTCCCTGCCCGACGCGGCTGGCCGGGGCTTAGCCGTGCGCGGAGACGACGGCGCCATCGTCCCTGCCGCGCGTTAAGAAGCGGCGCACGCGCGGGTCGGTCGAATGGACGAGCATCTCGTGCGGATCGCCGGTGGCGATCTGGGTGTGTGACTCACCGTCGAGAAAGACGCTGTTGTTGGCGATCGTGAAGATGCTCGGCAGTTCGTGCGTCACCACGACGATCGTCGCACCCAGGTTATCGCGCAGTTCCATGATCAGGTCGTCGAGCAGCCGCGAGCTTATCGGATCGAGTCCGGCCGACGGCTCATCGAAGAACAGGATATCCGGATCGAGCGCAATCGCCCGCGCCAGCCCGGCGCGCTTCTGCATGCCACCGCTGATCTGGCTCGGATAAAAATCCTCGAAGCCCTTAAGACCAACCAGGGCGAGCTTGAGCGCGGCAATCTCGCGGACTTGTTCGGGCGAGAGGTCGGTAAATTCGCCGAGTGGCAAGCCGACGTTTTCCGCCAGCGTCATCGAGCTCCATAGCGCCCCACTCTGGTAGAGCACGCCGAAGCGGCGCAGCAGGCGCTCGCGCTCGTCCGGCGAGGCGCCGGTGAAGCTCACGTTGCCATAAAGGATAGTGCCGGCGGCGGGATCCTTGAGGCCGATCAAATGCCGCAGAAGCGTGCTCTTGCCGCATCCACTGCCGCCCATGATAACGAAGATATCGCCCCGGTTCACGACGAAGTTCAGATTGCGCATCAGGACGAAGCTGCCGAAAGCCATCGTGACGCCCTTCACCACGATATCGAGTTCGGCGGAATCCGGTCTGCGCGGTGCGTCGGTTTCGCTAGTCATCTGAAAGTGTTGTGCGCGGCGGCGGCGATAATCGTCGCCATCACCGGCAACAAATCATTTCCGTCAGCCCGATGCGAGCGCGACAGCCGCGCGCTATGCGGGGTGAGGGCGCACGTCCGGCGCGATTGCCGGCCGGTCAGTCGTTGAGGTCGCGCGCCTCCGCGCCGGCGCCTGAACCGTCGGTGCCGGGGGCGTCCATGATTGGCCGATACGGCGTCGCCTGATAGTTGGAATCGGCCTGCTGCTCGTCGATCGAAGCGCGGGCCACCGACAGCGAACCGGCGCCAGTGCGTGAAATCGCATAGCGCCCTGGATGAATCGCGAAGCGAACCGTGACCGGGACCGTGGCGCGCAGCACCATGAAGCCCATCGCCAGCGTCGCGAGTCCCAGCAGGAATAGCCAGTCCGGTCCGTGAAGCGCCGGCGTTCGCTTGCGCATGCGCGTCGGACTCGGATGCGAGCGCGGGACTTTGATCGCAATCGGCGCGACCACGCTGCGCCCCGCGGCGCGCCGGCGATGATTAGTAAATGGAATTATGCGGCCCGGTTGGCGTCTCATCGCGAGCATCCCTGCAAATCAGCGTAGCGAAGCGGCGTGGGAAATGAAAACCCTGAATATCGGTGGCCGATGCGCGACACGCTGCGGGCGGCGGCCCTCACGGCCACCGCCCGCCATCGTCCATCGTTTAACGCCGCGCCCATAATGCGCGGCGAGTGCTCAGGCCGATCAGCCGTTGGGGTTGATCACGGTGTAGAGCGTGGCGTTGCCGCGCTGGACCAGTAGCAGCGCCGATCCCTTATGCTTTTGCACATCCTTGGCCAACGCGGCAAATTCATCCGCCGAGCCGACTTTTTTGTGATCGATCTCGGCCACGATATCGCCCGGCTGCAATCCCGCATCGGCGGCCGGCGAATCGGGCCGGACGCTGCGGATGACCACGCCCTTGGTGTTTTGCGTACCAAGCTGCTGGGCAATTTCGGGCGTGATGTCCTGTACCTGCATGCCCCAGTTCGAGCCTGGCTCCTCGGGCCCCTTGGCACTCGCGACCTGCTGGTCCTTGAGCTCGGCGATCGTCGCCTCGATCGTCAGGTGTTTGCCGCCGCGGACCACTTCCACCGGCACGCTCTTGTTGAGCTGAGTCTGCGCCACCAGTTCCGGCAGGTCATGTTGGTCATGCACGTCCTGCCCGTCGAACTTGACGATGATATCGCCGCGCTGGATCCCCGCCTTGGCAGCCGGGCCGCCCTTTTCGACGCCGGCGACCAGGGCGCCGTTGGGCGCCGCGAGGCCAAACGACTTTGCAAGGTCGGGGGTGACTTCCTGGATTTCGACGCCGAGCCATCCGCGGACCACGTGGCCGTGCTCTTTGAGCTGGTCCACGACCGACTTGGCCAAGTCGATAGGAATGGCGAAGCCGATGCCGGCGTTGCTGCCGGTGCTGCTGTAGATGGCGGTGTTGATACCGATCACCTGACCCTGCGTATTGAACAGCGGGCCGCCCGAGTTACCCGGATTGATCGACGCATCGGTCTGGATGAAGTTGTCGTAATTGCCGCCCAGCGCGCGCCCCTTGGCGCTGATGATGCCGGCGGTGACGGTCAGGTTAAAGCCAAACGGACTGCCGATCGCGATTACCCAATCGCCGACCTGAGAGGCCGACGAGTTGCCGAGTTCGGCCATCGGTAGAGGCTGATTGCTGTCGATCTTGATCAGCGCCAGATCGGTCTTGGGATCCTTCCCGATAACCTTGGCGGTGAACTCACGCTTATCGACCAGGGTGACGTGGATTTCGTCGGCGTGGCCGACCACGTGATTGTTGGTGAGAATGTAACCGTCGGGCGAGATGATCACGCCTGAGCCGAGGCCGTGCTGCTTATATTGATGCGGCATCTGGCCGAAAAAATGACGGAACTGCTCGAACGGATCGCCGCCCCCGTTGCCGCCGCCCCCACCACCACCGCCCCCGAAGGGACTGCCTGGGCCAAAGGGATTGCCCGGCGCGGCACCACCGCCCGGAGGGCCACCGCCTGGACCGCCGCCCTGATCGCCACCGTTGCCCGGGTCGCCCCCGCCCTGGTCACCCGGGTCGGCTTCACCAAAGGGGCTGGCGCCCGTCTTGACCTCCTGGACCACGGCGACATTGACCACCGCCGGCATCACGCGCTTGACCAGCGGCGCCCACGACGGCAGCATCACGGTGGTTTTCTCGCCCGGCTCGGGCGCATTCGGTGGCGCCGGCTGATGGTCGGCGGCAGTCTCGGCCTGTGTCGGAACCGGCTTGGCCGCTCCCGGAGTGTCGCTACTCCACAAGGGGAACGCTCCGGCGTTGGCAAACGCGACTGCGATGCCCAATACCACGCCGCCCGCTACCGCGGCGATCGTCTTACCCATCTAATCCTCCTGGACACGCCGGCCGCCCCACGGGGTAATGCCAGCGAATATACTTTTAATTCAGACGATAAATACCGGCCAAAATTCATGCCGTGTAACGCTCGGAACCCGCGTCAGGCCCGCACGGCGCACGATCCAGTTGCGCCGATGCGGCGTGCGCCTTCCGTCCGGAAGGCAAATTCCTCAAATAGTAAAACAGAAACGTAACGTCATTAATACTGGCGCCTGCATGCCGCGCGCGGCGCCCCTTGAGCCGTCCCGTCAGGCGTCGGACGGGAATGCACCGCCCTTGCCCTCGGGCTTCTTGATAGCGAATTTATCCAGCCGGTATTGCAGTGTGCGATAGCTCATCCCGAGCATCTTGGCGGCCTTGGCGATAACCCATTCGGCCTTCTCCATCGCCTGCAGAATCAGGTCGCGCTCGAGATGCTCGAAGTTGATGCCGTCGGCCGGAATCTCAAAGCGGTCGCCGCCGCGCGAGCGCTCGATGCGCCCGGGCGATTTGCGCGCCAAGACCTCCTGCGGCAGGTCGCGCGGGGTGATCGAGTCGCCCTCGCAGAGCAGAATCGCGCGCTCGATCGCCGACTCGAGCTGGCGCACGTTGCCCGGCCACGAGTAGTCGAGCAGCCGCTCCATCGT
>DAHVFB010000072.1 GCA_027317185.1 Deltaproteobacteria bacterium
CATTGAGTTGGCGGACAAATTCGATGGCATCGAGATTTTCGCGCCCGCCGTGGCGATTCGGAATCCAGTCGCCCGCCTGACGCGCGTAATCGAGATAAAGCATCGAGGCCACCGCGTCCACCCGGATGCCGTCGGCGTGATATTCGGAAAGCCAGTTGAGCGCACTGGCGATCAGGAAGGCGCGCACCTCGCTGCGGCCATAGTTGAAAATGTAGGTGCCCCACTCCGGATGCTCGCCCTGACGCGAATCGAGATGCTCGTACAGCGCGGTGCCGTCGAAGCGTCCGAGCGAGAAAGCATCCTTCGGGAAATGGGCCGGCACCCAATCCAGAATCACGCCGATGCCGCGGCTGTGCAGATGGTCAACCAAAAAGCGAAAGTCATCCGGCGTTCCCCATCGCGCGGTGGGCGCGAAATAGCCGCTCACCTGGTAGCCCCATGAACCGGTAAACGGATGCTCCATCACCGGCATCAATTCGACGTGCGTGAAACCCATTTCGGTGACATAGTCGGCGAGCAGCGGCGCGATCTCGCGATAGCTCAGGGGGCGATTATTCTCGCTGGGCACTCGGCGCCATGAACCCAGATGCACTTCGTAAATCGACATCGGCGATCGATAGGGGTTGCTGTTGGCGCGGCGGCGAAGATATTCCGCGTCGGTGAACTGATACGAGGGTGTGTAAACAATCGATCCGGTGCGCGGCGGATCTTCCATCCGGGCGGCGTACGGATCGGTCTTGAGCATCGGTGGTCCGCCGCCGCGCGTGCGCATCTCGTATTTGTAACAGGCGCCGTCCGCGAGTCCCGGAATGAACAGCTCCCAGATTCCCGATCCGCCGAGCCGCCTCATCTGGTGGATGCGGCCGTCCCAACCGTTGAAATCGCCGACCACGCTGACGCCCTCCGCATTGGGCGCCCAGACCGCGAAAGCCACTCCATTGATTCCACGGTATTCGCGCAGGTGCGCACCCAGCTTCTGGTACGTGCGTTCGTCCTTTCCGGAATTGATTAAGTAAATATCGAGCTCACCCAGCGTAGGTGCGAACGAATATGGATCGTCGATCGTGATCACTTCGGATTGACGATGCAGCTCGATCCGGTATGGAAAGGGATCGCGCCGATTGGGATCGAGAAATTCAAAAAAGCCCGTTTGAGTGCATGGCTTCATCGGCCGCGATGGCTCGCCATCGACGATCAGCGCGATCCGGTCGGCATCGGGACGGTACACGCGCACCGCCATCCCATGGTTAACTGGATGCGCCCCGAGTATCGCGTGCGGATCGCCGTGACGCAGGTCCATCAGCGCCTTCAACTCGGCCGCGGCCACTCCCACACAGCCGGTCTCGATTGGTGATGCGTCAGATTGCACCGCCGATCTCCGTTCCGAGAATTTCCTCGATTCCATGCATCGGTACCCGCAGCCAGTCAGGGCGATTATTTAATTCATAACCCAGCTCGTAGATCGCCTTTTCCAGCAGCAAGGCGTCGAGCAGCACCCGCAGGTCTTCAAGGTCAGCCGGGATGAAAGGCGCATTCCCGGCGGTTTTGAGGTAGCTCGCGAGATACGCCCATGAACACCAGGTCTGCCACAACCGCGCCCATGGTTCCATCGCATTGAAGTCGTTGATGCCAAGCGCTCCGCTGCGCAGCCGCTCAAACAGCGAGGTCAGGGCCGCGTAATGAAAGGATCGCAGCATCCCAGCCACGTCGCGCAGAGGCGAGCGTTTGCGCCGGCGATCATCGAGCGAGCGAGCCGGCTCGCCCTCGAAATCGATGATCATAAAATCCTTGCCGGTGTTGAGTATCTGACCAAGATGCAGATCGCCGTGGCAGCGGGTACGAACCACCGAGAAGCGGCGCTTGATGAAAGCGCCAAAGCGGGCGGTAATCCGATCCTGGCTGGGAAGCAGCCGCTCGGCGGCGGCGCGCACTTCGGGACCCAACGCATTGAGCTGCCCGCGCAGAATCCGAAACACCTGCCCGGTCAGGTTGCGCATCGATTGGTACGCCGATCGCTGGTACAGGCTCGAGTATGGCTCGGGCGCGAACGCAGGATCGTCGCTGACCGCCGCCAGGGCCAGATGAAGCTCCGCGGTCCGCTGTCCCAATAATCCCGCCACTTCGAGGTAAGCACCAATCAGATCGCGCACCGCGCGCGGCGGTTGCTGATCGGTTATCAGCCGCACCAGCGGCGCATCCGAAAGCCTGACATTCACATCGCGCTTGGTTACCGCGCGTTCGAAAAATCGCACCAGTTCATGGCCGGTGTACTCCCACGCATCGCCCTGGTTGGGCACGAAGCCATGCAGGACCGCCATCGTCCTGGGCTCGGATCGCCCGGTGTGATAGTCGAGCCATCCCGCCAGCGGCGGCGTATGAGAAAAGCCGGCGCGCTCGGTCAGAAAGCGTCCAATTTCCAGATCGGGACTGACACCCTCATCGAGCCGGCGAAACATCTTCAAAATCAATCGGTCGCCGAACACCACTGACGAGTTGCTTTGCTCGGCGCGAATCGGCCTGACCTCGGTAACTCCGTTCAGCGCCTGGCGAACCGCGCTCCAGGTTTGCGTCGCTCCCACCCGCAACTCGCCCAGTTCGCCGCGCAGATGACGGCGGCGCTCGATGATGCCCAACAGTGCCCGGCAGAAATCGGCATCCGCGGTCGCATCGTAAACCAATCCTTCGCCGCCGCCGGTACGGCCTGCCAGCCTCAGATCGGCGATTGCCTGCTGCGGCAGGCGCGATCGCATTTCGACCGCACGATCGCCTTCCGCGCGGCTCATCGGGATGACATACGATTCGGTATCGCCATAGGTGAATTCCACTTCAACCATGGTCATGACGGCGCCATTGGACTCAGGCAGCGGAACCACATCCTGAATTGCAGCGCGTTTGATCGTGCGCGCCTTGCTGCGAAACCATCGCGTGTGCGGCAGGTATGACGCGATCGCCGGTTCGAGCATCTCCCGCGTTCCGCCGCGGATAAAATTGTCCCAGTTGCCGGTTGCTTCAATATGCGGACGGATGCTGGCGCCGGTGAGCGCGACGGTATCCTTGTGCGCCGGTTCAAGTGCGAACCAATCGAAATTATGCGGTCCCAGCGTCAGCAAATATGGGAGTTCGCCAATCGGTGGAAAGGCGGTCCGGCCAAACAATTCGACCGGAATCATGCCGCGGAAACGGCTCAAATCGAGTTCGACATACTGCACGAAGCGCGACAAGTTCGCGACCACCAGAATCTTCTCGTCCCCGTAGGAGCGCACGAAAGCCAGCACGCGCGGATTTTCCGGGCTCAGGATTTCCATCGTGCCGCGGCCGAAGGCTTTGTATTGCTTGCGCAGCGCGATCAGGCGGCGCATCCACCACAGCATCAAATGGCGGTTACGATCCTGCGCCTCCACGTTAACCGTCTGATAATGGTACTCGTGATCGATGATCACCGGCAGGATTAACTGCTGCGGATTGGCGCTCGAAAAGCCGGCGTTACGATCGCCGCTCCACTGCATTGGCGTGCGCACACCGTCGCGATCACCGAGATAAACGTTGTCGCCCATCCCGATCTCGTCGCCGTAATAGACCACCGGCGTGCCCGGCATGCTGAACAGCAGCGCATTGACCAGTTCGATCGATCGGCGATTGTTGCCCAGCAGCGGCGCCAGCCTGCGGCGGATGCCCAGGTTGACCCGCATCCGCGATTCCCGCGCATAGGCGCGATACATGTACTCGCGCTCCTCCTCGGTCACCATCTCGAGCGTCAGTTCATCGTGATTGCGCAGGAACAGCGCCCACTGGCAGCTCTCATCGATCGGCGGCGTCTGCATCCAGATGTCGGTGATCGGAAAGCGATCCTCCATGCGCACCGCCATGAACAACCGCGGCATCAGCGGAAAATGGAATGCCATATGGCATTGGTCGGCGGCCAGGTATGCGACCGCATCCTCGGGCCATTGATTAGCCTCGGCCAACAGCATGCGATTTTTGAACTTTTTGTCGAGGTGCAGCCGCAGATCGCTCAGCAATGCATGGGTTTCGGGCAAATTCTCGCAGTTGGTGCCTTCGCGCTCGTAAAGATAAGGAATGGCATCGAGACGCATGCCGTCGACGCCCATCGAAAACCAGAAATCCAGCGCACCGAAAGTGGCTCGGCGCACCTCGGGGTTGTCGTAATTGAGGTCCGGTTGATGGGAGTAAAAGCGATGAAAGTAGTATGCGTGCGCGACCGGATCCCATGACCAGTTTGAAGGCTCGAAATCCTGGAAGATAATGCGCGCCTCTTTAAACTTTTCGGGCGTATCGCTCCATACGTAAAAGTCGCGCAGGTGGCTGCCGGCCGGGGAACGACGGGCGCGTTGAAACCATGGATGCTGGTCGGAGGTATGATTGAGCACCAACTCGGTGATCACGCGCAGACCGCGGCGATGAGCTTCTTTCAGGAACTGCTTGAAATCGTGCAGCGTGCCGCAATCGGGATGCACGTCGGTGTAGTCCGAAATATCGTAACCATCGTCGCGCAAAGGCGACGGATAGAATGGCAGCAGCCACAAGGCCGTAACGCCAAGGTCCTGCAGATAATCGAGCTTTTCGGTTAATCCACGAAAATCGCCCACCCCATCGCCATCGCTGTCGTAAAAAGAACGTACGCGAAGCTCATAAACAATGGCGTCCTTGTACCAGAGCGGATCATCCACCAGCACAACTTCCGGTCGTGTCACGCTTCCCCCCTGCTCACCAGAAACACATGCGCCGCCGCGCGTTGCGGATCGAGCCTGATGTAATTGCGCTCCGACCACTGATAGCGATTGCCGGTCAGTAGATCAGTCACCGTGTAAGGTTTTCCCGCGGCTAGCCCAATCGCGGCCGGCGGCACGATCGCGGTGCATTCATGCGCGGAAAATGGGTCGAGATTCACCGCCACCAGAATGACATTACTCATATCAGCGGTGGCTCTGACATAGACAAGTATTTGATCCGAATCGTTGCTGAGAAAGCTCAAATTGGGAAGTTGCTGAAGCGCAGGATTGGAACGTCTAATGCGATTCATACCGGCGATTAGATCCTTAATGTTGCCGGCCTTGTTCCAGTCGCGCACCTTGATTTCGTATTTTTCCGAATTGCGGTAATCCTCAGTGCCGGGAATCGCATCATGCTCACATAGCTCATAGCCACTGTAGATTCCGTAGCTTGGCGACAGTGTCCCCGCGAGCACCAGCCGCAACCTGAACGCCGCCGGTCCGCCGTTTTGCAGGACTGGCATCAGGATGTCAGGCGTATTAGCGAAAAAGTTCGGCCTGAAATAGTCAGTCATCGAGGTCTGTGTCAATTCGGTCAAATACTCAGTCAGTTCCAATTTGGTATTGCGCCAGGTGAAATACGTATAGGACTGCGTGAATCCGGCCTTGGCCAGCGCCTTCATCATTTTGGGCCGCGTGAAGGCCTCGGCCAGAAAAATCACTTCAGGATTTTGCTGCTGAATTTCGCCGATCAGCCACTCCCAGAAATCCACCGGCTTGGTATGGGGATTATCGACGCGAAAAATTTTGACCCCATGTTCGATCCAAAAGCGCAGAATCGAGCGTATCTCTTCCGCCATCGCATCGCGATCCGGCGAATCGAAGTTCAGCGGATAAATATCCTGGTATTCCTTGGGCGGGTTTTCCGCATAACGAATCGATCCATCCGGCCGATGATAAAACCAGTCCGGATGCTCGCTGACCCACGGGTGATCCGGTGAGCATTGCAGCGCGAAGTCGAGCGCCACTTCTATGCCGAGGCGAATTGCCTCTGCTACGAAATAACCGAATTCCTCAAAATCTCCCAACGCCGGTTCGATCGCGGTGTGACCGCCTGCGTCGCTTCCGATAGCCCACGGACTGCCGGGACTGTCCGGGGTCGCGGCCGGGGAATTGTTGGGACCTTTGCGGAAGGTATGTCCAATCGGATGGATGGGCGGCAGATAGACCACATCGAATCCCATCTTCTGGATATCGTCGAGCCGCACCGCCGCCTCGCGGAAAGTTGTGCCGCGGCCCGGTTCGTTTCCCTGCGAGCGCGGAAACATCTCGTACCATGCACTGAACATCGCACGCGGACGGTCGGCGATAACTTCCAATAAAGGCGCATAAGTGGTCGGATCAACCCGCGCGCCGCATCGCGAGGCGATCTCATTCAGATTGCTGTCGGCGAAAATCGCCAGGGCGGCCGGACCATCGGTATCCTGACTCAAGCGCGACAACGAATCCCCGATCGCCGCTTTATCGCCGCTGGTGGCGCGTTTTTGGATGGCCTTGAGCAGTGCGATGCCTTCGAGCAGTTCCGAGGCGACATCGCTGCGGCCCGCTTCAACCCACTTTCGAAAATCGCCCAGCCACGAAGCGTAGGAGTCGGTCCACGCGATGATCGTAAAGACGTAACGGGTATTTTTCGCCAGCGGAAATTCGCCGCGCCAGCGGTCGTTGCCGAGCGGCGTCATTGGATTCTCATTAAAGGAGCGCTCGTTCCGGCGGCGCCAGCGCACCGCCGCCCGCACCACCGGATGGCCATCGCGGTAGATGTCCGCCTCGACGATACATGGTTCGCCCGCGATCCGCTTGGCTGGATAGCGTCCGCCATCGACCGCCGGGGTTACGTTCTCGATTACGTGATGATGAAACTGCACTCCAACTCCTTTTCCCCCAAGCAAGTGAATGTTCTTCGCCGTACAAAAGTTTAGATGATGGTGCAGATGCAGGCGAATCGGGCATGCTCAAAGATTCTATAGTAACTACTGCGGATTAAATCGCTTTGGGACTGCATTAACCGATAGACGCTCATCCTGCCGCCGAATAACATCATTCATGCGGAGGACTGAGGGGATGAGGCAGGGGAATCTTTATGAGCACAATCTTCATGCGCACATCCGAACTGGCGCGGGCGAATGAGTTCGGTAATTCTGCATTGCCATTTTTATCAGCCGCCGCGCCAAAACCCATGGACCGGAGCGATCGATCCTGAAGACAGTGCGCGGCCGTTTCACGATTGGAACCAGCGTATCCACGCTGAATGTTATCGGCCCAATGCGTTTAGCCGGATCCTCAACCGCCATAATCAAATAGAGCGGATCGTAAATAATTACACCGCGATTAGCTTTAACTTCGGACCGACGCTGCTGTCATGGCTGGAGCATGCACATCGCGAAACCTATGCGCGCATCCTCGAAGCTGATCGCATCAGTCTCCATCGGCGTAACGGGCACGGCAACGCGATCGCGCAAGCTTACAACCATCCGATTCTGCCGCTGTGCAATTCGCGCGATCGGCGCACGCAGATAGTCTGGGGCATCGCCGATTTCCGCTACCGATTCGGGCGCCGCCCGGAAGCGATGTGGCTGCCGGAGACCGCCTGTAACGACGATACGCTGGGCGATCTGATCGAAGCCGGTATGCGCTACGTCATTCTTTCCCCGCAGCAGGCGGAACGCGTCCGGCCTTTAGCCGGGGGCGAATGGACCAGTGTCGCGGCGGGCACGATCGATCCGCGGATGCCATACCGCTATTTCCATCGAGATCGCAGCGGGCGCTCGATCGCAATTTTCTTTTATGACGGCGCGGTCTCGCGTGCGATCGCTTTCGAGGGCGCATTGTATTCGAGTCAGGCGCTGGTCGATCGGCTTGAACGCGCGATCGGCACGGGCGCGCTGGTCAACGTCGCCACCGACGGCGAGAGCTACGGGCATCACTCCAGGTTTGGCGATCGATCGTTGGCCTATGCGATGGAAGTTGAAGCACCTGCGCGCGGCCTGCTGATCACCAACTATGGCGAATTTCTTGAACATCACGGGCTCGCGTGGGAAGTGGAGATCAAAACGGGACCCGACGGCGAGGGAACCGCGTGGAGCTGCGTCCACGGGCTCGGCCGCTGGACCCGCGATTGCGGATGCGAGGCTGGCGGTCAATCCGGATGGAACCAGCAATGGCGCGGGCCGCTGCGGGCCGCATTGGACGATCTGCGCGATCACGCGGCGGAAGTTTACGAACAACAGGCTGGCGATTTGTTTCGCGATCCGTGGGCCGCGCGCGACGCTTATATCGAGCTGATATTAGATCGAAAAGCCGACCGTGAGGGGTTTCTGGCCCGGCTGGCGGGGCGTCGCCTAGCCGATCGCGATCGTCGGCGTGCGCTGCGCCTGCTCGAAATGCAGCGTAATGCGATGCTGATGTACACCAGCTGCGGCTGGTTTTTTTCGGACCTTTCGGGAATAGAAACCGTGCAGGTTATGAAATATGCGGGCCGGGCGCTCGATCTGCTTGCCGAACCCGATGTCGCGATGCTCGAAAATCGCCTGTTGGAAAATCTCGCGCAAGCCCGAAGCAATCTACGCTCGATGGGCAATGGCGCGGACGTTTACCGGCGCTTCGTACCCTCCTGCCGCGCCACCCCGGCGCGGATCGCGGCTCATCTTGCGATCACCGGCCTCGTGCAGAGCGAAACCGCGGGAGAGTTCGGCGACTTTACTTATCGCCGGCTGCATCATCAACAGCACCAGCACGGCCGCCTGATCGGCGCGGTTAGCCAGCTCGAGTTGCGATCGAGCCTGACTGGCGACCACTGCGATTACGAGCTTGCCGCACTGCATCTGGGCGGGCTCGACTACTACTGCGCGCTCCGTCCATTTCAAGACACGGCTCGATTGCGGGAGTCTGCGAAAAAGTTATGGGATCGTTTCGGCATGCGATCGTTGCCGGTCCTGCTGCGGATCGTGCAGGAAGAATTCGGCCCCGAAGAATTCGGCCTCGACGATTTATTGCCCGGCGGCAAACATGCGATGTGCCGCATTGTTTATGACGATTTATTGAAGGGGCTAAGCGGACATTTCACCCATCTGCACGATGAATTTCAGCGCGCGGCGGAAATGCTGAATGAGCATGGGTTCGAGCTGCCGCCGCAAATTCGCCAGATGGCGGAATTCACGCTGAACTATCGGCTGGAAGCCGAGATCGTCCACCTGGCCGGCCACGACGATCCGCACGCGTATGAAAACGCGCTTCGAATCGCCGCCGAGATCAAACGCCACGGCTACCGGATCGAAACCACGTCCGCTAACATCACGCTCGCGGCGATGGTCTCGGAAAGGGTTGCCGATGCGATCCAAACGCTCGCTCCCGATCGAATCAGTGCCGCAGTGAAGTTGATCGAGTTGATTCGTCAACTTGCGTCGGAGTCCAATCTTGAAGCGGCGCAGGAGTCGATCTACGCGGCTCTGCGGGGCGATCGGATTAATTCCGAGCCGCTGGAGGATCTCGCCGCGGCGCTTGGTTTATCCCCCGCGATCGTCGCGCGTGGCGGCGAACGTCCAGCCCCGACGCTAACCGATCGTTCGCTCTCGATAAACGCATTTATTCCGACCAACTAATCAGGGCGTGCTCGAAGGCGGCGCTACCGGCGGGGTTGAGGCGCCGGATCCGGCGGCGGTGGGCAGGCTCGACACAATTGCCATCCCGACCATCAGGGCGCCAAGCAGTTCGTTGATCTGCGCCGGTTGCAGCGTTTGCGGCGGCGGCGTTGGACCGGGTGCCGATCCGGTGGCCCCCGATGTCGACGGGAAGGCGGATGAAGCGGCGACCGTCGAGTTGTTCGAGACCAGCAGCTCCGGTTCGATCGCGATGCGATTATCGATCTTCAGCTTCGGATCATTCAAATAGCTGCGAGCTTTATCTTCGGCGTCCTGCTTGCCATGCGCGGTCGCCACGAACCCATACAGGATCACGTGATGACTTCCGTTGGCGGCATCGGCGACCTGTGCGCCAACCAGCGGCAGCCGATGGCCTTGCAAATAGTAAGTGAGCTGATCGCTCAGTTCGGAATGCGTCTGGGGCGGCGGATTGGCCTGCTTTGATGAAGTATCGAAGCTCGATGGGGTCGGCGATGCCGCCGGTTGCGGCTGAGCGGGAGGCGATCCCGCCGGGAAAGTTTGATGCGTGGTGTAAGCGTAGCCATTGAAGTATGGCGTGCAACCCGGCAAGCCGGTTAACAGCCCCGTCAACGCACAACTCACAACCGCGCGTCGAGCACGCAACATACCGAAAGAGTTACTCAGCTAGCCTCGGCATACAAGCGCCGTCGTATGGGACGATTCCAAACCCGTCCATCAAGCTCACAACCTAAAGCTAACGCAACACCTGCGCCAGCCCCGCAGCGGTCGAGTATCTAGCCACGTTATCATAATTGACACCCTGGTAATTACGGCAGGCCTGGTTGTTATGAACCCAACCACCTTCGGGGTCGGTGCTGATCGCGATACTGGAGTGTCCGTTCTGCATGTCGTACACACTTTCGATCAGATTGCCGGTCTCGGCCTGCATACCCTCGCCCGGTACCGGCGAGGCGATATGGTCTCCGATCAGCGCCTTCCAGTAGTGCATCGACGAGTCATAAATGTCTTTCCAGTATAAGTTGTAGTTTTCCTGATCGATGTACATAACCTGTTTGCCATAACAGTATCCGGGACGCTGCGAGCGTATTCTCCTCACATCAATTACGTACGAATCGCGCAACTCAAACTTCGCCCAGCTCGGCTTCGGGAATAGTACGCCTCGGTAGTAATTCGACCAGCTTCCAAAGTCTTCGGGGTTCGCGGTAATCAGAGTCAGTATCCTCTGATTTTTCAACCATTCCGCCTGCCATCGTATGATGCCGCCGTTGAATCCGGTGCGCACATCATCCTGCGTCCAATCGGTCCCCACGAAAGGCGAGCATCGCGCCGCCGACGACAGCCTGAGACTGCGCCGCAAGGCGGGGATGAACAGGAATACATCTTCGGGTTTGGCCGGGTCGTCGTAGTATAAAGTGAGATTCTGGGAATATCTCGATTCCTCGGGCTGCAGCACTTCGATCCATTCGCTGTAGTCGATCCCCTGCGCCTGCGGATCGGTTAGCGGCATCCCAGGATCACTGATGTGACTGAGACGCCGGTAGACCAGGGGCGTACGTAGTTGGGCGGCGTGACCGAAACGATCATTAAGCGACAGTTGATAGCCACTGGGTGCGCTGCAAATGAGATAGGGTACGTAGCGATACCATTCGTCGACCAGTATCTTCCATCCTTTTAGCGGATCGGCTGGACGTGGAAACGGCAGGCCCGCGACATATCCGCTCAGCGAATGGCCGCCGCCCGGCAATTGCACGATCTTCACTTCCGCCGAATACTTTTCGGTGTTCTCCTGATAGCTTTTCGGCGGCGCGAAACGATGGGACGGTCCGACCACCATTTGAAAATTGGCAGGGAACTTCCAGTGATAAGCGCCGGCAAAAAGCGCTTGCATCCCAGCCGGCATATAGTTCTTGTACTGCCACCAGTTCTGAGGAGTGATCACCGTCCCCTGCGCAAGATCAGGGCTGCTGATCTGCTGTGCGGCGCAAGCGATCGTAGCGATCCCGCAGCTACCCGACACCGCCCACGACACCATCAACATCAACAGCGAAACCGACAATAATCGTTTCACCACGGGTGCTGCTCCGTAAGGCAAGGCTATCCTCAAACTCAACGAACTCTTCTTACCTTTGTGATTTCAGGCGCGAAAAGCGCCGCCAAAAAACTGTTATCTGCAAGCGGTCGGCTAACCCTCAAATACGACAGCGAGCGCTTAATTCAGAATTGCTCCGGTCTAATTCCGCTCGACAAGTTCGATCTTGTAGCCGTTCGGATCGTCGATAAATGCGATCGGCGGGCCGCCGAATTTCATCGGTCCGGGCTCGCGGCTGATCTTCACACCTTTGTTTCTGAGCTGGTCGCAGGTCTTATAAATATCTTCCACCCCGATCGCGATATGCCCGTACGCGTTGCCGAGATCATAGCTGCGGGTGTCCCAGTTGTGGGTCAACTCGATTACGGCGTCGGACTTCTCATCGCCATAACCAACGAAGGCCAACGTAAACTCGCCGTTGGGAAAATCCTGCTTGCGCAGCAGCTTCATTCCCAGCGCATCGCAGTAAAATTTAAGCGATTCGTCAAGATCGTTAATCCGCAACATCGTATGTAACAGCCGCATCGGCTTGATTCCTCCGGCGTCACCTTTTCCAGCGACTTTCCACCCAGCCTGATTAGTTGTCAATAATCCTTGTGGCGGGTTTTGCGATTAGCCGCCTGAGTGTGCGACACTTCGCCCGACGTTTGGAGAGGATCGCCATGGATTTCAACTATAGTCCGGAAGACGAAGAATTTCGCCGCGAACTGCGCCACTGGCTGGAAGCCAATTTGCCGGAAAGCGAGCGTATTGAACCGCTCGATCCAATCTTCGAGGAGAGCGAGGAATCGTGGGAGACCCGAGTCGAATGGCATCGCGAAATGCACGCCGGCAAATGGGTGGGAATCACGTGGCCCAAAGAGTACGGCGGGCGCGGTGCAACCCTGCTCCAACAGGTCATCTTCGAGGAAGAACTTCAGCGCTTCTGCGCGCCCAACCTCGTCAACAGCGTCGGGACGCTGATGGTGGGGCCCACGTTGATGCGCTGGGGCACCGAGGAACAAAGACAGCGCTACATTCCCAAGATTTTATCCGCTGACGAAATCTGGTGTCAGGGCTATTCCGAGCCTAATTTCGGATCCGACCTCGCTTCATTGCAGACTCGCGCGACCGAGGAAGGTGATTATTTCGTTGTCAATGGCGGGAAAGTCTGGACCTCTGATGCGCGTCACGCCGACTTATGCATTTTGCTGGTGCGCACCGATCCTGGCGCGCCCAAGCACAAGGGTATCAGCTACCTCGTCGTGGACATGCACAGCCCTGGTGTAACCGTGCGGCCATTGGTTCAAATCACTGGCGCCAGCGGCTTTAATCAGGTGTTCTTCGAGGATGTAAAGGTGCCGAAGAAGAACCTGATTGGCGAAAAAAATCGCGGGTGGGAAGTCGCCATGACCACGCTCATGTTTGAGCGCACTGGAATAGGCTTGCATCGCGACTACATTCAGAGTGCGCGCGATCTCGCCCGGCTGGCGCGAATGGTGACGCGCGACGGCCGCCCGGCATGGGAAGATGAGAGCGTGCGGCAACGTATCGCGCAGTTCGCCTGCGAGGGCGCAGCGATAAAATATCTTGCGTTGCGGCATCTCAGCCGCCGGCTCAAAGGCGCGCAGCCCAGCAGCGAAGGCTCGGTCACTAAGCTGTTCGCATCCGAAATGATGGTCCGAATGTTCAGTTTCGCGATCGAGTTGCAGGGACCTTATGGACAAATTGTGCATGACACCCGGTACGCGATCGATCGCGGCAAGTGGTCATATCGGATGCTCAGCGCGCGCTCGCTCACAATCGGCGGCGGCACCAGCGAGGTCCAGCGCAATATAATCGGCGAGCGCATACTCGGTTTGCCGCGAAGCTAAGCGATCTAAACGCATAGGTACGCCTGAAGAGGTCCGCTCGAAGCCAAAATTGGGGGCGCTGAATGGACTTTAATTTGAGCCCGGAAGACGAGGCCTTTCGGCGCGAACTGCGCGAATGGCTCGAAGTTAATCTGCCCGTGGGCGACCGCGTGACGCCGGTCGACTTCATGTTCGCGGAGAGCGACGAACAATGGCAGCATCGGCTGGCGTGGCATCGGAAGATGCACGCGGCGGGATGGGTCGGCATCAGTTGGCCCAGGGAATATGGCGGGCGCGGCGCATCCCTCATACAGCAAACGATTTTCGCCGAAGAGGTAAATCGGGTAAACGCCCCGCCGCTGGTCAACGCGCTCGGTATCATGCTCGCGGGTCCGACCTTGATGCAGTGGGGAACGCCGGAGCAGAAACAGCGCTACATCCCCAAAATCCTTTCCGCCGAAGAGATCTGGTGCCAGGGCTATTCGGAGCCCAACTCAGGTTCCGATGTCGCCTCGCTGCAGACCCGCGCGATTGAAGAGGGCGATTACTTCGTCGTCAATGGCGGCAAAATCTGGACTTCCGATGCGCATCACGCCGACCTTTGCATGCTGCTGGTGCGCACCGAGCCGAGCGCACCCAAACATCAGGGCATCAGCTACATCGTGGCCGATATGCACAGCGCCGGTATAACCGTGCGTCCGCTGGTGCAGATGACCGGCGCGAGCGGCTTCAACCAGGTTTTTTTCGAGGACGTGAAGGTCCCGAAAAAGAATCTGGTGGGCGTGAAGAATCGCGGCTGGGAAGTGGCGATCACCACCTTGATGTTCGAACGTTCCGGCACCGGCGCCTTTCGGGATTTCGCCGGCCAGGTGCGTGAACTCGCGGAGCTGGCGAAAATCACGATGCGCGCTGGACGGCCTGCGTGGGCGGATGCGAGTGTTCGGCAACGGATCGCGCAGTTCGCCTGCGAGGCCGCCGCTCTCAACTATCTCGGTAAGCGCCATCTGACCCGCCGTCTGCGCGGCGATCCGCCCGGACCCGAGGGTTCGATCACCAAGCTTTGCGCCTCGGAGTTGAACCTGCGGATGAATAACTTCGCGATGGAATTGCTGGGCGCCTACGCGCAAATCGAGGCCGGATCGCCCTTCGCGATCGATGAAGGTAAATGGGCGGCGCGGATGCTGGGATCGCGCGCGCTGACGATTGCCGGCGGCACCAGCGAGATCATGCATAACATTATCGGCGATCGCGTTCTGCGGTTGCCCCGGGAGTAGCCATGCCGACAGCAGACGAAAATCTTCAAAGACTCAGCTTTCCAGGAGCGGTCGATGCGGATGGACACATCCTGGAACCTGCCGATCTCTGGGAACGTTACATCGATCCGAAATATCGATCCGGCGCGGTACGCATCATCACCGACGCCAGCGGCGACCAGCGGATGGAGATCGGCGGCAAGCCGTCTAAGATCATGCATGGCGTGCGGCTGGCCTCGCTCGGCGCGATGGGCGTCGGTCGCGACGATCGTCTGCGGGATCGGTTTCAGGGCGGCTACGGCGCCTTTGCCCCCTTCGGTGCGATGGACCCGAAAGAGCGCCTCGATCGTATAGATCGCGAGGGCATGGCGGCGGCGTTTCTCTATCCGACTCTGAGCCTCATTTACGAAACCGAGTGTCAGGACGCCGATCTGATCCAGGCCTGCACCCGCGCCTACAATCGCTGGATTGTGGATTTCTGTGCAGACAGCGGCGGCCGTCTGATTCCGATCGCCCATCTTTCGCTCTGCGATCCTGAAGCCGCGGCGGAGGAGTTGGAACGTGCGGTACGCGACGGATGCAGGGGCGGATGGGTGGCGCAGTTCGTGATGACCCGCAAGCCGCACGGCCATCCGGACCACGACGTGCTGTTCGCGAAAGCCCAGGAGCTCGAGGTTCCGCTCGGCATCCATCCCACGCTCGAGCCGGTATGGGCGTTGCCGGGCCGCTACGACTACAAGTACTTGCGCGGCCATCGCTACTTTCTCAACGTCACCGCCGCGGACGCGATCCGCCATGCCTTCACGAGCTTCTTCGAGTTCGCCGTCTTCGACAAGTTTCCGCAGCTCAAACTGGTGCTGCTGGAGGCCGGTGCGGGCTGGATCAGCTATTGGCTCGATCGGATGGATGCGGTCTACGAAAGCATGTTCGGCCGGCAGCTCACGCTCAAGGAAAAGCCCAGTTACTATTTTCAGCGTCAGTGCTGGATTTCAGCCGATCCGGACGAGCGGGCGCTACCTGCGATGGCTCAATTATGCGGCGCGGATAAATTCTTCTGGGCCAGCGACTTCCCGCATCCCGACCACGTCGGCAACTATATCGACGAGGTCGAGCAGCTTGCGCAGCGGCTGCCCGAGTCCGCCCGCGCCGGGGTGATGGGTGCAAACGTGATGCAGGTCTATGGCTGCGATCGGATCCGGGATTCCTTGCCACGGCCAAAATGAAATAAAACCACCCCGCGCGATTACCCTACGCTGCCACTCAAACGGCGTATCAAGGGTCACCGCGCCTGGCCACACCTCAACTGAGCGGCAGCATCACATGCTCGCGATAAGCCGGGCGCTCGGTAAGGCGATCATACCAGGCTCTGAGATTCTTCAAATCGGGACGTTCGATTGGCAGCGCATACCATCGAAAGGCCCAGGCACCCACCGGAATGTCGCCCACCGTCGGCTCGGCGCCGGCCACGTACTTGCGTCCTTCCAGCGCGCGGTCGAGGCGCGACCATATGTCGCACAGCGACTTATGCGATTTCTCGATAAGTTCGGGATTGCGCTTTTCCGGTGGGGTTCTGATCAGTTCCCAAAAAAGATTGCGCGAGTCCAGAAACAGCGTGCTCAGCGCCCAGTCCATCCAACGCTCGGCGTCGGCCCGCACCCGCGGATCGGCTGGATACAGTTTGCCGTTGCCGTACTTAGCCGCGAGATAACGCACGATCGAATGCGATTCCCAAAGCACGAAGCCATCATCATCGATGGTCGGCACCAGCGCGTTGGGATTCATCCTGAGGTACCAGTCCTCGCGATTTTTCCCGTATTGCAGGCCGGCGTCGATCCGTTCGTACTTGAGTCCGATTTCGCCGGCGCACCACATCACCTTCTGCACATTGATCGAATTGGTGCGTCCCCAAATTTTGATCATCGCGTTTTTCCTCTCTCCTGAGCTTGCCACGGACGCAATCTCGAACGCAAAAAGGCCGGCTGAGCGATCACCCAGCCGGCCTTTCAAAGCATGCTGTTGCTGAATTTCAGTTCACATCCCAAACGTCGCCACGATTGAGCAGCTTCCTCAGATCGCCGGGGCCCTGCTTGGCCTTGGCGTCGGCAAGTTGCTTGTTGATCAGGGCGTCGTAGGTCGGACGCTCTTCGGCGTAAAACACGCCTATCGGAGTCGGCATCGGCGGCTCGAAATTAGCCAGCATGAACGCCAGCGAAAGGTTTTTTTCGTCGTGAACCACCAAATCATCGACGCTGAGGCCATTGCCGATCGCGACCACTTCGGGCCGCATCCCGTTCATCCGAATACCTTTGTCGCGGTTCTTGCCGAAGACGAGCGGCTTGCCATGCTCGAGCACCAGTTGATGGTCGGCCTTGATGGTCTTGTCGCTCAGATCGTTGAACGCGCCGTCGTTGAAAATGTTGCAGTTCTGAAGGATTTCCAGAAACGCCGCGCCGCGATGATCGTGCGATCGCTTGAGCATCTCGCCCAGATGCTTCTGCTCAACGTCAATCGAACGCGCGACAAAGGCAGCATGGGCGCCCAGCGCCACCTTGATTGGATTGAAGGGATAGTCGATCGATCCCAACGGCGTGGACTTGGTGACCTTCCCGATTTCAGAAGTCGGCGAATACTGCCCCTTCGTCAACCCGTAGATCTTGTTGTTGAATAATAGAATACGCAAATCGACATTGCGCCGCAGAACGTGAATCAGATGATTGCCGCCGATCGACAGACCGTCGCCGTCACCGGTCACCACCCATACATCGAGGTCCGGACGCGTCACCTTAAGCCCGGTTGCGATCGCGGGAGCGCGCCCGTGTATCGTATGAAATCCGTAGGTATCCATGTAGTACGGAAAACGGCTGGAGCATCCGATTCCCGAAATAAAGACGATATTTTCGCGCGGAATTCCGAACTCCGGCATCGCCTTCTGCACCGCCGCCAGAATTGCGTAGTCACCGCATCCCGGACACCAGCGCACTTCCTGATCGCTGACAAAGTCCTTGCGAGTTAAAGCGGTAGCCATTTTCGATTCAGCCCTCCAGGGCGCAATTGATACGGTTGACGATTTCGCTGACTTTGAACGGCCGGCCCTGGACCTTATTGAATCCGAACGCATCGATCAGGTAGTCGGCCCGAATCATCTTGATCAGTTGGCCGAGGTTCATCTCAACCACCATCACCTTTTTGAACCGGCGCAGCGTATCGCCAAGGTCGGCGGGCAGTGGATTGAGATAGCGCAGATGCACATGGGAGACCGACTGGCCGTGGTCGCGGGCCTGCTTAACCGCCTCGCGCACCGAACCGTAGGTCGAACCCCAAGCCAATATCGCCAGGTCGCCACCGCCCTGATCGCCGAACACCTGCGTAGCCGGAATTTCGCGCGTAACTCCCGCGATCTTGCGGCTGCGCGTACGCACCATGAGTTCATTGTTCGCCGGCGAATAACTGATATTGCCGGTCAGGTTTTCGCTCGAAAGCCCGCCGATACGATGCTCCAAACCCGGCGTTCCCGGCACCGCCCACGGCCGCGAGAGCGTTTCCTCATCGCGGATGTATGGCATGAAACCCTTCGGATCGGTGCGCAGTTCAACTTTGATCTCCGGTAGCTTGTCGGGATCGGGCAGCACCCAGGGCTCCGAACTGTTGGCGAGCTGGCCATCGGTCAGCAGGACCACCGGCGTCATATATTTGAGCGCGATCCGCACCGCCTCATACGCGCAATCGAAACAGTCCGAGGGGGTCGCCGCCGCGATAATCGGCAGTGGCGACTCGCCGTGCCGCCCGTACATCGCCATCAGCAGATCGGCCTGCTCGGGCTTGGTCGGCATCCCGGTCGAAGGTCCGGCGCGCTGGATGTCGGTAATAATCAGCGGCAATTCGGTTTTGACCGCGAGGCCAACCGCCTCGGCTTTGAGGTTCATGCCCGGGCCGGAGGTGGTGGTGATTGCAATCGCACCGCCGAACGCCGCGCCCACCGCCGAGGATACGCCGGCGATCTCGTCTTCCGCCTGGAAGGTGTATACGGGAAAATTTTTGAAGGTCGAAAGTTCGTGAAGCACATCGCTGGCGGGCGTGATCGGATACGAGCCGAGGAACAGCGGACGTCCCGACTTTACCGCCGCCGCGAGAAAGCCCAGCGCGGTCGCGCTATTGCCGGTAATATTGCGATAACGGCCTGGCTGAATTTTTGCCGGCGCTATCTCATAGGAACTGGCGAACATCTCAGTGGTTTCGCCGAAGTTGAATCCTGCTTTAAGCGCGCGGCTGTTGGCTTCGAACAGTTCCGGGTTTTTCTTGAAACGTCCCTCGAGCCACGCGATCGTGCTTTCAATCGGCCGCTGATACAGCCACGAGACCATCCCGAGCACGAACAGGTTACGGCAGCGGAAGGCTGCCCGGTTGTTCAGGCCCATGCCATGCAGTGCAAGGGTGGTCAGGCGCGACACCTCGACCTGGAAAACCTGAAACTTCTCCAACGAGCCGTCGGTCAACGGATTACTTTCGTAGCCCGCGCGCTTGAGATTGGACTCGGTGAAAGCTTCCTTATCGACGATTATCACGGCGTTGGGCGCCAGATCCCCGAGGTTGGCTTTGAGCGCCGCCGGGTTCATCGCGACCATAACTTCCGGTTCGTCACCCGAAGTGAAGATCTCGCTGCTAGAAAAATTCAACTGGAAGCCGCTGACGCCGGCCAGGGTGCCGGCAGGGGCGCGAATTTCGGCGGGGAAATCGGGTAGCGTTGCGATATCATTGCCGGCCAGCGCCGACTCGGTGGTGAACTGCATTCCGGCCAACTGCATGCCATCGCCGGAATCACCCGCGAAACGAATTACGACATGGTCGCGCCGCGTATGCTCCTTTCGTAGCGCCGGCTCGCCACTGGCTTGTGGCGCAGCGGCTTTAGCGGCCGACTCAGGTGGTACTGCCATTGATCGCTCCTTGTTCGCCGAACTCACTAGATCCCCAAGCGGTCACGCTCGGAAGATCGCTATTCATTTATCAGGCAGATCATAGCCCACCGCGATTGGAGACAAAAGAGGCCGATACGCGTCAGCAGACCCGGAAACAGTCAAAGTCGCCCTTAAACTGCGCCCACTCTTCTGTAATGGTAGAAACATGAGCTAACGGTGGTCCCGTTCGCGCCCATAACCTCAACGACTCAAGTTTTTTTCGGCTACCCTCGGCCACGATCTCGACCGCACCGTCGGGCCGATTCCGCGCATATCCTGTAACCCCCGATGCCTGCGCCTGTTCCGCCGCCGAGGCCCGAAACCATACCCCTTGAACGCGGCCTTCGATAATTAGCCGCAGGCGCGCACGATCGTCGTCCATCAGCTATTTCGATGCGGCAGCATGGCGATGAATTCCGCTTCATCGATCACGCTCACGCCCAGCTCTCCGGCTTTGCGGGCCTTGGAGCCGGGATCGCTTCCCACCACCACAAAATCGGTTTTGCGGGTGACCGAACCGCTCACCCGGCCGCCAGCCGCCAGGATGCGATCTTCGGCTTCGTCGCGGCTCATCGACTCCAGCGTTCCGGTCAGCACGAAGCCCCTGCCCGCTCCAATCCAAGTTTGATTCGCCACCTCGGCCACCGGCGCGAGGTCCAGCAGCTTCACCAGACGCTCGACCATTTCGCGGTTGCGCGGTTCGCGAAAAAAATCGCCGATACTGTGCGCCACCTCGGCGCCGATATCGCGCACCATGGTCAGCGCCTCTTCGTCCGCCGCGGCAATCGCCTCGATAGTCTTGAAGCGCATCGCGAGCGCTCGCGCGGTCGCCTCTCCCACGTGGCGTATGCCCAGCCCGTTGACCAGGCGTTCGAGCGTGGTGGTGCGCGATCGATTGATCGCGTCGAGCAGATTTTGCACGCTTTTCTTTCCCATCCGCTCGAGCTTTTCGAGATCGGCAGCCTTCAGATGGAATAAATCGTCGAGCTCCCGCACCATCCCGCGAGCAACCAGTTGCCCCACCAGTTTGTCGCCCAGCCCGTCGATATCGAGCGCGTGCTTGGAGGCGAAATGACGAATCGATTCGCGCATCCGTGCCGGACAATTAAGGTTGACGCACGCATAGGCGGCTTCGCCTTCCTCATGCACCACCGTGACGCCGCAGACCGGGCAAATTTGCGGCATCTCGAATTGCGATGCGCGCGGATCGCCATGCTCCGTTACGCGAACGACATAGGGGATCACATCGCCGGCGCGCTCGAGCAGCACCGTATCGCCCTCACGAATATCCTTGCGCCGGATTTCATCCAGATTGTGCAGCGAGGCATTCGAGATCGTAACGCCCGCCAACTGCACCGGCCGCAGATGGGCCACCGGCGTCAAAGATCCGATACGCCCGACATAGACCGCGATCTTTTCCACCACCGTCTGCGCCTGCTGCGCCTTGAACTTGTAGGCGATCGCCCAGCGCGGCGATCGCGAGACCTCGCCCAGCCGCTCCTGAATCGCGAGCGAGTTGACCTTGGCGACCACGCCGTCGGCCTCGTAATCCAGATCATGACGCGCGCCGGTAAGTTCGTTCCAATACCCCAGCACCTGCTCTACCCCGCCGCAGACTTTCGATCGCGGGTTCACGCGCAGCCCGAAGGCTTTGATTTTCTCGAAGAAGTCCCATTGCGAATCGAATTCGAGTCCTTCGATCAGGCCGGGACTGTGAATAAAAATATCGAGCGGACGCGCGGCGGTGACTTTCGGATCGAGCTGGCGCAGCGATCCAGCGGCAGCGTTGCGCGGATTGGCGAATGGTGGCTCGCCATTGCGCTCACGCTCCTCGTTCAGCTTGAGAAATCCCCGGCGCGGCAAAATCACTTCGCCGCGCACTTCGAGCAGCCGCGGAAGCTTCCGATGTTCGCCGCGCCTGAGCGTAAGCGGCACGCTTTTGATCGTGCGTATATTGGCCGTCACGTCCTCGCCGTTGACCCCATCGCCACGCGTCGAGGCAACCGTCAGTCTGCCATCCTCATACACCAGCTCGACCGCGAGCCCATCGAGCTTGACCTCGGCGACATACTCGATCTCGGCCTCGGACCGCAGCATCCGTTTGATACGGGCGTCGAACTCGCGCATCTCGTCCGCGCCCATCGCATTGGCGAGCGACAGCATCGGCTTGCGATGCACCACCAGGCCGAACTTTTCGCTGGGCGCGGCGCCCACTCGCTGAGTGGGAGAATCGGGCGTGAGAATTTCGGGATGCGCCCGTTCGAGCGCCTCCAACC
>DAHVFB010000073.1 GCA_027317185.1 Deltaproteobacteria bacterium
GAGCAGCAGCACGCGCGAGCCCTGACCCAGCAGTCCGTCAACCGAGTTCAGGAGTCGGGAGAGGCCTTGGCCGGCGCGTTCCTTGGCGTCGACGCCCAGCAGTTCGCCGGTATCCTCAAGCACCAGCATCCTCCATCGATCGGCAATGTTCTCGTCGGCCGCTTCGTTGCCGTCGATTATCATCCGCGCGAGATAATCCGCGCGCGGACCGAACAGGTTTTCGGGGTCGATCACGTACTCGAATTGACACCATTGTCTCCACTCCCAGGCGAGCGCGCGGATCGCGAAGGTCTTGCCAGTGCCCGGCTTGCCATGCCAGAGCAGGAGCCGACCACCGTTGGCAGGTTTGAAGCCGGAAAGAAAACCGTCGATCGGCCCCGCTGTCCCGGCATGGTAGTTGCCCCTGATCTCCTTCCAGGCCGGAACCTTCAGTTCCTTTTCTTCGCGCTCGGCTCCTTTTTCGCCCAGATACCAGAAGTTGAAATTCACGTATGGTCGATTCGATTCCGGAGGTTTTGCGAAGGTGTCGAAGACCGAGCCATGCTCACGTAGGATTGCCTCCACGCTTTGCGCATTGCGGCCCGCCATCAGGATTTTGACCTGGCGAAATTTAGCGCAGGCAAAAAGCTGAATTATATTCTCACGCCGCTTGATGGTGAGATAAAGATCGCACTCGTCGCGCATCTCGGCCAGCACCACGTCTTCCGATCGCAGATAGCCGGCCGACATCGCCGCTTCAAACGCTCGGTCCGAACGCCAGTCCGCCTGTCTGACGTGATGAAGCCGCTCGGCGGCGACCGTGGTGCGAAAGATGTTCTGGAATAGATCGTCAAGGTCATTGGTATGGAAAGTCTGAACTATTAGTGGCGCACGGTTAGCTTGCCGGGTTCTCGATTCCTTCATACCAGGCAGTGAAGCACGGGCGCATGACAACCGTTGTCGCGGATGCAAGGGATATGAAGCATCCGCTAGAATGAGTCCGGGCGGTGGCCTGAGTTGGTCCGCCCCATAAAGGCAAAGTGAAACAGAAAATCCGTGAAAATATGATCGCCGCGATGAAGGCGGGTGAACAAACCCGGGTGCTGACGCTGCGCGGAATTCTCGCCGAGATTACCCGCGTCGAAAAGGAAGTGCCGCACGAGGCAACCGAAGCCGAGATCGTGCAGATAATCAAACGCGAGCGGGCGCGCCGCGAAGAGGCGATCGATTATGCGCGCAAGGCCAATCGCAACGATTTAATCGAGCAGAACCAGCGCGAGGTTGCGATTCTCGAACAATACCTGCCGGCCGCTATTGGCGCCGATCAGATCAACACGGCGATCGCCGAAGCGATGAGCGCCGGCGCGGCGCAGATTGGACCGCTGATGAAGGCGCTGCGCGACAAGTTCGGCGCGGGGCTCGACGGCAAGCTGGCCAGCGAACTGGTCAAGCAAGCGCTGTCGGCGAAGCAGTAAAACCGTGGCCGCTGGATCGATGATCGAGCCGTTCGAGATCCAGGTCTCTAGCGAAGTGCTCGACGATCTGCGCGAAAGATTGGCGCGCAGCCGTATACCGGACGCCATCGCGCATAGCGGATGGGAGTATGGCGCCGATGCCAGTTATATTGCCGAGCTGGTTGCCTATTGGCGCAAGCAATACGATTGGCGCGCGGCCGAGCGCGAGTTGAACGCGCTCGCGCAATATCGCGCGCCGGTTCGGAACCATCGCATCCACTTTATCCATCAGCGCGGCCACGGCCCGGATCCGATTCCGCTGCTTTTGCTTCACGGATGGCCGGGATCGCCGTTTGAGTTCAGGAAGCTTATCGGTTTGCTCACCAATCCAGGGTCCGATGGCAGGCGCAGCTTCACGATCGTCGCGCCGTCGCTGCCCGGCTTTTGCTTCTCCGATCAGCCGCAGGCGAGGGGCATGAATGTGGCGGCGATTGGCGATATCGCGGGCGAGCTGATGACCGGGGTGCTCGGCTACGATCGCTTTGCCGTGCAAGGTGGCGATTGGGGATCGGGAATCGCCACGCGAATTGCGGAAACGATGCCACGCAACGTGATCGGGCTGCATCTGAACATGATCGCGGTGGCGGTGGCGAAGTCCGATCACGATGCGGCGCTGACTGCCGACGAGAAAATATTTTTGGGCGATGTCGAGCGTTTTCGGCGCGAAGAGGCGGGCTATCAATGGATCCAGAGCACGCGTCCGCAGACGCTCGCCTTTGCGCTTAACGATTCGCCGGTGGGTCTGCTGGCCTGGATGGTCGAAAAGTTCCGCGCCTGGAGCGATTGCCGCGGCGATATTGAACGGCGCTTCAGCAAGCAGGATTTGATCACTAGCGCGATGCTGTACTGGGTCACCGGATCGATCGGTTCATCGATGCGCCTGTATTACGAAGCGCGGCGCTATCCGTGGAACCCGGCGAACCGAATCGAGGTGCCGGCTGCGATCGCGGTGTTTCCAGGCGAACTGATGAAGCCGCCGCGCAGTTGGGTCGAGCAGGTGTATGACGTGCGCCGATGGACGGTGATGAGATCCGGCGGCCATTTCGCCGCGATGGAAGAGCCGGAATTATTAGCCAACGACATCGGCGCGTTCTTCGGCGAAGTTGTCGGCGAAGTTGCCCGCGGCGGCTAGTTCGAGGCCGGTGCGCCTTTGTCGAGCTCCAGCAACTCCTCGTAGAGCCGCTCGATTTCTCCGCCGAGCTTTTCATAGCGAACGATCAGTTCGTTAGCGTCCGGCCGGTTGAGATAAAAGTTCGGTTCGTTCATGGCCGTGGTGAGGTCCGCCCGCTCGCGTTCCATTTGCTCGATTCCGCCTTCGATGCGCTGGCGCGCCTGCGCCGTCTGCCCCCGCCGGCGGTCCTGATCGCGATCGCGCTTGCGCTCGGCATTCTGATCGCGCCGGGTTTTATCGGATCGTCCGTTCCGATCGTCGCCCGCGCCATTTTTGAAGACCGCCGAATCGCGCGGCTTGACGCCGCCGCCGGATGCCATCGCTTCCTTTTTCGCCAGGTACTCGTCGTAATTGCCGAGATAGCGGATGGCGTGTCCATGTCCGACCTCGACCACCTCGGTAACCAGTTCGTTAAGCAGATAGCGGTCGTGACTGACGATCACGACCGTGCCCGGAAAGCGCCTCAGAGCTTCGAGCAGCGTATCCTTCGCCACGATATCAAGATTGTTGGTGGGCTCATCGAGCAGCAGGCAATTGTTGCGATGCGCCAGCACCTTGGCCAGCGACAGTCGCGCACGTTCTCCGCCCGACAACACCCCAACCCGCTTCTCAACCTCATCACCCGAAAACAACATCGCGCCCAGCAGACTGCGGATCTCGGTCGAGGTCATACCCTCGGCTTCTTTGCTCAATTCACCGAGTACCGTGGTTTCGTAATCCAGACTCTCGGCCAGATTTTGTGCGAAGTACCCGGGCCGCACACCCTCGCCCAGCTTGCGATCGCCGGCGGTAAGCGGCTCCGCGCCCGCCAGCAGTTTCATCATGGTGGACTTGCCGGCGCCATTGGGACCGACCAGCGCGATCCGCGCGCCGCGCTCGATCACCAAATCGATTCCTTCGTACACGCTCAGCGTGCCATATTTCTTGACCACTCCACGCAGCTCAAAGACGCGCCGCGCGCCGCGATCGCAGGACGGGAAATTGATCGAGGGCGGCTTTGCAATTCCGGGTGGTGGTTCGAGCCGCTCGATCTTTTCAAGCTGTTTGATGCGGCTCTGCACCAGATTCGCCTTGCTGGCCTGGTACCGGAAGCGGCTGATGAAGGCCTCGATATGTTCAATCTCGGAGCGCTGTTTCTGATAAGCGGCAAGCTCGGCCTCAAAACGCTCCTCGCGCAGGATCAGATAATTCGAATAGCCGCCGCGATATTCGGTGATCCGGCCGCGAGCCACCTCGACTGTCCGATTGGTCACGCGATCGAGAAAATAACGATCGTGCGAGACCAGAATGATTCCGCCCGGATAATTGACCAGGTACTCCTCGAGCCAGTTGCGCGCCTCGATATCCAGATGGTTGGTCGGTTCGTCGAGCATCAGGAAGTCCGGCTCGCTCAGCAACAGCTTCGCCAGCGCGATACGCATCCTGACGCCGCCGGAGAACTCGGCGACGTCGCGGGCGAGGTCCTCCGAACTAAAGCCGAGGCCGAACAGGAGCGCTTCGGCGCGGCTTTGCGCGGTGTAAAAACGATGCCGCTCAAGCTCGCTCAGCACATCGCCCAGTTCGTTGAGGGCGGACTCATGAGCCGGTCCCGAATGATCGTGGACCAGAATTTCTTCAAGTTCGATCCGGCGGGCATCGAGTTGCCGCAATTCACCCAGCGCCGCGAGCGTTTCATCCAGCAGCAGACGGCCGCTCATCTCAGGCGCGTCCTGGGCGAGATAGCCAACGCGGGTGCGCTGCGGCCGCGTGATGCGGCCGGAGTCGGGCTGGGTCAGATCGGCGATCATCTTGAGCAGGGTGGATTTCCCCGCGCCATTGAGGCCGACCAGGCCTACGCGCCCATTATCAGCCATGGTCCAGCTCGCATGATCGAGCAGGACCCTGCGGCCAAATGATTTGGAAAGATTATCGAGCGTCAGCACGTAACTTCGCGCGCACCTGAATTGTTAATGATACCGGCGCAGGCGGGCCCGCGAAAGTACGTTCGAACAATTGAGTAGAGGCAAACGATCGATCGGTTGTTCAGTCGGCGGCGGCTCTTGGCGTCACCGTGACACGCGCGAGGTAATTGGTCAATGCATTGGCGAGTTTGCGGGCGCTGGGTCCGTCATGCCTGTGGCCCGCATCCTCCAGCGCCGCGCCGATCTCGCTGATGGTCTCCAGGCCATAGCTGCTGCCTTCGCCCTTGATGCGATGACCGAGCAGGCGCATGGTCTCGAAATCGAGCCGGTTCACGGCGGACTCGATCGCGACAGTGTCTTCGCGTTTGCGGGCGAGGAACTCTGGCATCAGGTCAATTAGCGCCGCATCTACCGGGGTCACGAGCTTTGCCATATTGAGCGCGGCACTCGCTGCGGCCGGGTCCGCCGCTTCGTCGGGGGGTGCTCCGCCGGATGCAGAAGCGCGGCTGATCGCCTCGCGGATCGCCTCGATCAACGTGGCGCGGTTAACCGGTTTGCTGACGTGCGAATCGCAGCCGGCCTGCAGGCTGCGATGCACCGCCTCGTCCATCGCGGAGGCTGTCAGCGCAATGATCGGCAGCCGCGAAAGCTGCCGTTTGTGCTCCCATTGGCGAATCGCGCGGACCGCCGTATAGCCGTCCACCAGCGGCATCTGAATATCCATTAGCGCCACGTCGAATTTGTCCGCAATGAACTTTTCGATCGCGACCTTGCCGTTTTCCGCCTCTTCCACCTGGTAGCCGCCGCCCTTCAAGTAGGTCTTGATCAGCATCCGATTGTCCACCGAATCCTCGGCGAGCAGAACTTTGAGCGGTGCGGCCGCGGCATTGTGCTGCTCCAAGATCGGCGCTGCCGAGGGGACAATGTGCGCGGCGACGGGATCGGTTATCACCGCGGCCGCCTCGAGCAGGTCATGGGGACGAATCGGTTTGACGATATAGCGGGCGAGACCGAGTTCGTTGATTTGCTCAAGGCTGGTTGCCAGATCGTCAGAGGCCAGCATAAGTACGATCGACCTTGTTAAGTTGCTGATTGCGGAATTGCCGATCGAGTTGCGCCTTAACTTTGCGGCCACCTCAAAGCCATTGATCGTGGGCATTCGCGAGTCGAGCAGGATCAAATCGTAGGCTTGTCCCGATCGGTGCGCCTGCTCAATGATCTCAAGCGCCTGCTCTCCGGAAGCGGCCTCATCGACTGACGCGCCTTGCGGCGCAAGCACTTCCCTGATCACCTGGCGATTGATCCCGGTATCGTCCGCCACCAGCACGCGGTATCCGGCCAACGCCGTTTTGCCCGGCGTTATTGCGCGATGCTGACTCGACCGGACTGTCAACGGAATTGAGAATCGAAAGGTGCTTCCAGTCGTGATCCGGCTATCGACCGAAATCCGCCCGCCATGAAACTCGACCAAACGTTTTACGATCGCGAGCCCCAGTCCGGTCCCGCCGAACTGGCGCGTGATCGAGGAATCGGCCTGTGTAAAACTCGAAAAAATAGCCGATATTTTTTCTTCCGGGATTCCGATTCCGGTGTCAGCAACCGAGAATTGGAACCATCGGGAGCCGGGCCTGTCAGCCGATCGGGGCGGCGCGGGATCGTGTTCGACGGTCAGCAAAACCTCGCCGGCGCGAGTGAACTTGACCGCATTACTCAGCAGATTAATCAAAATTTGACGCAATCGGAGTGGATCGCCGTTTAGTTCAAGCTCCACTTCAGGGCTTATGCGCGCAGATAGCTCGAGTCCTTTTTCATGTGCCCGGGTGGCAAAGGTCTCGATCACTTTTTCGATTAGCTGATCCAGTTCAAAGTTGGCTTTCTCGAGCACCAGTTGTCCGCTTTCAACTTTCGCCAGATCGAGAATATCGTTAATCAACGCGAGCAGGGCATCGCCGTTGGTGCGCATGGTCTCAAGGTAGCGGCGTTGATGGAGCGTGAGCGGCGTCTCCCACAGCAAGTCGGCCATCCCGAGTATCGCGGTCATGGGAGTTCTGATCTCGTGCGACATGCTGGAAAGAAACTCGGATTTGGCGCTCGAGGCGGCCAGCGCCGCTTCGCGCGCCGAGATCAACTCGGACTCGATTTTTTTGCTCTGCGTGATATCGCGTGTAATCGCCGCGACGCAGGGCTCACCGTCGAGTTCAATCAGCACCCCCGAGGTCATGATCGGCACGATCGAGCCATCCTTGCGCCGCAGCCTGCCCTCCATGTTCCGCACATAACCCTTGCTCACAAGCGAATTCAGGAAGGCCAGCTTCAGATTGTCGGCGCGCAGGTTAAGTTCGTCCAGCGAGCGTCCAATGAGTTCGCTGCGATGAAAACCGCTGAGCACAGTGAACGCATGATTTGCATCGATGTAGCTACTATCGCGCAGCCGTCGGATCGAGATTGCATCGATACTGGTGTCGAAAATCTTGCGTAACGTAGTTTCGCTTTCGGCCACCTTTTTCTGCGCTCGCCGGCGCTCGGCGATAATCTGTTCGCGCTGCTCGATTTCGGCGCGCAAGCGCAATTCCGTGTCTCTGAGCGTGCGCACCTGCGCGGACAAAGCCTCGCGTGCAGCGATAAGTTCGCGTTCGGCGGTTTTGAGTTCCCGAATGTCGCGGCCGGTCATAATCGCGCACCGTTCGCCACCGAGATCGGCGATCACGGCCGATATGAGCATCGGCACCACCGTGCCGTCCGGCATTGGGAAATTGTCAGACCAATTACGGACGAAACCTTGCCGCTGCAGAAGCGCAAAAAAACGTTGCTCCTGCGCGGGCCGCCATAGTCCGAGAGCGACGCTGGTCCGGCCGATTACGTCCTCGCGCCGATAGCCGGTAAGCCGCAGGTATTCGGGATTGCATTCGATGATCACCCTGTCGCGTAGCCGCCGCGCACTCATGGCATCCGGACTGGCATCGAAAATCCGGCGCAGCGTGATTTCGCTGTTGCGGGCGCGGGCCTCGGCTTGTTCGCGCTCGGCGGCCATCTGCTGGTGGCGTGCGATTTCCGTCTGAAGCTGTCGCTGGCTTTCACGCAGTGCAGCGATTTGTGCCGAGAGCGCGTCTCGCGCGCCCAGCAATTCGTGCTCAATCGCGGCCACTCCTCCGCCCGCATCGGAGTGCGCTTTAGTCCGATTCTCCGCGATCCGTTCTTCGGCCGGGGCTTGCCCTCCCAGCAGCACGGCGCCGCCGGTGAACAACAGCATGATCGCCGCAATCGAGAAATCAGCCTTATTGCTAATACGGCCCGCGATGGCCAAGCCTAACGCAAGTGCAGTGCACGAAAAAAAGGCGAGCGAACGCCATCGGCTGCGCAGCGATCGTAACCTCACGATTCTGCGACCCGCCGAAGCTGCGGACGATGCCGCCAAGGGAGTTGCGTTTGTTTTTGGTGCGGCAGCCATCGTATCACTGTCCACCTGACGTTAGAGCATCGCGCTAATCGATGCGGGAATCGATACGGAGATCTACGCCTGCACCTTTTAACGTTATTTTATAATAATTAAGACTAGAAAATCTGCTCTAGCAATAAAAAGCTTTCTAAAATGCCTTATGACCTATTTCGCCGAAAGTGGGTGGCGGAGGTCAGATTGATAATGAGCGCCGGAGATCAGCTATCAAATCCTCGGTAGCTTCGAGGCCGATCGATAGCCGAATGAGGCCATCGGCGATTCCTGCCTCCGCGAGCTGCGCGGGCGTCATCGCGGGGTGCGAAGTGGTTACCGGGCGCGTGACCAGGCTTTCCACTCCGCCCAGGCTGGGCGCGGATACCGGCAGAGTCAGGACGCCGATAAATGTTTCAGCCGCCTGCACTCCCCCCTCGATTTCGAAACTCAGCACGCCGCCGAAACCGTCGAGTAATTCGCAGGCTCGCAGATGGTCGCGATGACTCTCCAGTCCGGGATAATAGACCGCGTTGACACGCGGATGCTGTTCGAGACAGCGTGCGATTCGCAGTGCGCTTTCATTTTGATGGCGCACGCGCACCGCGAGCGTTTTCAGTCCCCGATCAAGCAGAAAGCAGGCGTGCGGATCGAGCGCGCCGCCCAGATGATTTGCGGTATGCGTCACTCGATCAATTAGATCGCGGGCGCCGATTATCGCGCCGGCGACGATATCGGAATGACCGTTGAGATATTTCGTGCAGCTATGCAGCGAGAGGTCGAAGCCCACTTCAGCCGGCCGAAAATTGATCGGGGTGGCGAAGGTATTGTCGATGATCGATATCAGTCCGTGGGTGCGGGCGAATTCCGCGATCGCCCGCAAATCGCCCACCTCGAGCAGCGGATTTGAAATGGTCTCGACATAGATCGCCCGCGTATTCCTGCGCAATTGCGCTTTCCAGGTTGCGGGCTGGCCGGGGTCGATGAAAGTGGTTTCGATGCCGAGCCGGGGCAACTCGGTGGTTACCAGCCCGTGAGTCCCGCCATAGACACATCTTTGGCAGAGCAGATGGTCGCCGCCGCCTAATACGGTGAGCAAGGTGGTTGCGATCGCGGCCATCCCGCTGGCGGTTACCAGCGCCGTTTCCGCACCCTCGATCGCGGCAAGTTTACGCGCCAGACCAGTGTGATTTGGCGTATTGCTGAGCCGGATATAGCGCAGATCGTGATAGTTTTTCTGGCCGGTGTATTCGAAGGTCGAGGACTGAAAGATCGGAGTGATCACGGCCCCTTCGATCGGCGGCTCCGGTTTGCCCGCATGAATCAGCCGGGTTTCGATTCCCGCCATAATCTTGTCCATCGTGGCGTCTCTCCAATGCTTCCGATGCTGGCGTTTGTATCATCATCGCGAGGGGTTTCACACCGGATCTGCCGCAGCTACTCTGAAGACGGTTCGAACCTTTATGCTAATTAAGGTCCGCGAAGTTTCCGCACCGGCCGGGTGATCGCTGCGTCGTCAGCGCCGCGCCGGGGGAGAAAATATCTAAAATGAAAGTGCTGGTTATCGGCGGCGGAATTATCGGCGGCGCGGTGGCGTGGCGCCTGGCGATGGAGGGATCGGCGGTCACGATTTTTGAACGCGGACGAATTGGGCTGGAAGCCTCGTGGGCGGGCGCGGGCATGATCGCACCACAGGCCGAGGCGCATGGTCCGGGGCCGTTGCTGGATATCTGCCTCCGCGGCCGCGAAGCGTTCGATCGCAACGTCGATCAGCTGCGCGAAAAGAGCGGCGTCGATCCGGAATACGATCGCGCCGGGATTTTGTACGTCGCGCTCGATAATTCGGAAAAGACCGAGCTCGAAGCCCGCGCGCTTTGGCAGCGCCAGGCGGGATTGGGCGATGAAGTCGAGGAGCTCGACGGCGACCAGGCGCGGCTAATCGAACCGATGCTCAGTCCCGCGGTGGTTTACGCGCTCCATTTGCCAACCAATCGCCGGACGGAGAACCGTAAGCTCACCCAAGCTTACATAAACGCGGCGATCAGGGCCGGCGCCGAGCTGCGCGAGGGGGTTCGCGTCAGCGAAATCGTGGCGCATAACACGCGCGCCTCGGGTGTGCGGCTCGATGACGGATCGATCCATGAGGCGGACGTTATCGTCAATGCGGCGGGGGCGTGGGCCGGTGAGATTCGCGGCCTCGAAGCGGATCGGGTAAGCATCCGGCCGATTCGCGGGCAGATCGTTTGCTTTCAGGGACGCCCGGCGATGATCGGACCGGCGATATTTTCGCTGCGTGGCTATCTTGTTCCCCGCCGCGATGGGCGTCTGCTGGCCGGCTCGACCATGGAGGACGTGGGCTTCGACAAGCAGGTCACGATGGCCGGGATGGGGCGAATCGTCGATGGCGCGAATGCGTTGATTCCTCAATTAAGCAGCATCGCCTTTCGCGAGGCGTGGGCCGGTTTCCGCCCCGCAACGCATGATCTGCTGCCGGTGCTGGGTCCTTCTCCCAGCCTGCCGAATGTTTTGTATGCAGCAGGGCATTTCCGCAGCGGAATACTGCTGTCGGCTCTGACCGGTGAAGTGATCGCCGATCTGGTGAAAGGCCGTCAACCATCACTCGATCTGACGCCGTTTTCCGCGGCCCGTTTTACTCAGCAGGGAGTTGCGCGATGAATGCTCCGGTACGCGCACTTGCGATGGTCAGGGACCTGTTCTTCCGATCCAAGCTCGACGCGATTGCGACTCAAGTCGGTGCGGAGGTGGCTTACGTATCGACTCTGGAAGCGGCGGCCGGGCGGATAACGGAACTTGCCCCATCGCTGGTGGTGGTGGATTTGAACGATGCGAATTTCCCGGCCGATAAGACCATTGCTGCGATTCGGGCGTCCTCACCCGAGGTAAGGGTGATCGGCTTCGCTTCGCATGTCGATCTTAAGGCGCTGCGCGGCGCGCGCGAAGCCGGGTTCACGCAAACTCTGTCCCGCAGCGAGTTCACCGAAAACTTGCCCGACCTGCTGCGCGGATAATCGGATAAATAAAAAAGCCCGGCACGCCTTGCGGCGCACCGGGCCTTGGTAACGACTCAGACCGATCTGTTCGATCGACCTGATTAACCGGCAGTTTAGTTACATCCGGTGAAGCTCAGCGTCGGTAGCGCATAGGATGCGGCCGGTACGCTGACCAACTGGGACGGGCTGCAGGCCGGTGTGGTGGTTCCAATCTCGCTGGCGCTGCCAAGCAGGGCGTAATCGCCAGGTGTGGCGCCGGTGGTGTAAGTTCCGCCCAGCGGACCTACGACGGGATTGTCCGGCGGCAGCGCGACGGGAAAGCATACGCAATTGGTACCCACCGGACAGATCGTAGGCACCGAGGCGCAGCCGCTGTTCGCAGTGGTAGTAGTGGTCTGCGGTTCGACCGCCGTTCCACTGTAAGGCGGAATCTGAGCCTGCTTGGCCGGATTGGCCGCGCTGAAGCTCTGCGTGCCGAAGAACTCGATGTCATCGCCGACGCCCGCAACCGTACTGGGAACGGCAGTGGATACCTGCGTGCTCACCTGGGCACTGAGCGTCGTCGCGGTCGTGGTCCCCTCGACTAGCGGAATCGTGATGCCGCTCAGGCCGTCAGCGGTGGGAGTCACTCCCGTCGTGATGGTGGCGTCGGACGGGTTGGTAGTGAAATTCGCCGATGATCCTGCGTCCGCATCCACTACGATGTCGTAGCTGCCCGTCGGCACCGGGCAAAAAACAAAGTTACCGTTGGCGTCAGTCGTAGTGCTTGCGACCACACTATTCACCGGTGCGTTGGTGGGGTTCGAAGCAGGTGCGGAAGGCGTACCCTCCACGACGCTTTGCGTCGAGTCGGTTTCCAGCCATACCTGAGCATTCGCTACGGTGGTAGCGCCGGGGGTAACGGTTGAACCCGCGCCATTGGCGGTGCCCACGACCACGGTACCGGAGATGATTGGATTGAGCGAAACCTCGCCCGTATGCAGCGCCGGCTTGAGCGCGTATGTCGTCGTGCCGCCACCGCCGCCGCCATGATGGTGGCCATGGCCGTGCTGGTTGCCACCGCCGCGAACCACCAGCGCTTGGCATGCGTTAATGTCGATATCCAGATCGACCGCCTGGTTAACGGAAATCGTCAGCCCGCCCCGATGGAACTGACCAGGCGGAATTTTGATTCCGGTCTGGCTGCCGCTCGGGATCACCAATGGGTAGAATACGCCGCCCGCCTCTACGCAGTTGTAAACCGTGTCACCCAGCGATGCGCAGGCATTGGTGTTTGCCGGAATTACCGGAGTACCGCTGCTGGCGTTATCGACCGTGATCAGGCGAATCTGACCATATTTTCCGGCCGGCAAGCCGTTGCCGCCCATATCGACGATCGGGCAATCGGCGCTGCCGATCGGCTCGTTGGCTTCCGTGTTGGCGAACATCAGATCGAACTGAGTGGGGCCATTGGATTGATTAATCAGCGAAGCAAAGCCGCCGCCCGCTCCGACGCGATGCGCTTTGACGTCGGCTATCGTCACATAGATGT
This sequence comes from Deltaproteobacteria bacterium, assembly GCA_027317185.1. Taxonomy (GTDB): domain Bacteria; phylum Desulfobacterota; class Binatia; order Binatales; family Binataceae; genus JAJPIG01. The sequence goes on from DAHVFB010000073.1 coordinate 12,535, forward strand.
GGTCGACGTTCGCCGCCTTACATGCCGCGCCATTGCGGCTCGCGTTGCTGAGATGGAGTCCGACACTGCCGGAGGCGGCCCAAAGCTGGCCTGCCGCTCCAATCAGAGCGGTGCCGGCTACTATGGCCGCAAAGTTTGTTAAACGAAGACGATGCTTACTCAGAAGCTGCTTCATAAGGGTCCTCCTCCCCGATGAGAGACTGGTATACAGCAAATCCCATGCTCATGGAGTGAGTCAACCAGTGTATAACTATAAAAGACTATTTCTGATAATAAACACATTAAACTGCGATTAGTTTTGGTGGTCTCAGAATGGCAATCGCGAGCATTACTGCCAGCCTTCCGCTTCCTTTTCTTCAAGAAAATCGGCAGCTAAACGTTGCAACGCGGCTACATCGAGGGATGCATTGACGCAACGAATATCATGATCAGAAGGTTCGCCGCGCACAAGCGCGGAATTAATACCGCTTGGGCCGCTCGCCTCAGGATTTTTACCTGCCGATCGATATAAACTAATTTCGTGTCTTCAGTTTTAGACGCTTTCCATCCCCTGGTACGCACCTGGTTCGCACGCAGCTTCGGGCCGCCCAGCGAAGTGCAGGAGCTCGGATGGCCGGTAATCGCGCAGGCCGCGGAAGGCGCCGGTCATCACGTGTTGATGTGCGCGCCGACCGGCAGCGGCAAGACGCTGGCGGCTTTCATGTGGGCGATCAACCGCATGGTGATGGAAGCCGAAGCCGGCGCTTTGCGCGACGAAGTGTCGATTCTATACGTCTCGCCGCTCAAGGCGCTCGCCAACGATATCCGCATTAATCTTTCAGAGCCGCTTGAAGGGGTGCGTCAAGTGGCGATCGAGTCAGGGCTTGAGCCGCCCGCGATTCGCGCCGGTCTTCGCCATGGCGATACCCCGGTCAGCGAACGCAACGCGATGCTGCGGCGCGCCCCGCAGGTGCTGGTCACTACGCCGGAGTCGCTGTTCATGCTGCTGACCTCGCAGCGTTTTCGCGAGAAGCTGGCGGCGGTGCGTTACGTGATCGTCGATGAGTTGCACGCGATTGCCCCGAGCAAGCGCGGCGTCCATCTGATGGTCACTCTGGAGCGGCTTGATCGCCTGGTGATGAGCCGCTCGGGTTCGCGGCCGGTTCGCATCGGGCTTTCGGCGACGCTCAATCCGATCGAGCGGCTGGCGGAATTTCTTGCCGGTCACGAGGTTGCGCCCGGCGGCGATCGTATTCCGCGTCCAGTTCGCATCGTGCGCGCGGGTAGCGGTCCACGCCAATTCGATTTGGCCGTTATTGCGCCCGGTCCGGAACTGGGCCCGCTGGCGACCCATTCGCATTGGGATGCGATGTACGATCGGCTGGCGGAATTGATCGAGCAGCATCGAACCACCCTGGTCTTCACCTTGAGCCGGCGCTGGGCCGAACGAATCGCGCTCAATCTTCAGAAACGTCTCGGTGACGAGGCCGTGATGGCGCATCACGGCAGTCTTGCGCGCAACGAGCGGCTCAAGGCCGAGCAGAAACTCAAGCACGGAGAACTCCAGGCGATCGTCGCCACCGCCTCTCTGGAGTTGGGTATCGATGTGGGCACGGTGGACCTCGTATGCCAGGTCGATTCGCCCAAGTCGATCTCGGCCGCGGTCCAGCGTATCGGCCGCTCGGGCCATCGGTTGGGAATGACGCCGAAGGGACGCTTTTTCGCGTTGACGCTCGACGACCTGGTTGAATGCGCGGCGGCGGTGCGAGCGATTCGCGGAGGAATTCTCGACGAGGCCGAGATTCCGCGCGGATGCCTCGATGTGGTGGCGCAACAGATTATCGCAATCGCGGCCGAGGAGGGCGACGTCGGCGAGTCCGAGTTGCTGCGCATGCTGCGGGGTGCAGCATGTTTCGGTCATCTCGATCGGGCGGCGCTCAAAAATCTGCTGGGCGAAATGGCGACGGAGTTGTCCAATCGAATCAGCGGGGCCGCGCCGAAAATTTTTTATGATCGTATCGCGGGACGGGTCAGGCCGCGGCGTGGAGCGCGGCTGGCGGCGCTGGTCTCGGGCGGGACCATCGCGGAGAACGGCAACTACGATGTCGTAATCGCGTCCGAGGGCCGCAAGATTGGTGATGTTGAAGAGGACTTTGCGCAGGAATCCTCGCGCGGTGACGTGTTTGCGCTGGGCTCCAATCCGTGGCGAATTCTGGGTATCTCGCGCGGACGGTTGATGGTCGAGGCGGCGCCGGGCATGGCGCCTTCGCTGCCGTTCTGGCAGACCGAAGCGAATGGCCGATCGCCGGCGCTGTCGTCGGTGGCGATCGATCTTCGCCGCGAGATTGCCGATCGGCTGGACCGCGAAGATTCAAACGCAACGATCGCGTGGCTGTGCTCAGAGTGCGCACTCGACGAAAATGCGGCGCGCCAGGCGATCGATTACGTGCGGCGCGGAGTTGCCGCGCTGGGCGCGGTGCCGGATCAACGCACGATCGTGATTGAGCGATTTTTCGACGGGCTTGGCGGCACGCAACTGGTAATTCACTCTCCATTCGGCATACGGATGAATCGCGGCTTCGGTTTGGCGCTGCGCAAACGGCTGTGCCAGAGCTTCGATTTTGAAATCCAGGCGTCCGCGATTGATGACGCGGTGCTGCTGGCGCTCAACGCCCGGCATAGTTTTGCCCTGGAGAACGTCCTGCCGATGCTCCCGGCGCGCAACGCTACGGAAGTGATGACGCAGGCGGTTCTCGACGCGCCGATGTTCGAGGTGCGCTTTCGCCATGTGGCCAGCCGCGCATTGTCGATCATGCGCAGCGACAAGGGCCGCCGAATTCCGGCCTGGATTCAACGGCTGCGCACGCAGGAGTTGATTGCGGCGCTGTTTCCGCAGCATGGGGCCTGCTTTGAAAACCGGCCGCCGAAAATCGAAGTTCCGGCGCATTTTATCGTCACCGAAACAATTCGCGAATGCCTCGAGGAATCGGCCGATTTGCCCCGGCTGATGCAGTTGCTCGAAGCAATCGAACGGGGCGAGGTCCGTATCGTGGCGGTCGATTCGATCTCGCCCTCGGTGTTCGCGCAACGGATTCTGCTCGCCTGGGATTACTCGTTTCTCGACGACGGCGAGCGCGCCAATCGCCGCAGCCGCACCGTGATGATGAATCGCGCGCTGGCAGAGGACGTGTTACGCGACGAGGATCTGTCGGCGATGCTGGCCGAAGAGGCGGTTGCGGCGGTGGTGGCTGAGGCTGGCGGACGCGCATCGTCGCGCAAAGCCCGCAATCACGACGAGTTACTTGAGCTGATTCGCAAACACGGCGCGATCGCCTGCGGCTTACTTGCGGAGCGCGTCAGCGGCGATTCGACTGCGATGCTGCGTGAGCTTGAGCAGGAGGGCAGGGCGATCCGAACTCAGCTGACCCGCGAGGGGGCGCAACAGGCGATCGCGGTCGAGGATGCGGCGCTGTGGGTTGCGATCTTTCCCGGCGCCAGCGCGCTGGGTGCGTCGGGATTGCCCTCAACAGGAAATATCGATCGTGAACCGGCGATCAAGGAAGTGGTGCGACGCGCGATGGCGACGGATGGCCCAGTAACCGTGGATGCGCTGGCGGCCCGATTGAGTATCGAATCGCGCGAACTGCAGACCGCGCTGGCCGCGCTTGAGGCCGACGGAATGGTGTTCCGCGGCCATTTCACGCCGGCCGCTCGTGGCGTGGAGCAATGGTGCGATCGTTACAATTTGGAGCGCATCCATCGGCAGACGCTCGCCCATTTGAGGGCGGAAATTGAACCTTGTTCCGATCAGGAATACGCCGCCTTTCGTCTGCGATGGCATCGTGTGGCTGAGCGCGATCCGGCGGGCGGCGCAGCGGCGATGCAGGCGGTGCTCGAACGCCTTAATGGAGTGGGCTTCAGTCCTGAGTTCTGGGAACAATCGATTTTTCCAGCGCGCATCGCCGAGTACCGGCCCGAATATCTCGATGCGATCCTGCTCAGTGGTGAATTTGTCTGGGCCGGCATGCCAGCCGTAATGCCAGATGGATCGTCAGCCCCGGAGTTACCGGCCAAAATCGGGTTTTTCCACCGCCGCGACCCCGCGCTGCCCGAGGCTGATCCGGCGGATATCGTCGAGCCTCACCCGCGCGCCGTATTTGACGCGCTGATCGCCGCCGGTGCGCAATATCTGGATGATCTGGCCGAGCGCGCGGATCTGTCGGAACGCGACACCTTGCGCGCGCTGTGGCGTCTGGCCGCCACCGGACTGGTTTCCAATGACAGCTTTGCGCCACTGCGTATTTTGGCGGCGGACGGCGTCGCGGCGATGGGACGGGAGTCACCTCCGGCTGCGCGCCGCCGTCATGCGGCGGTGCGGGCGCGGCTAAAGTCGAGCTTCGGTGGCCGCTGGTCGGTGATTCGGCACGCGCCAGTCTCGGCTCAGGTCGATTGTGCGCGTGAGGCGGCGCTGAGATTGCTGGATCGTAACGGGATTGTCACGCGCGAAATGCTTCAGCTTGAGAGTCTGCCGCTGCCATGGAGCGAGATTACGTTCGCTCTACGGCGGCTTGAATATTCCGGTCAGATTCGGCGCGGCTACTTCGTGCGTTCGCTATCGGGCGAGCAATACGCGCTGTCCGCGGCGCTCGAACTGCTGAACGCGGGGCGAAGCTCGCGATCGCCGGGCGCTGCGATGGTCGCGCTTAGCGCGGGCGATCCGGCTAATCCGTTTGGCGCGGTGCTGCCGTCGTGCGGGATCGCGCGGGAGGCCGCGAATCTGATCGTGATCGAGGCCGGAACGCCGATTGCCGGACTGGCCGGACGCGCACTGCGCCTGCTCGTGCCGCTAAGCGCCGAAGCGGTCAACGCGGCGCTGCGGGCGATGATAGATTGGCGCGCCAGGCTGATGATCGAAACGGTGGATGAAATTCCCGCGCTGGAATCGCCCTGGATCGATATCCTGGTGGGAATTGGCTTTCATTCTGATGGCCGCGCATTGGTGTACGACGGCTTACCGGGACCGCGCCCGCTGCGATCGGCGGGTGCGCGGGCGCACGATCGCAAGATCGCCAGCCAGCCGATCGATAGTTGACGCAGCCGCCGTTTGAAGAACGGACGGCGCGCGCTATTCTGACAAACTGCGGATCGGTCAATAATTTCGTGGTCGTTCGGAGCACGAGGTGACCGCCGGATTCATTCGGTTTTACCTGGAGATGGGGAACGATGGGCAAGAACAGCTTTGGCGCGCGCGGGGCAATTTCAGTCGATGGCCGCAGCTATACGATTCACCGGCTCGATGCGCTTGAACGGCGCGGTTTCAACCTCGGACGCTTGCCATACTCGATCCGCGTGATGCTCGAAAACGTGTTGCGGCGCGAGGACGGAATCAACGTCACGGCGGATCACGTTGAGAAAATCGCGAAGTGGAACGGCAAGGGCGGCGAGGAGTTTTCGTTCGCGCCCGCCCGCGTGTTGTTGCAGGATTTTACCGGCGTGCCGGTGGTGGCCGATCTGGCGGCGATGCGCGATGCGATCAAACGTCTGGGCGGCGATGCGGCCCGGATCAACCCGCTCAGTCCGGCCGATCTGGTAATCGACCATTCGGTGCAGGTCGATCTGGCCGGCAGCCGCGAAGCTTTCGCGCGCAACGCGGAGTTGGAGTTTGAACGCAATCAGGAGCGCTACCTGTTTCTGCGCTGGGGCCAGCGTGCGTTCGATAATTTTCGCGTGGTGCCGCCCGACACCGGAATCGTTCATCAGGTGAATCTCGAATATCTGGCCGCGGTGGTGTTTGCCACGCGCGAGGGCGAAGCCTACCCGGACACGGTGCTCGGCACCGATTCGCATACCACCATGATCAATGGTTTGGGCGTGGTCGGATGGGGCGTCGGCGGGATCGAAGCGGAAGCCGCGATGCTGGGGCGCTCGATGCCGATGCTGGCGCCGGAAGTGATCGGGGTAAAGCTGGTTGGCGATCTCAAGGAAGGCGCCACTGCCACCGATCTGGTGCTGACGGTCACTCAGATGCTGCGCAGCAAAGGCGTGGTTAACAAGTTCGTCGAGTACTGCGGTCCCGGATTGAAAAGCCTCAGCGTTGCCGATCGCGCCACGCTCGGAAATATGTCGCCCGAGTACGGCGCAACGATCGGATTCTTCCCGGTCGATGCGCAGACGCTCGATTATCTGAAGCTGACCGGACGCCCGCCCGAACAACTGAAATTGATCGAGGCCTATTGCAAGGAGCAGGGGCTGTTCCGCACCGACGACGCACCCGATCCCAGCTTCACCGAGTTACTGGAACTTGATCTCGGCGCGATCGAACCCAGCCTCGCCGGTCCGCGCCGGCCGCAGGATCGGGTCAGGCTAAGCGAGGCCCGTTCCGGCTTCCGGCGTGAGTTGGTCAAAGAGGTGACCGGCGGCAAGGCCGACATCGATCCCCGCCGAATCGAGAAATGGTTGGGCGAGGGCGGCAGCCCGGTTAAGGCGGCTGAAGCTGAACTCACGCCGCTGACCAATACCGTTACCGCCAAAACCGATGAAGGAAGTTTCGAGCTGGGGCAGGGTTCGCTGGTGATCGCCGCGATTACGAGCTGCACCAATACATCAAATCCTGCCGTCATGATCGGCGCGGGTCTGCTGGCGAAGAAGGCGGTTGAACGCGGACTGACGGTGAAGCCGTGGGTGAAAACCAGCCTCGCGCCCGGATCGAAGGTGGTGACGCGCTATTTGGAACGCGCGGGCCTGACGCCCTATCTCGAAAAGCTCCACTTCAACCTGGTGGGTTACGGCTGCACCACCTGTATCGGCAACAGCGGCCCGGTGGCGGAGGGAATCTCGGCGGCGGTCAAACAGGGTAATTTGGTGGTCGCCGCGATCTTGAGCGGGAATCGCAACTTCGAGGGCCGTATCAATCCAGTGGTTCGGTTCAACTATCTTGCCTCGCCACCGCTGGTGGTCGCCTATGCGATAGCCGGCACGATGGACTTCGATCCCGCGACCATGGCACTGGGTCAGGATCCGAGCGGCAAACCGGTTTACCTCAAAGACATCTGGCCGAGTTCGCTTGAGGTCAATGAAGCGGTGGCGAAGTCGATCGACTCGGCCATGTTCCAGGACGAGTACGGCAAGGTTTTCGAGGGCGATGAGCGCTGGCGCAGTCTTCAGATACCCGCGGGCGACCTGTTCCAATGGGAATCCGATTCGACTTACGTCAAGGCCCCGCCGTTTTTCGATGGCGTCACCGCCGATCCGGCGCCGATCACCGATATCAGCGGTGCGCGGGTGCTCGCGATGCTGGGCGACAGCGTCACCACCGACCATATCTCGCCCGCCGGATCGATCGCGGCGGAGAGTCCCGCTGGCCGTTATCTGATCGCCAACGGAGTTCAGCCGCGCGAGTTCAATTCCTACGGCGCGCGGCGCGGCAATCACGAAGTGATGGTGCGCGGAACTTTCGCCAATATCCGGCTGCGCAATGAACTGGTGCCGGGGGTGGAGGGTGGATTCACGGTTCATATGCCCGACCGCGAACAGATGACAATTTACGCCGCCGCGGAGCGCTACCGCAAAGAGCAGGTTCCGCTGATCGTGATTGCCGGCAAGGAGTACGGATCGGGCTCTTCACGCGATTGGGCGGCCAAGGGCACGCTGCTGCTGGGCGCACGCGCGGTGATCGCCGAAAGCTTCGAGCGCATTCATCGCAGCAATCTGATCGGAATGGGCGTGCTGGCGCTCGAATTCATGCCCGGGAGCGGACGCAAATCGATCGGCCTGAGCGGACATGAAAGTTACTCGATCGAGGGCCTGGCGGCGGGCATCAAACCGCGTCAACGGCTCAAGGTGCGGGCGCAAGCCGACGGCAAGACGCGCGAGTTCGAGGTGATCGCGCGAGTCGATACGCCCGAGGAAGTCGAGTACCTGCGTCACGGCGGTATTCTGCCGTACGTCCTGCGCGATCTGCTGCGGCAAGGATAGATCGGAGTCCGAAACGGCTTACGTAGGTCAAACGGTGGTTGCGACACCGGTTTTACGGGTGGCATACCGCGTCAGCAGCCGCAGCACCGAGGGCGTAACCTGGGCGATTGAAGCCTGGCGATAGCCGACCGACTCCGCGCCACGGGTCTTCATCATGCCGAGCGTCGAAAGACGCATCACGGCGGCCACTGCCTGGCAGTAACGGAAGCGCGCCAGGTCCATCGGCGCCATCGCGTGGTAGAGCGGAATATAGAGGCCGGTAAAAATCCGGCGTAGCGAATTACCCAACGGGTTTGCGCGCATCCAGAACGGATGATCCATCGCGCTGGTGGCCAGGATAACGGCGGTGGTGGCGGCATCGAGATGGCGGTCGCCGCAATCGGCGTTGACCCAATCGATCACGGCTTTCACCCGCGCTCCGGACACCAGGACGTTTTGCGGATGGTAGTCCAAATGAACGATCGAAGCCGGAGCGTCGCGGAATTGCGGCGCACGATCGCGCAAAATCTCGAGCGCGCGAGCCAGGCCGGGAAGTGGACCGCGCTCGATACGATCTGCAATCACGTCCAGCATCCGATCGAGCAACGGACGACGCGTGACGATCCCGGGAGTCGGATTTCCGTTTGGCGCGGCCGCGTCAGAAAAAAAACCGGCGCCCCCGAGATCCGCACTGATCCGATGTAACCGAACCTGGGCCTTTACGAACGACGCAAAAGCCATCGAGAAGGTGACAAAGGCCTGCGGCAAACTGCGGGTCGAGAACAGCGGTCCGGCGGCGATTCGAT
>DAHVFB010000074.1 GCA_027317185.1 Deltaproteobacteria bacterium
GTGCCGGCCTTCGTCACCCGGCGGGCCGAGACCTTCGTGCGGCTGCGCAACCAGCAGACCCTGATCATCGCCGGCCTGATCCTCGACAACAAGGTGGCGACGGTCGACAAGGTGCCCTATCTGGGCGACATGCCGTATGCCGGTTCGCTGTTTCGCAACACCGCCTACAGCGACCAGAAGACCGACCTGGTGATGAGCGTCACGCCCCAGATCGTGCGCCCGCTGCCCGACAATGGCGAAGTCGCGCTGCCCACCGACCGCGGCCCGCTCACGGCCCAGGAAATCCGCACCCAGCGCGTCTATCCGTCTGACGCCTCCAGACCCCGTTTCTAGGGCTTAACAGGGAACCACCAGGACAAGGAAAAAGGGAGCTAGTAGTGGCTGTACTTGGAAAAAGACCGGAACAGCGCCAACCCGCTCTGCGCGTGAGGCTCGTTGCTGAGAATGAGGAGCGGCGCAACGAGGCCAGAGAGATCCTGCTCAAGATGGGAGATCCGCCGGTTGAGATTGTAGAGACCGGGCTGGCGTTGCCCACTCCCACGGATAACGGAAATGGCAACGGCGCGATTGCAGTCGATGTCGTAATCGTAACCTTCCATGGACAGGAGGAGGCCTCGCTCAGGTACATCCAGGCGCTGCATGAAAGTCAGCCTTGCCCGGTTATCGTTGCATTATTGCCAAAGGGTTCGCCGGAGCTGATGCGGCGGGCGCTTAAAGCCGGCGCCGACGAGCTGATTTTCTTTCCGGTCGAACTGGGCGATATGACGCGCGCCCTGGTCAAAATCGAGTCGTATCGCCGCAACGAAGATATCCGTCAGGGCGGCGTGGTGGTTTCGCTTGCAAGCACACTGGGCGGAGTCGGCGTGACCAGCCTTACCGCCAACCTCGCCCTGGCTCTGCGCTATAGCCTGCGTAAAAAAGTCGCTGTGATCGATTTGGATCTTCAGTCGGGGGGGCTCTCGGTTGGCCTCAATATCGAACCCGAACGCACGATCATGCTGTTGACCGAACCGGACAAAAAACTCGATTCGATTCAGCTCGAATCGGCGTTAACCAAGCATGAATCCGGTATTTACCTGCTGGCCTCTCCCAAGCGAATGGAAGACTGCGAGCTGGTGCCCGATACTCTCATCGGACCGATAATCGATCTAATGCGGCAGCTATTCGATTTCGTGCTGATCGATTGCGGCTCGTACATCAATGAAGTGGTGGTGGCGTCCTGGGAACATTCGGATCGTTTGCTGTATCTGCTGGATCAGTCGATCTCGGCCGCGCGCTGCACCTGGCGCTTTATCGAGTTGTACTCGCGGCTGGGATTGAAGGATCTCGAGCCCAACATCGTACTGAGCCGCCATAATCCGTCGCACCCGATAACCGAGGAGCAGATCATGCACACCCTGGCGCGTCCGGTTTTCGCGAAAATTCCGCGCGACGAGAAAACTCTCGAACGGGTCCAGTTGCGTGCACAGGATCTGTGGAAAATAGCTCCGAATTCGGCCTTCACTCGCAGCATCGAAGAGCTGGCGCGCAGAATTGCCGCAGTCGATCTGGCCGAAGCGCCCGAGGTTGGGGCCGGACTCCTGTCGCGGCTATTTGCCGCGATCGCAGCGCGGGCCTGAGGAATAAAAGATGAAACTCGTCGAGCGCATCTCTCAAACCAACAGCAACGCACAACCTAATGCTGCGCCGCAGCGATCTTTCGGCAATAGCCCCAACGCTCCGCGCCGCGGCGCCAACGCGAAGGACGCCAGCAGCGGATTCCAACAACTCAAGTTGGCGGTTCATACCCGGCTGTTCGAGTCGTTGGATGTATCCAAACTCGAAAGCCTCGATCAACAGATGGCCTCGACCAAGGTGACGCAGGCAATCACCGATATCCTCAATGAAGAGGGCCGTCTGATCACCGAGGCCGACCGGCTGAAGCTGGTCGACGAAATCAAGAACGAACTGTTGGGGCTTGGCCCACTTGAGCCGTTGCTCTGGGACGATGACATCACCGACATCATGGTCAACGGTCCAAACCAGGTTTATGTCGAGCGCTTCGGCAAACTGTTCCTGACCGACGTCAACTTTCAGGACGATCAGCATCTGATGCTGATTATCGATCGCATCGTGTCGCAGGTCGGGCGCCGGGTGGATGAAGCCTCGCCGATGGTCGATGCGCGGCTGCCGGATGGATCGCGTATCAATGCCATCATTCCACCGCTCGCACTTGACGGCCCCGCCCTGTCGGTGCGGCGATTCGGCAAAAAACGCTATGACATTACCGATTTGGTCACCAAGGGATCGCTAACGCCCGAGATGGTGGAATTCATGCACGCAATCGTACGCGCGCGCATGAATATCCTGGTCTGCGGTGGTACCGGCTCTGGTAAAACCACGATGCTGAACTGCCTGTCGGCTTTCGTGCCGGTCGACGAACGCGTTGTCACTATAGAGGACTCCGCCGAATTGGTGCTGCAGCAACCGCATGTGGTGCGGTTGGAGACCCGGCCGCCCAACGTCGAAGGAAAAGGTGAGGTTACGCAGCGCGAGCTGGTCAAGAACTGTTTGCGTATGCGTCCGGATCGCATCATCGTCGGCGAGGTCCGCGGGGCCGAGGTGTTCGACATGCTGCAAGCCATGTCGACCGGCCACGACGGATCGATCGCCACCATCCATGCCAACAATCCACGCGAAGGCGTGATGCGGCTCGAAATGATGATGTTGCTTTCGGGCGCATCGATTCCGCAACGCGCGATGCGCCAACAGATCGCATCCGCCATCAACATGATCGTACACGTGTCACGGCTCTCCGATGGAACCCGCAAACTGATGAAGATTTCCGAGATCGTCGGGATGGAAGGCGATACGGTGATGTTGCAGGACCTGTTCGAATTTCATCGTACAGGTATCGGACAGGGCGGGAAGGTGACGGGCCAATTTCGCCACACCGGAATTAGATCGTTTTATACCGAGCGGATTGAGGTGACCGGCTACAAACTGCCGATGCCAAAGCGGGAGGCGATTTAGATGGATCTGCTTATAGCAAGCGCGATTTTTATAGTGGTCTTCGCCATCGCGATCATCGTCCTGACGTCCCGCATGGAGGAGGTCCGGACCACCGGCGTCGTGCGCCGGATGGGGCCAGCTCCGGAGGAAAATCCCGACGTCGACATCACCCGCCAGGAGCGCAGGCACGAGCAGGGTTACCTGCTCAAATTCCTGTTCAGAACCAATCTGCTTCACGCTCTGGAGCAGAACATCTGGCAGGCGGGCCTCTACATGCGGACTTCCGAGATGCTCCTGATCATGATGCTGATGCTGTTCGCCGGGGCGACGCTCGGAAGGATTTTGCTGGGAGATCCGATGTTCATGCTGGCCGGTGGCGCTATCGGAGCGAGCTTGCCGATTTTCTATTTACGCTTCCGGCGCGCCCGCCGCCTCAAGGCCTTCGGTGCGCAACTGCCACACGCATTGGACCTGCTGCGATCTTCGCTCGAAGCGGGCCATTCGATGCTTCGTGGGATGCAGGTGGTGGTGCAGGAGTTCGAAGAACCACTGGGCGGTGAATTCCGCACGGTGCTCGATCAGACCCGCATCGGATTGCCACTGCCGCGCGCGCTGGATGAACTGGTCAAGCGGATGCCGCAGGATGATTTGCGGCTGCTGGTTATCGCGGTCAAGGTGCAAACCGAGGTTGGCAGTTCGCTTGCCGCCATTATCGCGAGGCTTTCGGAGATTGTCCGAACCCGCCAGCGGCTCCGTCTGCAAATCCGCGCGCTCACCGCACAATCCCGCATGGGTGGGATGATAGTTGGGATGTTGCCATTCATCGTGCTCGGCGCTTTCTCGCTGATTCAGCCGGGCTATACCAAGGTCCTTTTCCATGACCCGACTGGTCTTAAAATCCTCAAAGGGGCGATTGTCATGGATGGGATCGCGTTGCTCATCATCAAGCGCCTGCTGAAGGTGGACTACTAAAATGACGCCTTTTCTAATCAGCATAATGGTCTTCTGTCTTCTCGGCGTCGCCGCGCTGGCAGTCTACGTCGCGATGTACGGGAATCGGATAATCGAAGAACGGCTTAATGACCTGTCGTTGAAGATTCGCACGGTGCAAGGAGGATCGCTCGACGATCTCGATGGCGACAGCGAAACGATGGGCCGCATCCTGTATCAATGGGCTGCCCGTAAGTTTCCCGCCCCCAAAGCCGATACGCCCGCAGGCGAAAAGCTTTCCCGCTTGCTGTCTCAAGCCGGTTTCCTTCGTAGTGCGGACAGCCAGGTGTTCCAGGTGTTGCGCGTGTCTGGAATCGCCGCGGGCGCTCTGCTCGGGATTACGGCAGGCTGGATTGTCGCCCATTCGATTCTGCTTTTTGGCTTGGTCGGTGCGGTGTTGGGCTATGTCCTACCCGGTTACATTCTCGCCCGCAAAGCTCGAAAACGTCAAAATCAGATTGCGCGTCAGCTTTCTGATGTTCTGGATCTGTTGGTGGTCTGCGTCGAAGCCGGCCTCGGCCTGTTCGAGGCGATCAAGATTGTGGGCAAGGAAACTGAGCGCCAACGCCAGGCAATTGGACGCGAACTGTCGTTGGTTTCGGGTGAAATCAACGCCGGCGCATCGCTAGGTCAGGCGCTGCGCGGCCTGGCCGAACGCACCGCGGTTGAAGATATCAAGCCATTAGCCGCCACCTTGATTCAAAGCGAGCAGCTCGGCGCCCAGATCGCCCCTGCCCTGCGCGCCAGCTCAGATGCACTGCGCACCCGCCGCCGCCTGCGCGCGGAAGAAGCGGCCCAGAAAACCACGATCAAAATCCTTTTTCCTCTGGTGCTGTTTGTGTTGCCGGCGATGATGATGGTCATCGTGGGCCCGGCGCTCATCCAAATCATGCGCACGCTGAGCCAATAATCGCCTTTCCCTGCGGGCGGTGAGCCCCGTCCTGTGGCTGATCGCCCGCAGTTTCCATCTTCCGGTTCGGGTCTCGATCCCTGCTCTTTAACGACCGTTTCCCAGGCTGTCGTGCATCGCGGCCACCGATGTTGAATTTTCCCACTCGCTCTGGGCTTGCCTGCTACATCTTCGATGCAGACTTGATGAACGGACCGCAAACGAACCACCTTCAATGAAGTAACTTAAGAGAGCGAAACCTCAGATCGACGACGGTCTTCCGGTAAACTGCGACACCGACCGTTCGCCCGATACAAATCGAGGATTGCGTCCTCGCACGGCCCGCGTGCGCAATCGACACAGCCGCGCAAGCCCTTGCGAAAGCGAAACAACAATAAGTGAGCAATCCTATCGTGCCGCCAACGCATCGCTGCATCTGCGCACAAGGGTTTTGTGCAACCTGGCTGGCGTCTCCGAAATTATAGGCGTTCGCAATCGAAATCGGGTCAAATCGAAAGGGTAAGGTACGATATGAAACCGCTCTGCCGCGATATGCGGTAGAGCGGTAGCTCAGATGCGATTGAACGAAATGCCGACTGGCGGCGGCTACTGACCCAGTCCCAGCCGCTTCATCAGACGATATAGCGTGGTGCGGTCGACGCCCAGATCGTGCGCAGCCAACGCGCGGTTGCCCTTCGCCGATTCAAGCGCGGACTTGATTCGCACCGCAGCCGCACGGTCGAGGCAGTCCTGCAGCGTTCCCTGCTGCACACTTTCATGGCCGTTGCCATTAACGTTTTGGCCGAGATCATCGACCTCGAGCGGCTCAGCCGCGGAGTGGTCAAGCGCAAAAGCTTCTGACGTAAGCTGTTCCGCACCACTCATAACCACGGCCCGCTCGATGACGTTTTCCAGCTCGCGAACGTTCCCCGGCCAACTGTAGGTGCATAAGGTGCGTTCCGCTTCGGGACTGAGCGTGATCGGACGCCCCGCCTCGCTCGAGTAGAACTCCAGAAAATGCCGCGCCAACGGCAGAATGTCGTCCGGGCGTTCCCGCAACGCCGGGATACGGATCGGAATCACGTTGAGCCGGAAATATAAATCGCCGCGGAATCGATTGGCCGCGACTTCCTTACGCAAAACGCGATTGGTGGCCGTCACGATTCGTACGTCGACCTTGCGCGGCTTGGTGCCGCCCACGCGCAAAACCTCGCCGTCCTCTAGCACTCGCAGCAGCTTGGCTTGAAAATCGGGGCCGGTTTCGGCGATTTCGTCGAGAAACAGCGTGCCGCCCGAGGCCCGTTCGAAGCATCCAGCGCGCGCCGCAATAGCGCCCGTGAAAGATCCTTTCTCATGCCCGAACAACTCGCTTTCCATCACCCCATCGGCGAAGGCTTTGCAGTTGATCGCCACGAAAGGGCCTTCCGCACGTTGGCCCCAGTAATGGACCATCCGCGCCACCAATTCCTTACCGGTGCCGCTTTCGCCTTCGATCAGAACAGTCGATCGCGAGGGTGCGACGCGCCGCACAATCGATAAAATATTTTTGCTGGCGGAGCTTTCGGCGACGAATCCAGCCGCCACGCTGGCCATGTCGAGTTGCTGGCGCAGTTGCCGGTTCTCGCGCTGCAACAGACTCATGTCGAGCGCGCGCCTGACCACCGCTGACAGCTCATCATCCGTAAATGGCTTTGCGATGTAGTCGAAGGCTCCATGCCGCATCGCAGCCATCGCAGTGCCCGGATTCGGATCGACCCCCAACAGGATCATTGGCACGTCGGGCCGACGCTGCTTCACCTGCTGCAGCAGTTCGAGCCCGCCCATGCCGGGCAACTGCAGGCCAATTACGATCGCGTCGGCGCCGCGCTGTTTCAATGCCATCAGCACTGCATCGCCGCTATCGCAGATTTCCGACTCGTACCCGGATTGCTTGAAGATCCGGTCCGCGGACTGCACCAGTTCACGGTCCTCGTCGGCGACTAAGACCCTGGCTCGGCCCGGGACTAAAGGAGCTTGAGCAATCGGCGGTGGATTGTAATTCATTTCAAGTGGCACAGCCGCACGACCTCGTGTAGCATATTCGCCTCACTGGCCCGCCGTGTCAATAGATTGTGCAAGCTTACCCTGGCCCAAATTAGCGCGACGAAATTCCTGCCCCTCGTACCGCGAGACCCTGAATTCGGGTGTGCAATTCTGAAACGTTACGGAACAGAATTGGCGCATACATCTACCTCAAATTGAGAGATGACCATCGCCCATCTCACTCCATTGATTTCCGGCCATTTACCTATCATTTTCCATGAATCGCATTTTTAAGCGTCCGGCACCGAACCTGGTTTCGCAAAGCGCTCTTGCGCCACCAACATCAACTTGGTTTGGCGAGGCTTCCACCGTCCGCGATCTCAAAACTCGAAGCTGTGTTCCGGATTGCAGAAATCAATACAATTCCGATGCCAAACAAAGTTAGCCGTGAGCACGGTAAGTTCGCTGAAAACGATTAACGCATCATTGTGCGCATCGTGGACGGAAATTAAAGATGGGGCGGTTCCGATGAGCCGATTTTGAATGGAGTGGCTGAATCTGTAATCTTAAGGCCTGCCCATGCTTCGGTGAAATTTGCTATCGCTATGCAACGGCCTTGATTTCGTTCTCGCGGGCGGTTACCAAGGATAGCTCTGAATCAAAGCTATGTGCTCCCCGGTAGCTCAGTCGGTAGAGCGGACGGCTGTTAACCGTCATGTCGCTGGTTCGAATCCGGCCCGGGGAGCCAATCCAGTAGGGAGCGGCTATCAGCTAATGAAAGCTTCAGCGCCAATCCTCCTGCGGGAATTCGTCGAACAACTCCATACTCTGTTTACCGAGCATCTGCGCGATGACGAACGCTGGGAGCGGATTGCCGCCCTGTTGCCGTCGCTCCTCAATTCTCCCGATCTGCACGCGAGCGCAAAAGCGTGGCCGGAGCATGCCGCCGGCGAAAGGCCTCGGAATCTGCTGTTCTACGAGGATCCGGTCTATCGCTTTGTGATCAATGGCCTGATTAAAAAGCCTCACGAAGGTACGCCGGTGCACGATCATGCCCACACCTGGACGGTTTCGGGTCTGATGGAAGGTGAGGAACGCGTGGTTCTTTACCGGCGGGCGGACGATGGAAGCCAGCCGGATTTCGCCCGGCTGGAGACGCTCGAAGATCGCCGGGTCGGGCCGGGGCATGTCGATGTGATCGCGCCCTATGTGATCCATGAGGAGCATGCGGGCGATCGACGCACGGTATCGATTATCGTGCGCAGCGAGCGGACCGGCAGTTTTCCGCAGAACATGTTTCACGTGATAAGCGGCAAGGTGACGCAGGCTCCCGGCGCCGGTCAGTTTCCTTATAATTTGGAGTGACGCTGGTCGCTCCACCCTTCCCTGTCCAGTTCCGCGCCGCGGCGTTCCTGCCCCAAGGCTATCGCGATGGCGGCGAGCAACAGTGAGCTTCCCGCCACTATCGCGAGCCCATTGGCATAGCCGATCCGCTCACCCATCAGGGCTTCGACCCATGCGGTGTTGGCGGCAAACAACACTCCCAGATGATACGTGAGGCCGGTAAACAGGCCCCTGGCCTCGGGCGGCGATAATTCCGCCAGATGAGCCGGCATCACGCCCCACGCCCCCTGCACCATGAACTGCATCAGAAATGCGCCAACGATAAGTACCGTCAAAGACTGCGGATAGACCCATAACGGGACGATGAGGGCCGCGATCAGGGTCGCCGCCATCACTGCGCGGCGCCGCCCCAGGAAATCTGACCAATGGCCGAAAACTAGCCCGCCGCAGATCGCGCCGAAGTTGTAGATCACCGCGATCCCGGCCACCGTTCTGGCTCCCAGGCCGCGGCTATGCTCGAGGAACGTCGGGTACAGGTCCTGCGTGCCATGCGATATCAGACCCATCGCGGTCAGCAGCACCACCAGATAGGCGAAGCGTCGCGAGTTCGCACGGATGGTACGTAAAATTGCACCGGGCGCTGGCCGCGTGCGACGCCACGTTTCGGACTCCGGCACCCGCGTGCGGATGTACAACACCAGCAGCGCAGGCGCGCCGCCGAGGAAGAACATCGGACGCCATCCCAGATGCGGGAAAATGAAAAAGTAGGCGCCGGCCGCGAGCAGATAGCCGACTGCATAACCCTCCTGCAAAAACCCCGACACCATCCCACGGCGATTCACCGGCACCGCTTCCATCGCGAGGGCGGTGCCGATGCCCCATTCGCCACCCATCCCGATTCCATACAGCGCCCGCAAAAGAAGAAAGCTCCAGTAGGTGGGTGCAAGCCCGCTCAACACTTCCACCACCGAGTAGAAGATGATGTCGATCATGAGCGGCAAGCGTCGGCCATAGCGATCGGCCATCCAGCCGAAGATCAGCGCGCCGACGGGACGCATCGCGAGCGTCGCGGTGATGGTAAAAGCGATATCGGCGACGGAACGATGGAACTCGCGGCCCACCGCAGGCAGCACGAATACCAGAATGAAGAAATCGAAGGCGTCCAGCGTCCAGCCGAGAAAGCTCGCCGCCAGCGCCGGCCCTGCCCCCGGTAGCTTTTTGATCGCTTGCGGGCTGGCCGCCGCGGCCGCCGCTTGCGTGTTTGCATCCATCGCGATCCTTTTTCAGCACACCAGCCGGGAACGTGGGATTGCCGTCGCATTACGGTCGTCTGCGCGCTGAATTCCGCTATGCCGGCAAGGCGCTATAGTCGGCAAAGTTGGCGGCCACCACACCGCATCCGTCAGAC
This sequence comes from Deltaproteobacteria bacterium, assembly GCA_027317185.1. Taxonomy (GTDB): domain Bacteria; phylum Desulfobacterota; class Binatia; order Binatales; family Binataceae; genus JAJPIG01. The sequence continues at coordinate 9,645 of DAHVFB010000074.1, forward strand.
CCCCGCCTTGACTGTAATTCCAGCCTGTTCTTATAGTTGGCCTGCAACTCATTTATAGGTCGAAAGCAGAAGAAGAAAGCGGAACCGTCGCGATAGCGTGATCGGCTGGGCGCGCTATAATAAATTGTTACGCCGATTAGACCCGTGTCCGGCCTTCCTTCACGGTGGCTCACCGGCTTTCAGAGGTGATGACATGACGCAACTTGAAGCCGCACGCAAAGGGGAAATCACTCCCCAAATGATTGAAGTGGCGGAAGATGAGGGGTTGGCGCCCGAGCAACTTCGCGCGCTTATAGCGACCGGCGAGGTGGTGATCCCGCGCAACCTTCACCATGAATTCCGGGCGATCGGAATTGGCAAGCATCTGCGAACCAAGGTCAACGCCAATCTAGGCGCTTCAAATTTTCATCAGCTACTCGAAGAAGAGATCGAAAAACTTTATACGGCGGTGCGCTATGGCGCAGACTCCGTGATGGATCTTTCGACCGGCACCGACCTCGACAAGATTCGCGTCGAGTTGCTGTCGCGTTCGCCGGTGATGCTCGGCACCGTACCGATTTACCAGGTCGCATCCGAAGGCTCGATCATGGAATTGGGCGCCGACTTCTTTCTCGACGTGATCGAGCGGCAGGCTCGCCAGGGGGTCGATTACATGACGCTGCATTGCGGCGTCACCAAGGAATCGGTCCGCCGCCTGCGCGGACACGGACGGATCGAGGGCATCGTCTCGCGCGGAGGCGCTCTGCTCGCGGCCTGGATCGAGCGCACTGGAAATGAAAATCCGCTGTACGAGCATTTTGACGAGGTTTGCGCGATTCTGCGTGAGCACGACGTCACGATCTCGCTCGGCGATGGCCTGCGTCCGGGAGCCACTGGCGACGCCACCGATCGGGGTCAGATTTCGGAGTTGCTGGTGCTCGGTGAATTGACCGAGCGCGCCCGCAATCTCGGCGTGCAGGTGATGATCGAAGGTCCGGGGCATGTGCCGCTGGATCAGATCAAGGCCAACGTGCAGCTCGAAAAGCGGATTTGCGGCGGCGCGCCGTTTTATGTTCTCGGCCCGCTGACCTGTGACGTCGCGCCCGGCTACGATCACATCACCGGTGCGATTGGCGGGGCGATAGCGTCCGCGGCCGGTACCGATTTTCTGTGCTATGTCACTCCCGCCGAACATCTGCGGCTCCCGGATAACGAAGACGTCCGCGAGGGGGTTATCGCTACTCGTATCGCCGCGCATTCCGGCGACCTGGTTAAGGGTGTGCGCGCGGCGAAGACCTGGAACGATCAGATGTCGCGTTATCGCAAGGCGCTGAATTGGGAAGGGATGTACGCGATGGCGATGGATCCCGACAAGGCTCGCCGGTACAAGGAAGAAAGCGAGGCGGCCGGATCGAACGTATGCAGCATGTGCGGATCGCTGTGCTCGATTAACATCGATAATGCCGCAATTAAGTTCAGCAAGCGGCGCGCCCTCGATCAGGCCCCCGCGCATGCCGGCATCAACTGAAGAGTTGCGATCCCTCGATCGCGCGCCGGCGGTGGAGCTGGAGCTGCGGAACCAGCTCGGCCAGGCGATCAAACTGGGCGACTTCCACGATCGGGTGGCGGTGGTGTTTTTCTATCCCAAGGATGATACCCCCGGCTGCACGACCGAGGGCAAGGAGTTCCGCGAATTGTACGATCAGTTCGCGGCGCTCGATTGCGCGGTGATCGGAGTCAGCGTCGATTCGGCCGAGTCTCATCGTGCCTTCGCCGAGAAGCACGGCCTTCAGTTTCACCTGTTGGCGGATGTCGAAGGCAAGCTCGCCTATGCATTCGGTGTGTTGCGGGATGATGGGATGGCGGACCGCGCCACGTTCGTGATTGGCCGCGAGGGGATCATCCGGCGTACATTTCGCGGCGTTAACCCGCGGGGTCACGCCAGGCAGGTGCTGAATTTCGTGCGCAGCCTGCAACAATCGCACATGATGCTCGGCGGATGATTAGATTAGTCTGACGAACCCCGGCTCAAATGGAAAATAAAATGGCCAAAACCTCAAAAAACATTCTGGATGAGGCGCGCGGCGCAATCCGCCAGATAGACACCGAGCAAGCCCGCACCATGCTCGATCAGGGCGCGATGGTAATCGACGTGCGCGAGAGCGACGAATGGCGCCAGGGTCATATACCGCAGGCGGTCTTTGTCCCGCGCGGCTTCCTCGAATTGCGCATCGAGGAGAAGGCGCCCGATCATAAGCAGCCGATAATCCTGCAATGTGCGTCCGGCACGCGCTCGCTGCTGGCGGCGCGCACCCTGCACGAGATGGGCTATGAAAATCTTTACAATTTGACCGGCGGGTTCAACGGATGGAAAGATAAGGGACTGCCTTGGATTGCTGACCGGCAGTTCACGCAGGATGAGATCACCCGATACTCGCGTCACTTCGTAATTCCGGAAGTCGGCGAAAAGGGACAGGCGAAGCTGCTCGAGGCCAAGGTGCTGCTGATCGGGATGGGCGCGCTGGGCTCTCCGACCGCGCTATACCTGGCGGCGGCGGGAGTCGGCACTATCGGGATGGTCGATTTCGATGTGGTCGATCTTTCCAATCTGCAACGGCAGATCATCCATACGACCGACCGGGTTGGGATGCCCAAGACCGAGTCCGCCGAAAAATCGATTAAGGCGCTTAATCCCGCGGTCCGGGTGAACCGGCACGACGTGCGGCTGAGTTCCGAAAACGCAATGGAAATCATTGGCGCGTACGACGTGGTGATCAACTGCGGCGATAATTTCCCTACCCGCTACTTGGTTAATGACGCATGCGTTCTATCGAAAAAGCCGCTGGTCGATGGCGCCATCTTCCGCTTCGAAGGCAATGCCACGGTGTTCCATCCGGACAAGGGCGGACCCTGCTATCGATGCCTCTATCCGGAGCCGGCGCCGCCCGACATGGCGCCTTCCTGCGCCGAGGCGGGCGTACTCGGTGCGCTGCCCGGATTGATCGGATCGATCGAGGCGCTTGAAGCAATCAAGCTGATCCTCGGCGCGGGCGAATCCCTGATCGGCAGGATGGTCTACTTCGATACGCTGTCGAAGGATTATGTGCGGGTGCTGAAGGTGCCGCGCGATCCCAAGTGCCCGGTATGCAGTGAGCATCCGACGCAAAAGGGCTTGATCGATTACGAAGCATTCTGCGGGCTTGGCAGCGCGGCGACGGCGAACGGTGTCGCGCATGCAGCGGCTGGCCGCTGATTAACGGTTAAACTGTTTTATTGATGAACTCGGCAACGGACGCCCGATCGGCGTCCGTTGTCATTTTGCGGCAGTCATTTTACGGTACGGGAGGCGGTCCACGATGGCGCTGGGTCCATTTTACGTCGAGCAGAAACTGAGAACCGCCACCGTCCACGGCACCGTGCTCCTGATGCGGCATGGCGAGACCGAATGGAACCGCGAGGGCCGCGTCATGGGCCGCAATCCGGTCGAGTTAAACGCGGCCGGCCGTGCCCAGGTAGCCGCCGCCGCGGACTTCATGCGGGAAATAAAGCTCGACCTGATCGTCACCAGTCCGCTGGTCCGTGCGCGTCAGTCGGCGGAAACCGTCGCTGAGCGGCTGGGCGGAGTGCAGGTGATCGAGGATGGCCGCCTGGCGGAAGTCGAATACGGCCGTTGGGAAAGCCTGACCTTTAAGGATTTGCTGCAGGACCCACTATACCTTCAATATAAGGAAAATCCGGTGACGATGGCGACTCCCGGCGGGGAGACTATCGCGCAGGCGCAGGCGCGCGGAGTGGCGGCGGTTCACGACACCATGGAAGCGAACCACAGCCGCCATGTGCTGTTCGTCTCGCATGGCGACATCATCCGCACCGTGATCTGCCATTATCTGCGGCTGGAACTGCCTCATTTCCGCCGCCTGCGGATCGATAATGCGAACTTATCTGCTTTGGAACTGGCGGACAATTTCGCCGAAATGAAGTTTATCAACCTGCTGGCCGATCCGGCGCGCGCCTTCGTCCCCCCGTTTCGGGCCTGATCGCGTCAGACCAATTCCAGGCTGGCGGGTGAGCTATGGCGGCGGGATTGAGGCGTAAGAAGATCCCGGTCCGACGGTCACTCCTTTGCGCACCCGGACGTCATCGTTCGGATGGCCCGGCACGTCCACTCGCAGATTTCGATAGCCGCCGGCCGAAGGATCGGGGGCCGTAAATCCGACGGTATACTGCTCGCGCAGCTCATCGCTGATAGTTCGAGTGGCCTGACTGAGCGCGGCGCCATCGCCTACTTCCCGAACTATGAAAGTACGCGCGCCGGTTTCGGACGAAAGTATCCGCAACGTCTGCGCATCGACGCGATCGACATCGCCGCCAAAAACGAACGGCCCCAATGCCAGCCCCGGCATCGAAGAGCCATTGGGATCGCCGATTCCGATCGAATAGATCAGCACGCCTAAACGCCGCGCCTGAGCGATCACCTGCGCCAGCGAGGATTGGCTGCTGTTGTCCATGCCATCGGTGATGACCAGCAAGGCCTTTTTGTCATAGCGCCCGTGCTCGACCATCAGCAGGCCATCGAGGATGGCGTCGAAAAGCGCGGTCTGTCCGTAGGCGTGCAGCAACGCGAGCCGGGTCGCGACCAGCGCATGATTGGTCGTAAAACCCTGCAACAAAAATGGCCGTATCGAAAAGGCGAAAAGGAATACATCGTCGCGCTGATTGAGGTTCATCAGAAGCTGCGCGATCGCGGCGCGCGCCTGAGGGATTTTGGGCTGCATGCTGCCCGACGTGTCCACCAGGATTCCGAGCGAAACGGGAGTGTTCAAATCCTGGCGGAAGAACTCGATCGGACGTTGCTGGCCGTCGATATATAGCCGGAAATCACCCTTGTTAAGTCCGGTTTCGTAGCCATGCCGCGGATTCGTGACGGTAACCGTCACCTGCTCATAACCCGGCTGGCGGGCCAATTCATGCGGCGGCAGGGTGAGTTGCTGCCCCGGCTGCGAGCGAAGCGATGGAAATGGCGGCGGTTGAGGATTGCCGGACTGCGACGGCGGCAGCGAAGGGATGGTCAGGGCATCGCTACCCGGCTGCTTAGGCTGGGCCGGCAGCTCAAGCGTCGATGAACCGCCTTGCTTGGGGAACTGGTAGCTTTGATTTATCTGCGGCTGCTGCGCGTTGGCGCTGGCGGCGCACAGCCAGACAATCGCGAGCCCGAGAAAACTTCCGAGGCGGCAATTTATTCGGCGCTTTTTATCCGCCATAAAAGATGGAGCTGTCGATATAGTCCCCATCCGATTCATGTGCATTTCCCTACTTGCCACTCAGTCGGGCAATTTTGATTGCTAAAGAACCTCGCAATCACTTCCACTTCAATCACAAACGACGACGCCGCCGCTATTCCGCGAACGGCTGAGCATATTCCACCAGCACTCCATGGGTCGCCTGCGGATGAAGAAAGCATATCATGCCGGCGAGTCCCGGTCGCGGGCGCTGATCGATGAGCGCAATCCCTTTGGCGCGCGCCGCCTCCAGTTCGCGGGCCACATCGTCACTCTCGAAACAGATGTGATGTAATCCGCCACCGGACCGGGCAAGAAAACGGCCCACTCCATTATCAGCAGACAACGGCTCCAACAGCTCGACCTCGCTGCCGTTGGCATCGAGCAACGCGGCGCGCACCCCCTGGTCGTCGATCGTGGCGCTCTTGATAAGCGGCAGGCGCATCACGTCGCGCCAGAACCTCAGACTGTCTTCGAGCGACGGAACCACGATCCCCACATGATGTATCCGTTTCAGCATTTCGACTCTCAAGTTTAGGCGAGGCCTGGCTGGAGAAGCCACTGAATAATCAGTTTTTCCAGCGGCGCTCGGCCAGTCGCTCGTACCATTGCACCAGTGTCCCGTAAGCCATCCGCCCGCCCATCAGATGGTTCATAAAACTCAGCACCAGCAGGGGCGAAAGAAAAAGGAACATCGCGAAGCTGAACAGCACACAACCCCACGCGATCAGCAGCCATCCGACAAGCGAAAGAACTTTCCCGGGACCTGCCCACATGCCGCGCCACTTGAAGGAGGTGTCACGCAGGCGAGGGATAAAGTTGAACTTGCTGAATCCGCCAGCCCGCATGAATCCACCGGCCGCCGCCGCCAGATACATCGCCAGCACCCCAAAAATAACTTCGCGCAGCATCGTTCAATCATTCTAAGGAAAATGCGGCGCAGCCGCATCAGGCAGACCGGACAGGCGGTAAGACAAGGCGCGCTAGCTCGTGGCGAGCATTGCGAGGGCCTCGATCACGCCGCCCGGCGTGGGCACTCGCACGATCCCATCTGCGGCCGCGATCGACGAATCCCGGCGATGCTCGATGAGCACCGCACGCAGCCCGGCCGCGCGCGCGCCGGCAATATCCAACGGTTCGGAATCGCCCACGTGAATGGTCTGCTCGGGTTCCAGCGCATGGCGGCGCATCGCGATTCGGAAAATTTCCGGCGATGGCTTCGCATGGCCGGCCTCCGATGAAATCGTCACCGAAGAAAAATATCTGAGCAGATCGATCCCTTCGAGGATGCGCAACAGACGATGATCGAAGTTGGACACGACTGCCAGAATAAGCCCGCGCGATTGAAGTTCATCGAGCACCTTGCGGGTCTGCGCGAAGGCGCACCAGTGCGAGGGATCGGCGAAGTAGCCGAACAGTTCATCGAAGTAGGAATCGAAATCGTTAAACCGTCCGGCTCCGGCGAAGGTATTACGGACCACCTCGCGCCACCATTCACGTTCCCGAACGCGCAGCTCCGCGGCCGGAAGATCGGGACCGAACGCCAGCGGCGGCGCGCCATGAAAGGCGCGCATGAAGCCGTCGCGCAGCTCGCGTTCATCAACCTCGACCGCGTACTTTCGGGCGATCGCGGCGTAAGTGGCGGCGACCGGCGCGCGCGGCATGAAAAGCGTTCCGGCCGCATCGAAAAACACCGCCCGCAACTTATTCCGTTCCATGTTTCCCAGGTTGACTGATCGTTTCAAAAACTCCGATTAAAAATAAGGATGGTTGCCGCCGGCTATTGATTTCGGCAGGAAACGCCGGATGAGCGCCCGCCGGTTCTTCAGGATCAGACGCCATCCGCGCCGGATTTTTTGAGCGTAGATGCCGGCCGACTGATAGATGCGCGACGCGGTTGGGACCTCAAAGAAACTCCAGCCGCGCATCGAGGCCATCGCCGCTATCCGTCACCACGATATACCCGCCGTCTTTGAACGGACCCGCGTTGAGCACGGTGGTCGATCCAATCCGATCGACGCCCGCCGACTCGTGAACGTGACCGGAGATGCAGACCGCGGGACCGACCTCCTCGATAAAGCGCCGCGCTCCGATGCTGCCGACCGGGCGTCCGCTCAGAATGCGATCGCATTTGGTATCGTAGGGCGGCGTATGACAGATCATCAGTAACGGCGAATGCTCTTTCACCTGTTCATAGCCGCTGCGCAAGGTCTGGTAGATTTCATCTTCGGTCAATTCCGTCGGAGTACCGAACGGAGTGATATTCGAGCCACCGCAGCCGAAAATGCCGACTCCGTTTATCACCACGCCCTTTCCATGTAAGGCCACGCCCTGTTGATCGAGGAACGGAATAACTTCCCGCCGATCAAGATTGCCGGGCAACGCCAACACGTGAGGACATGCCCGGCGCACGTCGTCGATCACCTTGCGCGCGTCCTCGTTTCCGCCAAAGTTAGTCAGGTCGCCCGAGACGATCACCAGGTCCGTATCGCGCATCACGCCGGTCATCCGATCGAGGTTGCGAGTCGCCATGTGCACGTCGCCAAAGGACACGATTTTCATATCGATTTCGGCTCCATCGCGAAACATTCAGCCTACCTTGGCCGTTCGGCGGGCGCTATAAAACAATTATCGCGCCTCCCACGGGCTCGCATCGAAGGCTGTAAATCGCAAGACCATTGAAACAGAATCAAAACATCAAGATGGACGATCTTTCAACCAATGTCGCGTTCGTGCTGTTTCGGCCGCTGTCAGCCGGCAATGTCGGTGCGGCTGCGCGCGCGCTGAAGAACATGGGATTTTCGGATCTGCGGATCGTCGATCCGCGGGATGAAATAAATGACGACGCATACCGGATGGCGGTACACGCGCGCGACGTCCTCGACGCCGCGAAAACCTACCCCGACCTCGCAAGCGCCGTTGCCGATTGCGCAATCACGGCCGGGACCACGGCTCGCGATGGATTTTATCGAAGTGGCGTGAAACCGGTGCGCGAGGCGGCCGCGGAACTCATTGGGCTGGCGCCGGCCAATCGGATCGCTCTGATTTTCGGCCCCGAGGATTTCGGCCTGACGAACGAGGAGCTGAAGCACTGCCATACGCTGATCACAATCCCCACTTCGTCCGAGTATCGCTCGCTCAATCTGGCCCAGGCGGTGATGCTGATCGCCTACGAAGTACGGTCGGCCTGGAACGCTGACCTCGACACTAATCGAATCACCGTCCCGCTACTTGCGCCGGCCGGCGAAATCGACGCGATGCTCACTCGCATGACGGAAGCCCTGTTGCAGATTGGTTTTCTGCCGCAGGACAATCCCGATCACATCATGTTTGCGATTCGAGAGCTGATCGGCCGCGCGCGACTCGCGCCTCGCGAACTGGACATCCTCAATGGCATCGCACGGCAGATCAACTGGTACGCGCATAACGGGCGCGGCACGTTGGAGGCCAAGCGGCTTGCCGGCGAAAAATTTCGCTGAATCTCTAACGGAGTTTGCGCCCGAAGAACCCCCATATTCTTGGCGGCACTCAGGATGACAAACTGAGATGGTGCGGAACTTCCCCATGGCCGGCAAGCTCCTAAATCAGAAATGCGAGATTGGGCAGCGGTTCATCGTTGTTGAGCAAAATTACTTTTTTGTAAGCGATGCGAAGTTCGCCATCAGTCTTGCGCAGGCGGTGAAGCGTGCGGCCGAACCAATGCACCTCCTGATGCTTGCGCAGATCGCCCAATACGAAGCTCGATCGCGCGACAATTTCGCCGGCGGCTGCATCCTCCATCTCAATATTTGAAATCACCCGGCATAGGCGCGAGGGCGGATCCTCGGCGAACGCCTTGCCGGTCTTAAGCCGCTGCAACCGATTCACCAGCTGCGGATAACGATCGTAGATGATTGAGACCTGCAGCTCGGGGTCGCCGTCGTCGCGGCCGCATGGCACCCAGTAGGTGGCATCGTCGGTCCATAGCGCCAGCCAGTCGTCGTACCGATGCTCGTCCATCAGACGCGCCTCGCGATAAATGAATTGCTCGACCTCGCGAAAGTCCCCCATCATATCGCTCCGTTTGCATCGCGCGTCATCAACTGCCGGTAGTGACGCCAGAGCCCGCGCTGGGTGGTCTCTTCGTATGCCATCCCGACGATCGAGCCGTCTTCCTCGCGCTGTTCCGTGCGCAGCCCGCGCCGCAGAATCACCCATTCATCCTGACGCGCCTTGAGCGCTTCCTGGTTGCGCTCGTAAACGTCGATGTCGTCGGGCGCGACCAGACCGGCCGGTCCATGCATGTAGCCGCTGCGCCGGATACGCTCGCGATTAATTTCGATCGGCGCATCCTTGAGCATCACCGGGAAATAGTAAATGTGCGTTTCGTCGATGCTGACCGGCCGAATCAGTCTGACCTGACCGGGCGGCAGATAGTTGAAGTTGGGAAAGATCGAAAAATGAGGATCGCTGTCGCCGAGCACCTGCGCAACCCGCTCCTGCCCGAGCCGCTTTGCCAATCCCGCATGATAAGCTCGCTGCGCCGATTCATCGATATCGCCCTTCAAACCCTGAAAGAAAAATCCCGACTTGCGATTTTGAGCGTTGAAGTCGATTTGGCCGTTGCCATTACCCAGGTCGCGGGTCCGCGCGTTGCCTTCGGGACCATAAACCGAATCCCAGTTGAAGCTTTTGCCGGTGCCGAGATGAAACGCGGTCTGATGGAGCACCGGCGGATGATAGGCGTCCAACACGTTCTCCATCGTCATCTTCCAGTTGGCGCGATATTTATGCTTCAGCAATCCTGCGCGTAGCATCACTTCGCCGGCCGGCGCCAGATTGATCACCTGTTCGAGCAGCGGCCGGGCCGCTCCAATCTGAGCCAACAGGCTATGACCGCCGGGATTAAGATTGCCAAAAATGAAGCCGTGGCAGCTTTCGATCGTCACCCGGATCAGGCCGTAATCCTCTTTGCGAAAATCGCGCGAATCGTAGCCCACGGAATAAGGCAGACCGGTCAGCTCGCCGCTCGGCGAGTAGGTCCAACCGTGGTAAGCGCAGCGAAACCCGCCGGCGGCATTGCCCCGCTCCACCTGGCAGATGGTGTTCGAGCGATGACGGCATCGATTCATCAGCAGATGCAACTGCCGCTTACGATCGCGTACCAGGATTACCGGCTGCAGGCCGAGCCATCGACAGACGAACTCTCCGGGTTCGGCCACCTCGCTTTCATGCCCCACATAAACCCAGTGGTGAGAGAAGATTTTGTCCATCTCCTCTTCAAATATAGCCGGGTCGTAGTAGAGCCGGGCATGAACCTGATCCCGCCGCACCAGATCTTGATAATCGATAGCCGCGCCCGCCATAGTGAGGCCTCCCGTCAGGCAGCGATAGTTACCTTCGTGACACCGACGCAAGTCTAGATCAGATAGATACGCATTGAGAATCGCCGCATCAATTTAAGGCGTCCCGCAACGCGGTACTCAGAGCCTGAAAATAATCAGGGCGGCCCCGATGGACCGCCCTGATTAAGCAATTCAGATGTGAGGAAATTTCCGAGCTGCGGGAATCAACCGGCGTGGCTCTTCTTAACCGACGCGTTCTGTTGATGCTTGTCGGTACGCGCCAACTCCTCGTTGATGATGTTCTCGAAGACCGAGGCCGGTTGCGCGCCGGTCACCGGGCGTCCATTGACGAAAAATCCAGGAGTGCCGTCAACCCCGGCGTCGCTGCCTTCTTTCGTTGCCGCGCGCACCTCGTTCGCATACTTGCCACTGTCGAGGCATTGGTCGAACTGCTTGGTCTTCAGTTTCACCCTGACGGCGGCTTCCTTCAGATCCTTGGTTGAGAGCTTGGACTGATCTTTGAAAAGCTCGTCATGATATTCCCAGAATTTGCCCTGGTCCCCGGCGCAGCGCGCGGCTTCCGCGGCCTGGAATGCGTACTGATGGAAAGTCAGCGGGAAATCGATATACACCAGCCGTATTTTGTTGCCATATTCCTGGCGCAGTTCCTTGACGGTCTCTTCCGAACGCTTGCAGTACGGGCATTGAAAATCGGCGAACTCGACCAGCGTTATCGGCGCATTTTTCGGGCCCAGTGCAGGAT
>DAHVFB010000075.1 GCA_027317185.1 Deltaproteobacteria bacterium
CGGGAACCAGGCAAGGAGTACGAGTGCATTTACAGCGCGAACTCCGGTTTGATTTTCCCCTCTCATATCTTAGGAGAGGGACGGTGAAAAGCCAGGCGGCCTCCCCGTAGGAGCATTGATGGACCATAGCGAATCTGCGCCTGTTCTCGCGCACATTATTCTTCAATGGGAAGTTGAGCAGTTTCTTTATCACGAGGCGGAGTTGCTCGATTCGCGCCAGTTCGAACGATGGCTGGAACTGTTCACTGACGATCTGCACTACTGGATGCCGCTCAAGTACAATCGCGACCGCCGCGACGAAGCTCCAGAAGAATCGGCCGCTAACGAACTGTCGCTATTCGATGATGACAAAGACTTCATGGCCGCGCGCATCCGCCGCATACAGACCGGCCGAGCGTGGGCTGAGGACCCGCCATCGCGTACGCGCCATCTGATCACCAATGTTGCAATCGATGAAATCGGTTCGGAGCTGCGGGTACGATCTAATTTTCTGGTATATCGCAACCGGCTCGAAGGCGACGTTGATTTGTATGCCGGTTGTCGTGACGATATCTTACGGCGGATCGATGGGACGTTAAGAATTGCCCGGCGTAAAATAGGCCTCGACCAGAACGTGCTGCTGTCGAAGAATCTGGCAATCTTTTTTTAATTCCGAATGCAGCGATGCGAAGAGACTCAGTTATGACGAATTTAATTGATACCACCTCGAAACTCTCCGGAAAGCGCAAGGGCCTCGCGGCCGAGCGCGAGCCGCTGATCGAGGTGGCCCGGCAGCTTGCTCCCGAATGCACCCGCCGTTCCGATGAGGTCAACCAGTTGCGGCGCTTTCCCGATGACCTGTGGAAAAAGTTCCTCGATACGGGACTGTCGCGAGGATTGCAGGCTTCGCGATGGGGTGGCGGCGAGGTCGATTTATGGGAATTTTACTCGGCGCTGGCCGAAATCTCGCGGGCCGAAGGATCGATTGGATGGGTCCTCGGCGTACTCGGAGTCCATCCGTGGCAGAACTCGCTCTATCCACGCGAAACCCAGGAAGAAATCTGGGGCGACGATCCGACCACCTTCAACTCATCATCGTATGCACCGACCGGCAAGGCGGAACGCGCGCCGGGCGGATGGCGCATCAACGGCCGCTGGTCGTTTTCCACCGGTTGCGATCTCTGCCGATGGGTTAACCTTGGTGCGATTCCCGGCATGGTCGAGGTGGAGGGGCAGAGCGTGCCCGATTTCCGTTCGTTTCTGCTTCCGCGCAAGGATTACCAGATTGACGACAATTGGCGCGTAGCCGGGATGGGCGGAACCGGCAGCAAGGATGTGGTGGTCGATAATGCGTTTGTGCCGGACCATCGCAGCCAATCGCATTGGGATTACTCGCTCGGCGTGCCGCTGCCGGGATGGGAAATAAACCCGGGTGCGCTCTACCGCGCGCCGTGGGCATTGGTATTCAGCTTCTCGCTCGATTCGGCCACGCTCGGCGCCTGCCGCGGCTTTCTCGACGCCTGGATTGAAATTAACAAGACCCGGTCTGCCGCGTTCGGTGGAACCCGGCTGCGCGACGATCCCTTCACCCAGAAGTTGCTGGCTGAAGCCGACCACGCAATCGATACCGGACTGGTACGCCTCAGAGCCGATTCCGAAGAATTGATGGACGCGGCGCGTGCCGGCCGATTCCTGCCACGCGCCCGGCGGGCGGCTATGCGCTATTACGGATGCCGCTCCGTGCAGCTTGCGATACAGATGGTCGATCGCCTGTACGAATCGAGCAGCGGCCGCATCATCTTTAACGAATATCCGCTACAGCGGCGCTACCAGGACGTCAAAGCGATGCTCGGCCATGCCTATCTCAACACCGATCCACCGGCCCGGCTGTTCGGCGCGATAACGCTCGGCGCACCCGCAATGGACTTCACGATTTAACTGATAACTTGCGTCAGTGGGAGGGGGGCGATAACGTCGCCCCAAGGGGCAATTTCGATGGCGGTTAACAAAGCAATTCTGATTGGCAATCTCGGACGCGATCCGGAAGTTCGATATCTGCCCTCGGGGCAGACGGTGGCCAGCTTCTCCCTCGCTACCAGCGATTCGTACAGCGATCGCAGCGGCAACCGCCAGGAACGAACTGACTGGCACAACATTGTCGTGTTCGGTAAGCAGGCCGAACTTTGTTCTCAGTATCTTAAAAAAGGCCGCCAAGTCTATATCGAGGGGCGCATCCAGACCAGCCAATACGAAGCCAAAGACGGCACCGGCAAGCGCTCACGCACAGAAATTGTCGCGCAGCGAGTCCAGTTCCTGGGCGGCAAGCAGGGCGGTGGCGAGCGGGTCGAAAGCTCGCACGAGCCGATGGAGCTTGGGGCCGGCGATGCGGTACCGCCGATCGATGACGAGGACATTCCCTTCTAAAGCTGCATCAGCGCCATCATGATGGCGCAGATGCAACTTGATGCGATGATTCGCATCACTTCCGTTCAAAGGAATGTCTCGATTCGGACAGAAATCGTCCTTGCTGTCGGCGAGCAGGAACCGAAGCAAGATAATTGCACCCATCTAAACCCGTCACTGATTAAAATCACAAATTGCCCACTTCAATAATTCGGCCGTCTTCCAATGTGGCACGCCCGATGCTGTTACTGCGGAGCCGAAGAGGAATTTATCGGAGGGGACTGTGATGGAAATTAAATTAACACGCCAACCTGAAGATGATCGGGGTCCCGATGTGAAACGGACCGACAGCGGCCGGATGCGCCGGATTATCAATTCGCTTTTGCTGATTCAGTCCGGAGGCTATCCACTGCAAACTCCACGGCGAGCGATCGATCGCGAGGCGCAGCAATACTCGCCGTTTTACGAGTGATCGCGCTGCGAGCCGGCTTATCGGCGACCGCTTAGCGCTCCACGATGCGCAGTAATGGCGGCGTCCCGAATTTCTCAAAGCTGAAGTAAAACTTTAGCTCGGCGAGCAATTGCCCGATCGCCGCACCTTCATATTCGGCTGGCGATAACTCAAGTTTAACTTCAGCTTTATTCCACAAAGAGCGGGCTCCGGCGTGATTGCCACGGGCCGCATGATGAAGCGCCGCGGCGGCCTGAATCAGGCCCTGATAGAGCGTCCGCGAATCCCCCGCCGCCGCTTGCCACAAAGTCTCCCAGACTTCGTGCGCCTCGAAAAATCTGCCCTCATTGAACAGCCTGACGCCAAGCAGAAATTGATCGTGCACGAAGTCTTCCACGCTTCGATTTTACCGCCGTCCTTGCTTGACGCGTAAGCGGCCTGGGGTGCAAACATGAACCTCGCACGGAGGTAAATTGATGACCAAAGGATCGGCGAACAGACTGGTTGCGATGCCCGGGGCGACGGTTTCGATGCGCGAGTCGGAGCTGATGGTCGGCGGCGGCGATCGACTGATCGAGATGCCGGTCCCCACCTATGTAATTGAACATCCCAAGGGACTGGTGCTGTTCGACAGTGGATGTAACCCATCGGTTGCGACCGACCCGCAGGGCTATTGGGGCCATATCGCCGATTATCTGCACGTCAGATTTACGCCCGAATTGGTGGTCGATGCGCAACTGCGGCAACATGGCTACCGCCCGGAAGACATCCGCTACGTGGTGGTTTCGCATCTCCATCTCGACCACGCAGGAGGCTTAGCGCTGTTTCCTAACGCGCGATTCTTCATCATGCGGGGCGAACTCAACTACGCTTACTGGCCCGAAAAACGGCATCGTGCGGCTTTCAAGATCAACGACCTGATGCCGACGCGCCGCTTCGATTGGATCGAACTCGAAGGCGATACCGATTTGTTCGACGACGGCAGTTTGCTGATGATGAAAACCCCGGGTCATACGCCCGGCGAATCATCGTTACTGGTCAGAGTCAGGGACCATCAGCCGATAGTACTTACCGGCGATACGCTCCATCTCCGCGGTCAGTTCAACCATCTGGCGCCCAGTGAAACCGACTTCGATCGCGTGGCGGCAAGCGCTTCGGTCGCGCGGCTTAAAGACCTGCGCGATCGTGGCGAGGCGCGGGTTTGGGTAATGCACGATCCCGAGGATTGGGCCACGTATCCGCACGTGATCGAATAGCACAACGCTTCCAGACCCCCTTCCGTACCTTCCCCCGCAAAAGAGCGGGGAAAGGAAAGAGTCACGATCGCGTGACGCCAGGCTCCAGTTCCACTTCCAGCGGAACCAGCACTCTCACCACCAGGTTGTAGCCCGCCACCAGCATCACCAGCTCCATCAGCGTACGGTCATTGCCGAGCAACTTGCGCACAGCATTGAAGGTCGCGTCGCTAACCTTGACGTTGCGCGTAGCCTCGACCGCGTAACGCATCGCCGCCCGCTCGCGATCGTCGTACATCGGCGAGCTTTCGAACTCGCCAATCTGCGCCAGCTTCTCGGCTGGTATGCCCAGTTTGCGGGCCGCATTCCAATGATGGGTAAATTCGTAGTTGGCGTCGGTCAGCCGCCCCACCGTCATGATCGCCAACTCCCGCAGATTGGGATCGAGCGCCGTCTTGAAGCGCAGTTCCGTGCTCCATTCGATAAACTTGCGCAGCAGGTGGGGCGCGTACGCCATGGTGCGAAAAATGTTGTGGATCATGCCGCGTTCTTTTTCGATACGATCGAAAATTTCGCGATCCGCAGGTTCGAGGTCTTCCCGCTTCAGGTACGGTAATCGTGGCATTGGAACATCCTCCAAAAGTTCAGCGTGCGATCAACTTATATCCAGTCATTTTCCGGACGGCCAACAAGATCGTCATTATGTCGCATCACCTGCAGAATCCGTGCTATTTCGCTGATATACAAAAATCCACTGGCATTGTATTTTTGCGTGGTCCAATGCCGGATGATTGCCGCATGTCCGCCGCATGGTGGCCGTGCTTAACCAAGGAGTCGAGGAATGCCGCATAAAAAAGCCTGGTTCTATACTGCCCTTACTTTGACGGGTGGCTTCATCGGAGGCGCGCTCGCATCGCAGTTCGTGCCGGCGGTGGCAATGGCCGCGAAGCATGTTCGCAAAGTGGAAGCCGAGCAATTCGTGCTGGTCGATCACAATGGGACGAGACGCGCCACGCTGCAAATAACCTCGCGCGGCATGTCCGATTTGGCCATGTACGACGCTCAAGGACGGGATCGAGCCGAATTTAGGGCGGCGAACAATGGTGGCGGCTCGGTCGGCTTTTATGGTGAAGACGGCAAACAACGTATCCTGATTGGGGAAGCACGATCGGGCAGAAGAGGCGTTGCGATTTACGGCAGCAACGGAAAACAACTGGTGAATCTTAGCGTCACCGAATCCAACCAGGCCAGCCTGACCTTATACGATCCGATTACCGGACGGGCGCGGGCGGGCCTGGGTGTGGCTTCCGGCGGCGCACCGGCGCTGGTGTTGTTCGATCAGAATGGTAAGGACCGCGCCGAGTTGCACGTGCTCGTCGACGGCAAGCCTGGCCTCGCGCTTGCAAACGAAAGCGGCAAGAGTATAGCTGGCCTCCCGGAGGAAGCCTCCACCACGGCTGGCGGCACCCAGTGATTACGCCGACCGCCCGCGTGTAAATGAAGAGTTTGCGCAGCGAAGACTCGGGATTCTTCGCTGCGCTTAAAATCAACGGTCGGCTTGGGCTTTGGCGCGCTTGCGTCCGTTGCGATTGGATTGCGATACCCCCGCCGGCTCCCGACCACTATCGGCGGGCGCTGAGATATCGGCGCGGCGCGGCTTAGCCGGGTTTCGCGTCCCCAGATTCAGCACAATCTGCCGCAGATGGTCGGCGACTTTGCGATAGGCGCCGGCACCGGCGGACTCGCCGGCCACGCGCGCCAGTTCCTCGTTGGCTATCACGCGCCCGATTCTGACTTCCACCGGATGCCGGCGCGGAATCAGCTTGCCCTTGCCGAGCACCTCATAGGTACCTTTTATTCGGATCGGCAGCACGTCGCATCGGCTGCGCATCGCGAGATAACCAACGCCGCTCTTGAAATCCTGAATTTCGCCATCCGGCGAGCGGGTTCCTTCGGGGAACATCAGCACGCTATGGCCCGCGGTCATCTCTTCGAGCGCATCGTCGAGCGATTCAAGCTGTGCGCGTTCGCGATCGAACGGAATCAATCGCGTAAAGTTCGAGACGATCAGCCGCCGGGCGGCGGTATTGAAGAAATAATCCTTGGCCGCCAGCACCACCAGATCATTGCCGATCGGACCAAGTGCATAGCCGACCAGGGCAAAATCGAGATGACTGGAATGGTTCGCCACCACCAGCAGATTACGATTATGGGCGATGTTCCCACGCCCCAGAATTTGCGGCTTGAGCCAGCGTTCGATACCGGCGCGCGCCGTGCCGCGTAGCGCCATCGCACCGGCCGCCCTTATTGATAATGGCAGGTGCGGCGTAAACGGCTGCGCGAAACGCGCGTAGGAGGGAAGTTTTGGCCGGTTCTGGCCGGTGGTTACCAGCTTTTGAAGATCGTCGACACTCCTGATATCCGAAAGTTCCTCGGGACTGATATCACGCCCGGCCCATCCCGAAATGTGTTCGCCCAATTCCGCGAGCGCAAGCGAATCGAGCCCGAGATCCTCGATCAACCGGGTGCCCGCCGTGATGTTGATTTTGGCGGTGGACAACTGCACCAGCGCGTCGGCGAGCCATGGCTCGATCTCGCTCCCGACGCTGACTTCCGAAGCCCGATCCGTGTCGACCATCGCCCGGATTATCTCGGCCACTTCCTGCCGTTTTATTTTTCTGGTTCCGGTGCGCGGCAGTTGATGATCGATAAAACGCAGGATGCGAATCCGCTTGTGCGGGCTGAGTTCGGCGTTGATTTTATCGATATGCGCCCGCAGCCGGTCTTCGACTGCCCGGCGGCTTTCGCCACGCGCATAAGCCGGCACGATCAACGCGGCGACCTGCTCGCCCTGTCCGATCGTCAGGCCGACTACCGCCATTTCCTTGATGTATGGCGAATGACCATAGGCTTCTTCGAGCTCGTCGATATAAATGTTGTTGCCGCCGGAATCGACAATTACGTCCTTGGCGCGCCCGACGATCGACAACCGGCCAGCCTGGTCGAAGCGGCCGAGATCGCCCGTACGCAGCCATCCATCCTTGAGCACTTCTTCGGTGGCCGCGGGGTTACGGAAGTACCCGGCCATCACGTTTGCCCCGCGCACCAGAATTTCGCCGGCGTCGGCGCCCTCGCGCGTATCCAGTTGAATTTCGATTCCGTTCAGGGGCTGGCCGACCGACCCCGGAATCAACTTCTCGCCGGTGCGCGCGACGCTGATAACCGGAGCAGCCTCCGTCATCCCGTAGCCTTCAACCAGATGAATTCCGATGTCGTTGAAAAACTCCGCGATGCGCTGCGGCAGCGCCGCCCCGCCACTGACGGTTAGCTTAAGCCGTCCACCGAGCGCGGCGTGGGCCTGATGGAACAGCAGCGATCCCAGGTTGAAGTGAAACTCCTTCTCGAAACGGCGATTGAAGGTGCGCATCTGATCGAACGCCGCATGAAAAAACGGCCCCCGGGCCTCGACCTGATCGACGATTCGACGGTGGATCGCTTCCCACACCGCTGGCACTCCGATAAGCGCGGTCGGCCGCAGATCCGCCAGCGTACGGGTCAGATTCGCGGCGTCTACGCCCAGCGGATAGGCGACGGTTGAACCGCTCGCCAGCGGCAGCAGCATCCCGCAGGTGAACTCAAAAGTGTGATGGAGCGGCAGCAGCGAGAGCACCACGTCCTCGCCGTCGAGCGCGAACACACGCGCGAGCATCGAGACCTCGGCGGTGAAATTGGCATGGGTGAGCATCACGCCCTTGGGCGCGCCGGTGGTGCCAGAGGTAAAGACAATCGAGGCCACCGCGCTACGTTCCAGACGAGCTTGCTCAGGCGCTTTGCGATGCAGCACGAACGGACGCTGAAGATCGTCGAGTTGCAGCTCAATCAGATTAGCGCCTGCGATTTCTTTGAGCGCGCCACCCAACCGGCGCGTCACCGCCGATGAGCACACGGACGCGCGCGGCTCCGCGATTGCGCAAATCGCCGCCAGCTCCTCGCTGGAAATATTATGATCCAGCGGTACCGCAATCGCGCCGGCTTTGACGATCGCGAAAAACGCGATCACCCACGACGGCGAGTTTTCGCCGATCAGCAACACCCGGTCGCCCGCCTCGACGCCGCGCTCATGCAGCATCAGCGCGCCCCTCGCCGCGCCGTCGCGCAGCTCGCGATAGCTGGTCGTGAGGCGATCGCCCGACGGCTTGCGCGCGAGCAGCGCGGTACGGCCGCCAAAGGTTTCGGCTGCGTAATCGAGTAAGTCAATGAGCGTGCGATGGCGTGAGCGCCGCGGACGGCCACGGGTATGCAATTCGAGTTGTCCGAAGATGTGCCGCCGCAGACCAGGCAGATGCACGTTGATCCAATAGTCGGACCAGTCAATCTTCTCCGGATGGTACGGATGCCGCTGTGCGTCCGCGGACGCTAATCCGGCATAGAGCGCCCGAATATTTTTCGAATGAAAAGTGTAGATCAACTCGCTGATGTAGGGTTGATAGACGGCCACCATCTCGCGCGCGAGCTGAGTGTTTTCGGATAACCGATCGATGCTGCGATCGATCGCGCGGGCGCGCGTGGAGCCGGGACCAAGAATCGTGCGCGCGAAGCCGCTCAGATGGCGCAGCAGTTGCGGCACCGTACCGCTAATCACGTCGTAAGTGGTTTTCGAGACCACCACCGCTTCCAGATGCGGCGCCAGCTTCGCCATCGCACCGCCTGCCCGCCTTTGTTCGCGGCGATTTCCGAGCGCGGTAAGCTCGACCAGCCGGCGCATCGTCAGCGGGTTCGTATCCGAGGTGCAGAGCTGGTAGACCGGCTCCTGCCGCTTGAGCAGCAGCGCGGCCAGAATCGGAATCATCGCATGGGCCGCCAGATCGACCGGCAGCACGTCCAGCACCAGTTCGGCTTTCGCCGGATAGAAACGATAACCGCGGCCCGACAGATAGGTCAGCGGCGCGCTGGTATTAACTCCCTGGTTCCATCCGGGAAACGGTTCGGCTAGCGCGCTCTCGATCACCGAAGGACGCGCGACGGTCAGGTTGATCTCGTCGCGAACGGCAAACACGAGCTGCTCGCCCAGGCTCTTGGTGTAACTGTAGGTGTTGGGCCAGCCCCAGCTTTTCGCGCGATCGCGGCCGACGGTCTTCAGCCGTTCTTCGAGCCAGCGCTTGCGGCGAGTCTCAATCTGACCCGGCCCCGCTTCGACGCCGTCTTCGCCGCCAAATTCGAGAAACTCGGCATGATGCGCCTGGTCGCGCGATTCGGCCTCGATCCGACCAACCGCCGCGAGCGCATCCTGAATTTCCTGGTTTACATTGAACCCGCGCTGCTCGCTCGGACACCAATCGTGCGGGATATCGTTCTCATAGCGATGGCCATCGGCTTCGCCCGCGACATAGCAGGTCGAGATGTGCAGTAGTGACGCGTCCTGCTCGCGGCAGAACTCGATCACATTGGCAACCCCGAGCGTGTTTACCGAAAGCGCCTTTTCGAGCGAGGCATCGAAATTAACCAACCCGGCGCAGTGCACCACAGCATCGATCGTGCCGCGTTTCGGCAGGTCGCTCTTATCGGTCACCAATCCGCGATCGGTGATGTCGCCGGGAATCACCACCAGCTTGCCGGCGGCATAGGCGTCGAACTTCTCGCCCAGGCGGTCGCGCGCCGGACCCATCACAGGTGAATCAAGCACCTCGCGCGCGAAGCGATTCAGGGCCGCGCGCCGGTCGCCACGAATCAGCAGGTAGATGCGCTCGATCTCCGGATGGTCCCGCAGCAGGAGCATCAGG
This sequence comes from Deltaproteobacteria bacterium, assembly GCA_027317185.1. GTDB lineage: Bacteria > Desulfobacterota > Binatia > Binatales > Binataceae > JAJPIG01. The sequence continues at coordinate 9,849 of DAHVFB010000075.1, forward strand.
AATACTTTGCCGAGAAAGCCGGTCGCCCCCGTCAGCAGGATGCGCCGCTTGCGTAAGATCTGTTCGAGCGGCGGCATTTCGCCGGTTCGAACGCGGCCATTTTTTCCATTACTCGACATCGGCCATCACCAATGGCGGCAGATGCAGATAGGTTATGCTGGCCGAGCTGCCATGCTCCGCAGTAGCCATCGCAATCGCCTCATCGAGCGTATCGGCCGGATCCCATCCCATCCGCCGCGCAACTTCCGGCTCCTCGCAGCCGGCGGCGATGACGCGGCCCAGATGCTTACGTCCGGGCTCGCCCCAGTACCACATGTAGAACGGATGCACGCCGTGATAGGCGTTCCCATACCGATACATGTGGATGTAGGTCGGATTGCGCGCGAACTCCGCCTCGTACTTTCGCTGGAGCTCGTCGGTGTCCGTGGTCTCGGCAAGGCATCGATGGAAAAACTCGATATAGCTTGGATGATGCTCGGGATGAAACTCGTCGCGCAACGGATGACAGATGATCATCGTGCCGCCCGGCTTAACCAGCGGCTTGCCGCGATACATGTTGAACAGGTAGCCGAGCCCGGTGCACTGCACCAGAATCGGGTTCATAATCGAGTTGGCGTTGTAAGGACAGATGTACGGAACGCCCACGATCAGGATGTCCGACTGGCCTTTCACCGGCACTGAGTATTGCTGGAAAACCTTCTGCAGAGCCTTCTTGTGCACCGCCTCGGTTTCTCCACCCCACACGCCGGTCAGGCCGTAGGGCGCGGCGTAGCCATGCAGAACCTGACGGCGCAAATCATCGGGCAGATTGCGCATGGTCCATTTGAAACCCTTGAGCCGGGTGCGATCCCAATCGCTGAAGCGGTCTTCATTTTTTTGCAGAAAATCGAGCATGCCGCCGTACATGCGATTGTTGACGGCGGTCTCGATCGCGAAGACGTTGAGATTGCGATTCACCAGCTGGCCCATCCGGTCAGCCGACCGATGCAGCGCCGAACGAGTGGGGTCCATATACGAATGCGAGTCGCGCAGCGTTTCAGCGTTGTGGTGATGACGCAGGCTCTGGTATGGCGCCAGGCCGACCGCGACCGATTTGTGGCCGCCATCCATCGGCACCAGGTTGATGTTCAGATAAATCAGCAGGTCGGATTCGACCGCGCGCCGCGACAGCCACACTTCCTCGTTGTGATCGGTCTTGCCGAGCATCGTGAGTTCGGCGCGGTTCTCGGCGTCGAAGTTGTACAGGCGATCGGGCCAGTACTGCTTGAACGCGCGCTCACCAACCATCCGGCGCACTTCGGCCGCCGTCATGCGCCGATGCAGCGAGTTCGCGATGATCAGGTGAACATCGTCCACACCGTAATCGGCCAGCGTTTGCAGCACCGAGTTGAGCAGCCGTTCGCGAATATCCGGCCGGCGCATCTGCGGCAACGGCAGGCTGATGTCGTCGATCGCGATGGTGACCCGCATGTTGGGATTGAGCTGCGCGAACAGCGGATCGGCGTTTTCCGGATGCAGCAGCGCATAACGGATGGCAGTATCCGGATCGGGCAGCGGATCCAGCGGCGGCGGCGGATAGATTACCCGCGTGCCAACCGGCAGCTTCTCGAACAGGAAGTCCTCGCCATAGGAGATCAGCCGCCGCTCCGACCGGCGATTGATCGTAACGACCAGGTCGCGGCGGGCGCCGGGCTCATGCTTGAGTTCGGCAGTTTTAAGTTCTTTAAGTTTACTTTCCGGCCGCGCCATCCGATGCACCCCAGAACCAGTTTCCGATTCTCATCAGGTTGTCGTAAGAAAAAACCCGCTCCTTGTCACGTGTGAAGCGGACGATTGGCCAGTAACGATTCAACGCCGTCACTTCGAGCCGGTGATCCGGATTAACCGCCACCGGATGACCGAGCGGGGCCAGAAACGGCAGATCGTAATAGGAATCCGCGTAGCCCCAGCAATCGCGCAGTTCGATTCCACGCGCCGCCGCGTACTCGGCGCACCAGATGGCCTTTTCCGTGCTGGCCATAATCGGTTCGCGCAGACGTCCGGTTACAATTCCGCGGCTGGCGTTCATCCGATTGGCGGCGAACACGGTCACGCCGAGCCGGCGCGCCAGCGGGCCGACAATAAAATCCGGCGAGCCGGTTACCAGTATCGGCTCCAGTCCGGCGGCCCGGTTGCCTTCAAGCAGATCGCGCGCCTGCGGATAGATCCGATCGATCAACACCCGCTCGCAATACTCCTCACCCAGTGCGTTCAAGCGATCCTGCGAGACTCCGCGCAGGCCCGAGAACAGCACCACGTTAAGCAGCCTGCGATCCTGCCGTTCGGCGCGATAGAGCCGCGGAATTCGCGCAATCAGGCTGCCCAGGTAGGCCGCACGCCCGGTCCATTCACCGAGATTGGTGACGATAAACACCGCCGCATGCACCAGGTTGAAATCAACCAGCGTGCCATCGAGATCGTAAAAGGCCAGCCCGCGTATTCCGTTGCGCGCCGACCGCTTCTTCGCTTTATGAACTGACATGTCAGTCTAGTGCAGGCCGCCGACAAGCCGGCTGCCAGCCGCACCATCCAATACCTCATTTCGATCATCGAGCAGCTCGGGTTGCGAGACGCCCCGCAAGCCGAAATTCAGCATCTGCTCGACAATTGCCTCGGGCTCCCCGCGGCGCTCACGCGAGAGCTCCGCCACCACTTCCTTCACCACCCCCAGGATGCAGGCGGCGACCGTTCGCGTATCGCACTCGCGCACCAGCTTCATCTGGATACCGAGGTCCAGCGAACGCTGAATTTTCTCGGCGATCTGGTCATAGAACTCGCTGATCCTGGCGTCCAGTTCGCGATCGAAGCCGACCGCGTGATTCAGGACGATATCGGTCAGCTCCCGCTCGGTCAGCACAAACTCCAGAACCCGGTTCAGATTAGCGCGCAACTGTGCGATCGGACTGGCCTCCTCGGGCGCCATCCGGATGCGCCGGATTCGATCCGAAAGATCGCGCAACGCCTGATCGAGCAGCACCTCGAAAATTTCCCGTTTATTTCGAAAATACAAATAAAAGGTGCCGCGTGCGATGTGGGCGGCGGAGATAATATCGGCCACGTTCGTGCGATGATAGCCCTTGCGGGCAAATATGCGTTTGGCGTGGCGCAGCACCTGCGCCCGGCGCTCTTCTCGATCCACTTCTCGGCTCCGGTTAATGAAGTGAAGCTAATTGCGGGATGGTCCGGTGTCAAACCGGTCAACGTTCGTTAAAATTGGGCCTTGTAAACGATTTACAAGGGCGCGATCAGCGTTTATTGCGGGCCGCGGCTCAAGATCCCAGCCCGACCACCGTAATGGACTGCGGGCTGGCGGCGCCGTCGTCGTCCTCGTCGATAAAAATTTGCGAGCGCTTGCGCCCGGTACTCGAGGGCGTGAATTCGATCGCGAAGGGACACGATGAGTGCGCCGGTATCAAGCCGATGCATGGTTTGCTCACCCGATAATCAGAAAGGCCGGATTTGATCGCGGTCACTATCTGCCCTACCGGGCTGAAATTCTCGATCGTGATTTTCACCTGTTTGGTCTGTCCGATCGGCGTGCGGCCGAACCTGACCATTGCGGGCTTCAGATGCAGACGGGCCGGAATTCCCCGGCCGGTCAGCCTGACCATCTGAGGACTGTTCAGCGCGCTGTCGGCCATGCGCAGGGTTCCCGCGCGCAGACCCGGACCCGACGGCGTAAATCTGATCGCCATGACGCAGCCGGCGCCATCGGCAAGCGTGGCTCCACAGGTGCTGCGGGCGGTATCGATCGCAAAATCGCCGGTGATAGTGGGTTGTTCAAATTTCACTGCTGCACCGTGGGAACGTTTGCGATTATTAAAGAAAACTCGAAACGGCGCGCTGCTCATGCCGGTCGCGCCGAACAAGCGGGCCGGAAATCCAAGGGTTCGAGGATGATAGGCCAGCGGAATCGGAACCGGAGTAGCCGTCGGGATCGGCGTGGCGGTAATTGTCGGCGTAGCCGTAGCGGTCGCGGTTCGCAAGGGCGTCGCCGTGGGGGTCGCGGTCGCGCCAGGTGTGCGCGTGGCGGTCGGCGTTATCGTCGCAGTGGGGGCCGGTGTAGCGGTGATCGTGGCGCTCGCGCTGGCCGTCGCGGTCATGGTTGCAGTTGCGCTTGCCGTGGGAGTCGCGGTTTGCGTGGGAGTCGCGATTGGAGTCGGCCCGGTCAGCAGATACGCGCCACGGCCATGCGTCGCTGCGAATATGGTTCCGGTCAGGCTCTGTTCAAGATCGAAGACCGGCACCGCCGGAATGGCGCCGAGATTAAACGCGGTCCAGCTCGCACCATCGTCGATACTGCGGAAGACTCCGGTATCCGAAGCTGCGATAAGCGTATTGCCGGTCGGGTCATCGCGATCCACCAGCACGCGCAGAATCGGCACGTCGGGCAGCGGCGATGATCCGCCTGCGCCATCATCCTCGGCCCAATTCTGGCCGAAGTCCGCCGTGCGAAAAACATGGCCGATATGAGTGGCCGCGGTGAACCCTGAAAGGCTCAGATAAGCGATCTGCGCATGATACGGATCGACCGCGATCCCGGTGGCCTGCGTATCGGCGGTGGTCAGGCCCGCGGGAAATGCCGCGTTGATCCTGGAGGTCACCTGGTTCCAATAGGCCAGCGTACCCGGATTGCTACAGCCGGGTTGATCGGGGCAATTCGCATTCGTGGTGTTGTAGATTTGAAATCCGAGGCCGGTCTCCGAAAGCGTCAAAGCCCACGCGCGAGTATCGTCAGATGGCGCGAACTCGACATCCTGAGTTGGATTGTACGCATTGATATTGCCCTGCACGCGCCAGGTGAACATGCCGTCGGTCGACACATAAGTCGCCAGCGTGCCGCCGAACAGCACGCGGTGAGCGACCCCCGGATCGGCGGCGAGCGGCGGATAGAAATTGAAATAATCGCTGCCGTAGACACTGGCGATTCCATTGGTGGGATCGGTGTAGTCCCAGCTCTTTCCGCCGTCGGTCGAAGCGGCGATTTGCGGCGTCCCGCCAGTGCTGGCGTAGGTGTGATAGGCGTGGGACGGATCGATCGGATCGAATGCCGCAATGCCTCCATCCGCGATATCCACCGCATCCCATCCGATCGAGCCGGAGAACATCTGCGTTCCATTATCCTGCAGACCGGCCAGCGCTATCGCGGCGTCGCTGGGATGCGGCGCGATCGATTGGAGCTGCGCGGCCGCGATACTGGCATTGAGTGGAGTGAACGATCCCGCGGAGCCGTCGTAGCGGAACAGTCCGCCATCATTGCCGAGGAGAAAACCGACGGTCGAACCGTTGCTCTCAAGCGGGACGATCGCATGTTGATCGGAATGGGTCGTACCGCCCGGCGTCAGGAACGACCACGTCGCGCCGGAATTGAGGCTTTGATAGATCGCCACGCCGCCGAAATACACGCTAGCGCCGGTCGGATCGGACGGATCCACCGCCAGCGCCTGATCGTAAAACGATTGCGCGAGATTTTCTGGCAAGGTTCCATCGAGCGCAACGCCGCCGATCGTTACCGTGGGGACATTCTGAGTGGTCCACGAGACTCCGTTATCAGTGGATTTGAAAAACCCAAGGTATTCGATTCCGTCCGGCGCGCCGACCATCACATACACCGTTCCAGGCGCATCCGCCGCCACCGCGATCGCGTCGCGCCCGAACTGGCCATAGCTGGCTGGCGTGCTGCATGGACTGTCGTTGCTGAAGCACATCGGCTGCCACGTAACCCCGCCATCGCTCGAGTGATAAACATTGTCGTATTCGATCGCGGCCCATACGCTGCCCGGATTGTTCGTATCGACCACCACGTCATTGCCGGGACAGTTGGAGCAATTGAACGCCCCGATCTGAGACCAATTGGTGCCGCCATCGGCTGAAAACCATATGCCCTGCCGTCCGGCATTGCCCTCCAGGATGTCCGGATCGGCCCGTCCCGCACTGGTGGCATTGGTGATCGCGGCGAAAAGATGCGGCGGCGCATGCGAGGTATCGATCGCCAGTTTGGCGATCCCCGAACCGCTGAACACCGAGGCTCCCAGTTGCGTCCAGGTGGCGCCTAAATCGGCTGATTTGAAGATTCCCTGACCGTAGTACGAATCGATCGCTTCATTGCCTTCGCCAGTGCCCACGTAAACCGTGCTGTTGGGCGAGGTGGTGGGATCGATCGCGATCGCGCCGACGGCCTGGGTTGGTTGCGCATCGAACACGGGGGCGAAGCTATTACCGCCGTCCGTACTGCGCCAAATACCGCCGCCCGCCGCGCCGGCAAAGATATCGCCTGACCTGGGATCTATCGCGAGAGCGGTAATTCGGCCGGTTGCATTCGCGAGCGGTACGGTCCCGCCCAGTTCCGGTTCGACTTCATTGAGGATCGGCTGAGGTCCGATCGAACTCCAGCCCAGGATCGTCTGTGTCGCAAAGTTTGCGGCGGACGCCGGTCCCAGGTGTTGACTGAAGCGCGAGCCGCTCGCGTTCAATGCGTCGCGATACGCATTTGGTGGAACGCCGAAGGACAATCCTTGCCTGAGGATAAGGTAGGTCTCGCGTTCGCGTCGATTCGACGAATCGCGAAGCAGGGATCGCGATAAAAGCTCGGGGTGTCCTGTCGATCCGGATGGGGCGGACGTCAGCAGCATCGAAACCGCGCCTGCGATCGCGAAAGCGGCTATCGCCACTATCTTGAGTTGACGGAATCTTCCGGCCATTCCTCCCGGAGAGCCGCGAAGACCGCCCGATCAACTCGCCGACTAAATGTCGATTAGGGTCCGATCGCGGTATTTCCGGTAGCTGTGATCCTAGAAGCCCCGCCATAGCGATGGAAGCCTATCGTAACTAATATTAACTTTTCATATCTGATATTATGTAATTACTAGCAATATCTTGCAACCTATTCCCTAGCGTAGCTATTAGTTTCCACTTATTTCCTTTATTTTCCAACAGTAACCGCTGTTAGAACCGACATAAATTGAATTTGATTGTGAAATAACAATAGAACTCACTTTGCCGAAGTCTCCGCCGATCCAACTGATCGATCCGCCCGGCCCGACTTCCGCCAGATGGCCGCCATTGCTTGCGATGATCACCTTTCCCGTCGTCGTCGCCGCGATCGCAGTCGCGCCCGCGCCCGGCAGCGGCGAGCTCCATATCTGGCCCCCATTTAGATCGAATGCCGAAACTCCGGTCGCGCCGAGGTACAGCGTTGCGCCCGCCGAGACGACACCGCTGGCCGGCGGTTCGGCAAGCTGCTTATGCCACAGTTCGCTGCCGTCGCTCGAATCGATCGCATAGATGGCGGCACCGGAAATCGCGAAGATCGTATTCCCGGACATCGTTGCGTCTCCCACGATTCCGTTCGCCGGTGCGAAGCTCCATTGAATCGCGCCATCCGACGCCACTCCCGCCAGACCGCCGTCGTTGACCGCCATCACGCCGCCTTCGGGCAACGGCAGCACCTGACGCACACCCGCCATCGCGATTCGCCACTTCACGGTCCCGTCCCCGGCCACCGCAACCAGGTCTCCATTCGCTGAGGCGTAAACGGTGCCATCGGTTCCGGTTCCGATCGGGCCACCGTTGCCGATCGCCGCGACCCATAGCGAGCCGCCACTCGAATCGATCGCGATCAAGCCACCATCAGGCCCCTGCACATAGACCGTGCCAGCCGGTCCAGCCACTGGAGAACCGCCGGCAGAGGGTCGCGCGAAGAGCTGCCGTCCCAAATTGTCAATCGCATGCAATACGTGATCGGTCGAGATGAAATAAGCCGTGCCCGATGGCCCAACCGCGATTTGCCCGGAAATTGCGGCATGCGCGTCGAACCGCCACATCACTTTCGCAGTGGCCGGCGGCGCCGTGGTGACATCGGCCGGCGCGGCTGCCGGGGCCGGAGTCGGAGTCGAAGAGGCAGTTGCGGCAGAACAAGGCGAGCAGACCGGATAAGAGCCACCGTTGGCTGCGATGGCCACGTTCATCGGATTGCTCACCAGACCGCCGGAACTGGCGTAGATGCAGGTGCAACCGGGATTGTTGGTGGTAAATTGACCGGGCACCGCGGAGCCATCGTAGGATAGATTCGTATTGTTTCTGAACCAACCCGCGACGCTGCTGATGTCTTTAAAATCGAGCTTCTTACCGTGCTTGAAGGTCCCTCCAGCGTTGAAATTCACCACATCCGGTATCATTACGGTGGTCGCAGTCGCGCAAGGAGTGGGCGTGGCGGTCGGGCTCGGTTTTCCGGTAGGCGACGAACTGGACGTCACGGTGGGCAACGCCGGCGCCCCAGGGCATACTGCAATTGCTATAAGATGCTTGCCGAGCGGCGGCGGCGGCGTGAAGCAAGGGCCTGCGTTATATACATTGAGACCGAACTGTCCGCAGCCGAAGTTGTTATTGTTGCAACTCAGGACCAACGCAACCATCGCGCCGCTTAACAGCAGCAGAAGAAGGGGCAAAATACGCCGATGCATGGCAGTCGTGGTATTTGGTAGCGCCTCGACTGTCAAGGCAAATGGCTACAAACCTTCGGAATTTCGCGCGAGGATAGATTCGGGAAGGCAAACTCAGCGAAGGGTAATCGCGGAACCGGTTCGTGAGCGCGGAATCGTCGATCGTTCCGTCATCACTTTCTTCCACTGGCGCCAGATGCCGCGTTGAGTTGCCTCATCGGTACGCTCGGCGACGATGGTACCATCGGGATCGCGCCGTTCGCGATTGAGCCCCCGTCCGATCAGCAACCACGGGTCGATCAGATCGGCCCCGAGTCCCTCCTGCACGCGCACGAAGATATCGGCATCATCGGGGCCGCCGAAGCCCGCCGGTCCGAAAAACGCCTCGTGACCGCGAAGACGCGAAGCGTTGGCCTCATCGCTGAGCCAATTGAGCGTCGTCGGATAGAGCGCCACTTCCGTGTAATCGACGCTCACCGGCTGCACCACCCTCATTTGAATTCCAATCAGAATCAGGTTCGGAAAGATCAGCGTGTGCGTCATGCCCTGCAGCAGATTGTGCGCGGCGCGGGTATTGCCGAACCGGCTGGTAAGCTGCTCGAAATGCGCCCGGCCTGACTCGGTGGTGGGGAAAACCTCCGGAATCGGATCGGCGTTGAGCGTATCGTAAAGACGGTTCCAGTAGTCGAGCATCACATGGCCCCCCCCAAGATCGCGGGTCACCGCGAACCGGCTGCCCTGAAACTGCCCTTTGAAGTCATCGGCCGCCTCGCTATGACGGGCGCGCTCTTCGAGTACGCCGAGAAACGACTCGTGCAGCGTAATTGCGTGGTAGCCGTCCATCGCGTTCTCGACCTGAAGTTTCCAGTTGGCGCGATAGTCGTATTTCTGAGCGCCGGCCACGCTGACTTCATCCGAGTCGGACAAGCCGGCGAAAAGATCGATCTGCTCGCGGGCGTGGCCAAGATGCTCGGCCAGCGAAATTCCCGCCGGACTCAAACTGGCGAAAATGAAACCGCGGTAACTCTCGACCCGCGGCACTTTGGTCAGTCCATAATCCTCGCGATGAAAGCTGTCGCCATAAGCCTCGGGATAGGGAACTCCCGCCAACGACCCATCGAGCTTGTAGGTCCAGCCATGATACGCGCAGCGAAAGGCGCGCGTGTTGCCCCGTTCTTCATCGCAGACCATGGCGCCCCGATGGCGGCAGCGATTGAGCAGCAGTTGCACCTGGCCGCTCTGATCACGAACCATAATCGCTGGCTGCATCCCGATCCGCTTGCGCCGGAAGTCGCCCGCATTCGGCACCTCGCCCGCGTGTCCCACGAACACCCAGCCGCGATGGAATATCCGATCGATTTCCTCCCCGAAAATCCCGGGGTCGGTGTACAGCCGCGAATGAACCCGATCGGACTTGACCAGTTCGTCGTAGACTGTTCTGGAATGCGCCATAATTGACCGCGCCTCCTATGCCTGAGCCGTCGGCCTGATTATCTGCGGGAGGCTCGCTTGCGTCCGGTCGATAAGATCGGATCATGCGTCATCATTTTTTTCCATTGACGCCAGATAGCCCGCTGGGTCAGTTCATCGATCGAATCGCCAATCGGCAGCCCGGCCTGATCGCGGCGTTCGCTGCCGGTCCCACGCGAAATAATATTCCATGGGGCCAAGTCGGCGTTCGCGCCCATCCGCATCCGTTCGAACATCTCCGAGTCATCCGGATTGCCGAAGCTGGCCGGCCCGTAAAAGGCCTCATGAGCGCGCAGCCGGATCTGATTGACCTCCGGCGTCAGCCACTTCAGCGTGGCCGGATAAAGACAGACCTCGGTGCGATCGATGCTTATCGGCTGCACCACCCGAATGTGCAGTCCGATCAAAATCAAATTCGGAAAAATCAGCGTGTGGGTTGCGCCTTCGCGCAGCATGTCCGCCGCCCGTTCGGTACCCACCCGGCGCTGAAGCTCTGCGAAGTGAGCCTCGCCACTTTCGGTGATGGGCCGCACCGATGGCAGGGTATCTCCGTTGAGCGGATCGTAAATGCGAAAGCCATAGTCGAGCATCACATGGCCGCCGCCCAGATCGCGGCTGACGCCATGGCCGGAGCTGAACGCATCGGGGTCAAAGGCGGCGGCGGCATGTTCGGGCGAGGGGTTCGCGCGGATGCGATCCATCACCGCAGAGACGAACGATTGATGGGTCGGCATCGTATGGTAGCCGTCCATCGCATTCTCGATCGCCAGCTTCCAGTTGGCCCTGAAACTGTACTTGTGCGGACACGCCCCGACTACGATCTCGTCGGCTTCCGACAAACCGGCGAAAAGATCGATCTGCTCGCGGGCGCGGCCAAGATGCTCGGCCAGCGAGATTCCCGCCGGACTCAAACTGGCGAAAATGAAACCGCGGTAACTCTCGACCCGCGGCACTTTGGTCAGTCCAT
>DAHVFB010000076.1 GCA_027317185.1 Deltaproteobacteria bacterium
GCACTGTACCAGGCGTACTGCTCTGAGAATCCGTCGCCGTTGCCGGAGTTATCGATTCAATATGCCGACTTTGCTCAGTGGCAGCGAGAATGGTTGCAGGGCGCGGTGCTTGAGCGACAAGTGGACTATTGGAAGCAACAACTCGCCGGCGCTCCGCCGCTGCTGGATCTGCCTGAGGATCATCCCCGGCCGGCGGTGCAGACCTTTCGCGGCGGTCATCAATCCTTGTTGTTGCCGAAGGAACTCGGCGGCGCACTTAGCACGCTCAGCAGTCAGGAGGCGGCCACGCTTTTCATGACGCTATTGGCAGCGTTCAAAGTGCTGTTGCGCTGTTACACCAGGCAGGAAGATATAGTTGTTGGCACTCCGGTCGCCAATCGCAATCGAATCGAGATTGAAGGACTAATTGGCTTCTTCGTAAATGCTCTGGTGTTGCGCACCGACCTATCTGGCAATCCTACCTTTCGAGAACTCGTACGGCGCGAGCGCAAAGTATGTGTGGACGCGTACGCGCATCAGGATCTGCCGTTTGAGAAGCTCGTCGAGGCATTGCACATCGATCGCGATCTGAGCCGCAATCCATTGTTTCAAGTGATGTTCGTCCTTCAGAATTCGCCAGTGCACGCGGTCGCATTGCCGGGTCTGAGCTTGACTCCCGTGATTGCGGACGGTGGAACTACTCACTTCGATCTGACGCTTCATGTGGTAGATTCCGACCGGGGTCTGGTTGTAACCGCAGCCTACAACACCGATTTGTTTGACGCAGGCACGATAAGTCGTATGTTGTCGCATTACCAGATCTTGCTCGAGGCTATAGTTAGAGATCCCGACCAACGCCTTTCCGACCTATCACTAGTATCCAATTCTGAGCGTCAGCAAGCCCTGTTGGGCTGCGATGACAGCAGCCAGGATTATATCCCGCCGCCAACTATTCATGAGCTGTTTGAAGCCCAGGTAGAGCGAACGCCTGACGCGATCGCACTGGTCTTCGAAGACCAACAATTAAGCTATTGCGAGCTGAACGTTCGCGCGAATCGACTCGCGCATAGCCTGCGGAAGTTGAACGTAGGGCCGGAAGTTGCGGTGGGAGTATGCCTCGAGCGCTCGCTGGAAGTGGTGGTAAGCTTGCTCGGCATTTTGAAGGCTGGGGGCGTGTACCTGCCATTGGACCCGGCTTACCCAAAACAACGCATTGGCTTTATGCTGGAGGATTCGAAGGCCGCGGTGCTCCTGACCCAGACACGGTTGATTCACGGGTTGCCGGAACATTGGGCCCGCGTGGTCGATCTGGATACGGACTCGGAAGCGACCATCCGGGAGAGTGCGGAAAACCCGACCAGCTTAATCCAGCCAGATAATCTGGCCTATATAATTTATACTTCGGGATCTACTGGTCAGCCGAAAGGAGTTCTCGTCTCGCACGGCTCGATCGCGGAGCATTGTTGTGACGCTGAAAAGTACTACGATCTAAAGCCAACCGATCGGGTATTGCAGCTTGCATCGATGAGTTTCGATCTGTCGCTGGAACAGATACTGCCTACCCTCATCGCCGGCGCGCGCCTGGTCGTCGTGGGACAAGAAGTATGGCGAGCGAATGAATTTCACAGCAAAGCGGCCGAATTCGGATTGACCGTAGTGGACCTTCCTACGGGGTACTGGCAGGAGCTTATCCAGGAATGGGCGGCAGGATCGGAGTCGGATTTGAGCGCGCCGTACCGACTGTTCCTCGTCGGCGGAGACGCGATGTCGCCGGAAGCTTTCGATCTCTGGCGGCAATCTCCGCTTGGTGCGATTCGCCTAATCAATGCCTATGGGCCCACCGAAGCGACTATAACTGCAACCGCGTTTGAGACTGGATCGCTATCCCATAACGGCGTGCGATTTCATCGAGTTCCGATCGGTCGCCCTCTGGCTAACCGTGAGATCTATATTCTGGACAGGGACTATAATCCAGTTCCGATCGGAGTTCCGGGCGAGCTTCATATCGGAGGCAGGAGCTTGGCGCGAGGATATCTGAACCGGCCGGACCTGACCGCTGACAAGTTTGTTCCGAATCCGTTCAGTCACGTGGCCGGCGCGCGAATGTACAAAACTGGCGACGTGGCAAGGCAATTGGCCGACGGTAACATTGAGTATATCGGGCGGACCGACCATCAGGTGAAGATCCGCGGATTCAGAATCGAGCTCGGGGAAGTCGAGGCGGCTCTCGCTCAACATCCTTTCGTGCATCAAGCGATTGTGTCTACTCATCAGGACGGCCGGGGAGAGAAGCGCATGGTTGCGTACGTGCTCGGTGATCACGAGCATGCTCCAACGGCGAATGACTTGCGGTGCTTTCTGAAAGACCGGGTGCCTGAGTACATGGTGCCCTCGGTATTCATGTTGCTCGAATCGATGCCTCTGATGCCTAATGGGAAAGTGGATCGCGGTGCCCTGCCCAAACCGGATCAGACGCGGCCCGAAATGGGAAAGATATTTGTGGCGCCGCGAGACGAACTGGAACGTCAACTGACAGCGCTGTGGGAAGAGGTGCTTGGCGTTCGGCCGATCGGAGTGACCGACAATTTCTTTGAACTCGGAGGACACTCGCTATTGGCGGTGCGGTTGTTCGCGTTAATCGACAAGCGACTGGGTAAGAGACTTCCGTTGGCGGCGCTTTTTCAAGGGGCAACCGTCGAGGGGTTGGCCGCTATCGTCCGCCAGAATTCGTTGTCAGCAGCGCCATCATCGCTGGTACCTATCCAGCCACTGGGCAAAAAACGACCGCTCTTTCTGGTGCATCCGGCGGGCGGACACGTCTTTCCGTTTATCGGTCTGGTGCAATGCCTGGGTTCCGATCAGCCCTGTTACGGACTGCAAGCCCGAGGTGTGGAAGAAGGGCAGGAAGCGCATACGCGAATCGAGGATATGGCTGCTTGTTATATTCAAGCTATTCAGTCGGTGCAGCCGGAAGGGCCTTACCTATTAGGTGGTTGGTCGATGGGTGGCGAGATAGCCTTCGAGATGGCGCAGCAGCTATACGCGCGGGGACAAAAGGTAGCCTTGCTGGCTCTGCTCGACGCTCGCATTCCCTCTACCGTTGAGAATGTCGCGGACGAAGATTTCGAAGCGATGTTGCTGGCTGATGTAATCCGTTATTTTGATCTTTCAGCCGATCTCGGCAAGGGCGTTGCGTTTTTGCCACCAGGTGAACTTTTGGCGCGCGTGCTGGAGCAGGGGAAGAGCGCCGGGTTGATACCACCTGATATTGAAGCTGATCAAGCGCATCGCTTGATCGAGCTCTGTAAATCGGATTTTCGAGCTAGTCGTAATTACGTACTGCATCGCTATCCCGGTCGAGTGACTCTGTTCAAGGCTAATGAGAACCCGTCCGGAAATGCTATCGATTCGACTCTTGGGTGGAGTGATTGGGCCGACGAAGGGGTCGATGTGCATATCGTTCCCGGCAATCACGCCACCATGATTTACAAACCGAATGTCGAGACTCTGGCCGCGAAGCTGGCAGCGTGCATCGAACAGGTGCAACCGGATCTCGAAATATAGGCAGCAAGGTCAAGCCATCGGGCGAATTGATGAAGGACGCGCAATGAACAACGACGAAGACAAAAGCACAAAATATAAAGTCGTGGTGAATGACGAAGAGCAATTCTCGATCTGGGCCGCCGACCGCCCGAATCCCAGCGGATGGCGCGACGCGGCTAAGCGAGGATCTAAATCGGAATGCCTGGCGTACATCAATGAAGTGTGGATCGATATGAGACCGCTCAGTCTCCGCAAAAAGATGAACATTCCAGCAATTGTGCCGGTGCTTTCAAGGGTTCATTTGAACGGAAATCACCTGAATGGGAGCGGAAGGAAAGGGTGACTGCTGGCGCCCTATCTGACGCCTGGATTGCGGGCCGCAAGCGGAATCCGCGGGCGCGCCTGCGCCTGTTCTGTTTTCCATACGCCGGCGGTGCGGCGTCGGTGTTTCGTAACTGGTCAGAGGGCCTGCCCGCCGACGTTGAGGTCTGCCCGATTCAGTTCCCGGGACGCGGAACTCGATTAATGGAACCTCCGTTCAGGAAGGTTCCTCTTCTGGTCGAGGCGCTGGCCGAAGCGCTACTTCCATTGCTCGACAAGCCATTCGCTTTTTTCGGTCATAGTCTTGGTTCTCTTGTGAGTTTTGAACTTGCCCGACGGTTTAGGGCAATTAGTCAGACCAGTCCCGTCCGAATTATAGTGTCGGCGGGACCCGCGCCGCAAATACCTTATCGAGGCCAGCCGATTCATAATTTGCCGGAATCTGAATTTTCGGTGGAATTGCGCCGCCTGAATGGTACTCCGGAGGAGCTGCTGAAAAACCGGGAACTCATGGATATCGTGCTGCCGTCGCTGCGCGCGGATTTCGCGCTGTACGAAAGCTACCGGTATTCGTGGGAGCCTCCGCTAAGTTGCCCGATTTCCACTTTCGGTGGTATGAGTGATGAGAAAGTGAGTCATCGCGATCTCCAGGCATGGCGCGATCAGACGAATGGTTCCTTCTCGATCCGGATGTTTCCCGGCGACCACTTCTTCCTGCAAACGACTCAGCCGCTGGTTCTTCAGGCACTCTCGCGGGAACTGCGATGAAGGGCGCAGAGACGACGGCCGCGTCTGTTGACGTCCAATGGTTATCGTCTTGCGGGCATCTGCGCCTCGGAAGCGACGCGGTGCATGTTTGGCGGGCCTGCCTGGATCAGAGCCCTTTGCAATTAAATAACTTCCAAAACACGCTGGACGACGACGAACGATCGAGAGCCCGCCGATTCTACTTCAGCCGCGACCGCCAGCGCTTTATTGCGGCTCGTGGAATACTCAGGTCGCTCCTCGCCGGCTATCTGGGCACGGTCCCCAATAGCATCTCTTTCATTTATGGTACACATGGAAAGCCCGCCCTGGCCGCGGAATGCGGCGCTGACGCGATACAGTTCAATCTTGCTCATTCTCACGGAACGGCCCTTTATGCTCTTACTCGTGGCCGCGGGATCGGCGTCGATCTCGAATTCATCCGCTGTGATTTGAAAGTTGAGCAAATCGCCGGGCAATTTTTCTCGCACAGCGAGATTATTGCGCTTGGAGCGCTTCCACCGAGCGTTCGGGAGTACGCATTCTTTCTCTGTTGGACCCGCAAGGAGGCGTACATCAAGGCAAGAGGTGAAGGACTCTCGATACCACTGGACCAGTTTGACGTGTCACTGATTCCCGGAGAACCTGCGGCGCTATTGAACACCCAGCCGGATTCAGACGAAGCTTTTCGATGGTCGCTGCTGAACCTGACTCCCGCCTGCGGCTACGCTGCCGCCCTTGCCGTCGAAGGACGCGATTGGACGCCGTCCTTTTGGCAATGGCCGCGCCACGTAATTGAGCGCTGAGCACGCACCGGTTAGCAAAGCGGAGGCAGTTGCTTTGGCGCGTCGGAAGGGTATAGCCTAATTTTACCTCCCGAGAGTTTGCTTCCATCTTCCACCTCTACTTGAGGAAGAGTTGCAGTTTCCAGGCGGTATGCGTGCGGAACGCCTGCATCGTAGCAGGTGGTGCGTAAACCTGTGCGTCGACACGCATCGTCGTCTTGTAGGAGATCCAAATTTCCACAACAGGCACTTGATCATCGATGCGACTCCGGATTCTGATTATTTCGCTCATAGTAATTGCGGCGGTTTTGACTCAACTGCCTGCGGCGGGCCGCGCCGATGTGGTTCTGGCACCGAGTACCCAGTCGGGTGCGAGCGGTGCGATGGATACATGGCTGATGGCGCGTGGCCTGGTCGGTCGGGCCATGACTGGCGAGCAATCCGGGGCCCGCCTGATCACGCCGCCATCGGGAGTGGAGGTTGACGAAACCAGCCAGAGTGTTGATCGGACTGGGCAGGAATTGATGCGGGTCAAGGCGTGGGACGAGATCGTGGGCGAGAACCGGGTTCACATTGAGGTGAGCACGCTGCCCGATGGTCAGTACGAAGTTGGTTTTTGGCTTTTCTCCAATCATCAACCCGGTTGCACGACGTTCCAATGGACGCTGTTCGATAAAGGCCGCGCGCTGCAGAGCAGGTTCTGGCGCAACGACGCGAGGCCCAAGTTGACTGGATCACCCAATCTCCCGACCTACCTCTATCCCGATGCGGTTCCATGGATGGCTTTTCTGCGCGTCCTGGATACGCCAAACGTACCGAGCGAGGGCGCGGAAGGAACGCTGAATCAGCAAATCACACCGTACAATTACGTTGGGCAGGATGTTACCGTCGGGCGGATCGAGAATGTGACCGTACCGGCTGGCAGTTTCTCAGCGTACAAGGTCACCGCCCAGGTCGACATCGCGACCATGATGCCGAACTGGCCGCGCTTCCTTCTGGAAATAATCAAGCCGGCGATTCCGAAAGACACGCTCTATTTTGAATCGACGGCGCCCTTTCGCCTGCTCAAACAGGAAGGTCCAATCTTCGTTGGAGGCTCCGAAGTTACGACGCAGCTAATCCGTTTCTATACCGCTGGAGCGCAGCCTGTCGCCACGGTCGCCGCCGCGCCGCCGGCCATACCGATCGCGCAATCATCACTACCAAGCCGTTGAACAGAACGTTCGATTCCTGCCCGATCCACTCCCGCGGACACCAGCCGAAAAATAAATAGCTGATTCTCAGTTCGCTGAAATACGCGCCGCGGCCGGGATTAGTCCGCCTGATCGCTGCGCTATTTCGCTCGACTCGGCCGTTAGCCACGCGTCTCTCAAGGCGCAACTGGACCAAGGGCCGTTGCATTTGGACTCCCGGCCTGTCAAATAGATCAGTAGTCGTTTTCACTAGAACAGCTCGAAAAAGTAAATATTTTCTACCCGGGAGGCCATAATTGGTCTCGATGGCGTGGTGCGCTTATCGCGTCAGCCGCCGCGGAACATGAACTTGCGATCTCCAAAAGTAGTGATCCTGGAGAATCTAATGTCCACTCAGTTCGTTGTTCCTGAAGAGGAACAGGTTGAGAAAGCGGTCCACGCCAATGTCTACTCTGATTTAATCCGCAGGCTTAACCACCAATCGGTGGTGAAACATTTTGACGCCTACGCGGACATCGCGTGGGATGCTCCCGAGTTCCGCATCGATCAGGATGATTCGCGGTGGGAACTCGAACCGGACGACGTGCTTGGCGCGACCGAATGGTACCGCTCGCAGCCGGCGGGAATACGGTCGCGAATCGGCCTTAGCATGTTGGTCAACTTCATGAAGAGCGGCGTGATCTTCGAATATGTACTCAAGCGCGGCCTGCTTGAGTTCGCGAGCGGGCTGCCGAGCGGGTCGCCGGAATTCCGATACTGCTACCACGAGACCATCGAAGAGGCGCAGCACTCACTGATGTTCCAGGAGTTCATCAACCGGACCGGCTTCAAGATTCCTCCGTTGAACGGGCTCGAACGCCGGGGTGCCGACTTTGTGGTCAAGTACGCGCGCAAGTTTCCGGAATTGTTCTTTATCTTCGTACTGGCGGGTGAACATCCGATTGATTATGTGCAGCGCCAGACTTTGCGCAAGAACCGTGAGCAGACGCATCCGCTGATTCGGCGGATCATGCAGATCCACGTGACCGAGGAGGCGCGCCACATCAGCTTCGCGCGTCACACCTTGCGCAAGGACGTTCCGGATCTGAGTAACAGCCGCCGCGCGCGGCTCGGACTGTGCGTGCCTGTCATCCTGGGCGTCATGGGCAAGATAATGATGGAGGCGTCGCCATCGGTAGCGCGCGAATTTAACATTCCGCGTGAAGTTGTGGACGCCGCGTATCATAAGAATCCGATTCACCGCGAGCGCGTCTACGAAGCCTCGAACAAGCTGTTTGGCCTGTGCGGCGATTTGGGCCTGATGAATAGATGGTCACTGCGTTTGTGGAAAGCGATGCGAATTCTGCCGGAAGCCGGAGCCTTCGTTCCCGCTGCCGCGCAAGTGAGGTAGTTAGTCAGGCAACGGCGGCAGTCTGGCTATTTCGTGTATTGTCGCTGACTATCTGGCCGTCGCGCAGGCGGATCAAGCGATGAGCCCGCTCCATGACCTGCGGATCGTGGGTGGAGAAGAGGAAGGTCGTCCTTGTCGTACGATTGAGCTGTTCCATCACATCGAGGAGGGCGATAGCGGAGGCCGAGTCCAGATTCGCCGTCGGCTCATCTGCCAGAATGAGCGCGGGCTCTGTGACCATTGCGCGAGCGACCGCGACGCGTTGTTGCTGGCCGCCGGACAATTCCGCGGGGCGGCGATCTTCAAGACCAGCGAGACCGATCTCCGAAAAGAGTTTCTCGACTCTTGCCCTGCGCTTGCGCGCCGGCATCCCCTGAAGCAGCAAAGTAAATTCGGCATTTTCCAGAGCGGTCAGGACGGGCAGCAGGTTGTACGTCTGGAAGACAAAGCCGATGCGCTGCAAACGCACATGAGCCAGATCACCTGAAGATAGTATTTGAAGGTTCTGACCCGCCACCCATATCTCGCCATTGTCGGCGCGATCGAGTCCGCCAATGATGTTGAGTAGCGTGGTTTTGCCTGAACCGGACGGTCCAGCCGTGGCCGCAAATTCTCCGGCGGCGATGCTCAGAGTCACGCCACGCAGAGCAGGAACCTCAATTGGTCCGGTGCGATAGGTCTTTCGCACGTCACTCAATTTTACCGCCCATTCGTCCATATCTTCCTCTTTGCTTAAACCACCTTCAGGGCGTCCGGCAGGTCGGTCTGCGCCGCTTTGAGGGCAGGATAAAAGGAGATGATAGTCGCCATCGCGAACACGATGCTGACCGACCAGACGATTCGATCCGCGCTCAGGCGCGAATAGAGAATCGGATCAAAGACCAGCGCGGGTGGCAGACCGGCCTTGAAGACCCAGCGCAGATCCAATCCGGCGGTAGCGAAATAATGCTGTACGCTCAAGCCCAACGCCAATCCCAGAACCAAACTGATTGCAGTGAGGGCGAGCGATTCGCCGATAACCATCAGCGCCAGTTGCCGAGGCCGCAGACCAAGAGCTTTACTGACGCCAAATTCATAGCGGCGCTCGAGCACTCGCATAAGAATCGTGTTGAGAATTCCCAGTCCCACCATCGCCAGGATCACGCCATTCATTACATAGTTGAACGCGTGGTCGAGCCCGAGAATCTGGGCTAGCATCGGGAGCGACTCCCGCCACGTCAGGACTTCAACCGGCTCTCCCGCCAACTGCTTTCGTAAAGCTCGTGCAACCATAGGCGAGTCACCTTCCTGTGCGAGCAGAAGGGTCACCTGGGTTACCTGGTCACCGGTTACTCCCAGCAGCGCCTGTGCCGCAGGCAAGGGCAGGTAAATCATGTTGGCATCGATCCCCTGAATTCCCGTGCGAAAAATTCCGCTCACGCGCAAGAGCGTGCTTTGCATCTCATCGCCGTCGCCGTTCGCCGTCGCGGCGCCTGACGGTCGCAGCGACTGAGTCATCAGTACCGCTTTGGAACCTATCTTCAGCTCGAGCTTGCGCGCTAGTTCATCACCGACCACGACTCCCGAGAGCTTGTCGTTACTGGAAAGGTAGGTGCCTTCAACCATCCGCTGCGGAATCAATGATACCGCGCGGTCATCCTCCGGTATCACTCCTACGATTTTGACGCCGGCAGAACTCGCGGAGGTGCTCATAAGACCGGTGGCCAGAAGCCTTGGACTAATTCCTCGCACAACATGCCTGATGTTTCCGGTCTGCAAAAAGTTCTCGATGTTGGCAACGTCTAGCGCTGGAAGCAGCAGTTCGTCCGAGCCGGAGTCTTGATATCCCTTCGCCTGGACGACCACATGGCCCGGTCCAAACCGCACCCCGTCCGCAATAGTCTGTTCGTGGCCGCCATCGAGCAGACCCAATGAGACCAGCAACAATGCCAGCCCGAGACCTAGGGCCAAGGCTGTCAGCATGGTACCTCGGGGATTGCGCCAAAGGTTGCGCCAGCTAATCTTCACCAGCAGTAATAGACTCGTCACGGCTAAACCTTACGCATCGCTTCCGTCGGCCTGAGCTGCGCGGCGCGCCATGCGGGATATAGCGCGGATACCAGTGCCGTCACGGCGAGCCCAACGGCCGCCTGGCTGTACGCGGTAAAATCCTGCCGGCCGTACCACAGATGGCCAACTACGACTCCCGCCACGGAGACCACCTCGCCGGTCGCGCCACCCAAATCAAGACCGTGCACCTGCAAATACCAGAGGAGGGGAACTCCAAGCGCTGCTCCCAGCACCAGACTCGCCACGGCGAGGCCAACGGCTTCGGTCATAATCAGTCCAATCACCTGGGCGGGGCGCATACCCACTGCCATGAGCATGCCGAATTCGCGGGTGCGCTCGAACACCGCCATCAGCATTGTGTTCATCACACCGATGACCGCGACCAGGAAAAAAATGAAAAAGAGCACAACTGTGACGCCTTGATTGAACTGAACGTAGTTGGCCAATTCAGGCGCCAACTCAGGCCATGCCTTCACGCGCACGGGGAGCGTCTTACTCAGCCGGATCTCTAGTGCGGCCGCCACAGTGGCAGCAGCCGTTATATGATTCAGCTTGATACCCACTTCGTGGATCCTGGCAGGTGCAAGGTGCAGCAGATCCTGGAGGGAGGTCAAAGACATGAGAACCAATCCACGGTCCACGGCGTCCAGACCGGTGTGAAGAATCCCCACGACGGTATAAACATCATTGCCCATCGAACCGTCCGCCGCCTGCGTCAGCAAAACGATTTCTGCTCCCAATCCAATTCCAATCGTACTGGCCAGCTTGTCGCCGATTACTACCCCCTTTGGCGCATGCGTGGTCAAATAACCACCTTTTATTATCTGCTTGTTCAAAGTAGTGATCTTCGGTTCCTGATCGGGAACGACGCCCATCAGCTCCACTCCAGCGGAGCGATGGGCCGCGCTCAGCAGGCCGTATCCGTAAACCCGTGGCGCCACGGCAATGACACGCCGATCTGAGGCGATCGTGGCGAGCAGCGCGCTGACATCCGTTCCCTGCCGCCCGCCCAGGGTTTTCTGCAGCGCGCGATTCGGGTAATAGCCGGGAGCGTGTACCTGAATCTGAGACATGACCAGACAGGTGCCATTCTGGATCATCTGCCATCGCAGGCCAGCCATAAGGCATGCCACGAACAGCAGCATCGCATAGCCGAACGCGATCGCCGCCATAGTAATGAAGGTACGCCGGCGATTGCGCCAGAGATTGCGCCAAGCTAGCTGTGGAAGGCCCAGGTTCATTGCTGTTAATGCGGTAGCGTGAATGTTCCGTCGCTAATTGGCACGTCGAACGCGATATCCTCATAGTCGATAGTGGTGTGAGTATCAGCCTTGTCTGCCGACTGCATGACCAGGTGAGTCGGAATGACCTTGCCGCCCTCTTTCTTATAGTCAGAAAAGGTAAGGTCACGAACCAGCTTCCCGTCATCGCCGTAGTAACCCTGCCATGTGGGGACCGAGTCGGCCTGGCGAAACTGTAGGACGATCTTGCTCCACACCACCGCCGCATCTGGCTTGGGTGTCAGCGTATATTCATAAACCGCAACGCCGCCGCGGGTTCCCGTAAAGGAGGTGGCAATTGTATAGTCGCGCGCGAGAAAAGGCTCCTTCACCAGGTCATCAATGGTGAAGTCGCTTCCCATCCACGACGTCATCGCCATCGAGGAAGGGATGTGGACCGTTCGGTTCGATTTGGGCAGGTAGTATCTGATATCGCTGCCCTCTTTGAGGACGGCGGTGCCGGCCTCATCCGGAGGACTGATGATACGTACCAGAACCTTGTCGCCCAGCGACCAGATCTTCATCGATAGATCGCGTTGTCCATCTTCATTGGAGATCTGCATCTTCACCGTTGCGATGCTGGACTTGCTGTTGAAAAGACTGGCTACCCGTTTCACGGAGTCCTGGGCCGTTTGATCATTGGCGGCATTGGTTACGTGAGGTAAATTCAACAGGGCCAGACCAAGGATGAGAATCGCGCTTTTCGTTTGCCAGTGCATATAAGTCCTCTGCCTAGCCAATCTTGTACTCAGGTGTAAAGTCGTTTGCGGCTTCGGAGGCCCCTTCCGCGAGCGGGGTTCGCATAGCTATTCCCATAGGTATTCGCACAACAAAATTGAAAACCGTTACAGCCAGCGACAATGCAAACAAATTGTTCTTGGACGCGAAACGGGCGAAGGCCAGGATAAAGACCATCTGCGTCGTTCCGATTCCGCCAGGTGAGAGTGCCGAATTCCCGATCGCCACGATGAAGGGCGTCAATGCCAGCGTCTGGACCAACGATATCTGGATATGAAAGCTGACAAACTGACCATAGAGCGCAAAGCCCGCGCCCAGGACGATTAGAGTGCGGATGCCGAATAGCATGAGGCATTGCGTAGCCCGCGCGGCCCGGAAACTCGCCAGCGACGGCCGTTCATATATCCATCGGAGCGAATTGCCGGTGGGAAACCGCTTCCCCCATGAAATGAAAAACGAAGCGATGAGACAGCTCGCGCCTAATATGCCTGCAGCGTAGGCAAGACCGAGCCTAATTGGTGATGTCGGGACCAGTACGATCGCGACGAGCGCCAATATAGCCAGCAGGGTAGCGTCGAGGTAGGCCTGAAACAGTAAAGTGCATCCGGCCATTATCCACGGCACGCGTTTGCGTGCGTGAAGGAAAAGCACAAACGCGCCGCTGGCGACCCAGGAATTTACGATTTGAAGAAAATAGACGGCGGCCATCGTCGGAAGCAGTTCAATCGTCCCAGTCGGACTATGAAAATAGCTGAACAAACGGGAATACAGGAACGTCTCGCCGACGAACCAGCATAGAAAGCCGCCCAGGCTGGCAATGACGAATATCCAGGGTGAGGCGTGGCTGGCGACATCGACGACCTGGGTCCATGAAACACCGCGCGCCGCGTAGCATACGATTGCCGCAGCGATCGCGTAGATTATTAGATTCTGTATCGCGGGCTTCCGCGCCAAAAACCGGATTTTCAGATCGATCCGATTTTGCCAGCTATGCGCGTCGGTTCGTCGTTCTCCGACAGCGCTATTCGGATCCGAAGCGGGGTCATTTTTTGTAGGTACTGGCAAAACGGTTTCAGAAAGGGGCGACGTGTCATAGAAGCGCATCACGTGGCGAGCGCAACAGGCCCGACGCGGATGCGCATCGAACCGGTCTGTCGCTCTCCAGCGAGGCGTATTCCTAATAGGTGCTTGTGGTACTGGTCGAGGTATGCCTGCTGGTGTCGCCAGCGGGCGAGTTGTTGCTCGAATTCGATGAGGAATCGCGTTCGCTGTTGGTGGTCGATGGCGCGACTGCAGGCGCCGGCGCCGCAAGTAATGCCGGGTGTGCTGCAACGACAACCGGAGCCGGGTGCGCCGCAGCTGGCGGCACCGCAGTCGTGGTCTCGCTGCTGCTTGTGGTGTTAGTACTTTGAGCGAATCCCACGGATGCGCCGCCGAATACGATCGCGATACCAAAAGACCAAACTGCAATTCTGCATGAACGCTTCACAAGTATATCTCCCTTATTTTTCCCGACGATCAGTCAACTCCAGAGTAGGGTTGCATTCGGCTTCACGGCAAGAATGTCCGCG
This sequence comes from Deltaproteobacteria bacterium, assembly GCA_027317185.1. Taxonomy (GTDB): domain Bacteria; phylum Desulfobacterota; class Binatia; order Binatales; family Binataceae; genus JAJPIG01. The sequence continues at coordinate 13,594 of DAHVFB010000076.1, forward strand.
GTATTGAATGTGGGTTGAGTGCCGTGGGGAACGTAATGGGCGCGTTCGCGTTCATCTGGTACGGTACGCGCTCAGCCGATCCCGAAGCGTGCCATCGCGGTGATGCGGCTTGGCTGAGGGACCTGATTTGGTCGCTCGAACTCGTAATTAATGATGGTATAATTAGGTAAGTGGAGCCGAAAACATGCGTTTGAGTTCGACAGTTAAATTGCGCCAGCGAGGAGCAGCCTGATGCCCGATCATTTGGGGAGGCACGCGGTGGTAATCGGCGGCAGTATCGCGGGAATGACCGCCGCACGCGTGCTGGCGGACTATTTTGGCCAGGTCACGGTGCTCGAACGCGATCTGGTCGAGTTGCAGCCCGTGGTGCATAAATCCGTTCCGCAGGGGAACCATCTGCACGCGCTGATGCTGGGTGGGCAGCAGGTACTGTCGGCACTCTATCCCGATTTTACCGATCGGCTGGTCAAGCTCGGCGCTGTGCGCTTTCGCTTCGGCATTGAGGCGGCCTTCTTTTTTCCTGCGGGCAAGGCCTATACGCCGTCCGGTTCGGTGCGGTCGCCGCGCGACCTCGGCGTCGACGGCTTCAGCCAGAGCCGCGGTTTGCTGGAGCATTGCGTCCGGCAGTGCTCGATGGAGGTGGCGAATATCAAATTTGAATTCGGTGCGGCGGCCGAAAGTATGATCTACGAAAACGGACAGGTCGGCGGCGTCCGCTTCAATCGCGGCGGAGTAGCCGACTCGATCGCCGCCGACCTCGTCGTGGACGCCGGCGGGCGCGGCTCGCGCGCCCCGCGATGGCTGCGCGAAATGGGTTTCGCAGAGCCCGAAGAGACCGTTATCGGCTGCGATTTTGCCTACACGAGCGCCAAATTTCGCAAGCCCCCCAGCTACGACGGGGTCGAACGCGTGATGCTCTTTGGCGGCCCGCCGCCGAAATACACCAGCGGTGCGGGAATCGGCGAGATCGAGAACGATAGCTGGATGGTTAGCGTCGCCGGGCGCTTCGGCGACTATCCGCCGAGCGACGAGGAAGGCTTCATGGCCTTCGCCAAAGCGTTGCCGACACATAAGTTCTACAACCTGATCAAGGATGCCGAAAGGATCTCCCCGATCACCCATCATCGCTTTCCGACCAGCGTGCTGCGTCATTACGAGCGCCTGCCCGCGTTTCCCGAGCGGTTCGTGGTCCTCGGCGACGCCATCAGCAGCTTCAACCCGGTCTACGGCCAGGGTATGAGTTCGGCCGCCAAACAGGCCGCCGCGCTGCAGGGTCTGCTGGCCGAGCGCGCTGCGGGTGCGCATGGCGACGGCCTCAAGCGCCTGGCTGCGGCCTTCTTTCCGCGCGCGGCCGAGGTCGTCGCGTCGCCCTGGATTTTGGCCGCCGGCGCGGACTTCGCCTATCCGCAGACCACCGGCGAACGGCCGCCCAGCATGGATGAGGGCGGGCGCTATTTCGCGGCCCTCGATACGCTGGTGGTCGAAGACGTGAACGTGCATCGCCTGGTGACCGAAGTGTTCCAGTTGGCGCGTCCGCTTGCCGATCTGATGTCCGATCCGTTGCGTACGCGGGTGCTGGCGCGGATGGCCGAGCGGGCGGAAAAATGACGCTTGCCGCGAATGCTGTCAGTGGCGGGCGGTAAGTGCTAGGTATCATTTCATCCGTACGCAAAAGCGTCAGTTCCGCGCCCGTGCGGCAAGGCAGGAGGACCATTTGATGGCGACGACGCATAAAGGATTTTCCCACGTCGGGTTATCGACGCTTGACCTCGACAAGACCCGCGCATTTTACGAGGGTGTGCTGGGCTTCAAGGCGGTGATCGCAGATACGATCAAGATTCAGGAAGGCGGCCGCATCCGGCATGTATTTTTTGACACCGGCCGCGATCAGTTGATCGCCTTCATGGAGCCGCGCGGAATCCCCGGTGTGCCAGTGGAATTCGATGCCGGGATCAATCGCGGTCTAGGCGTGCCGGCGGCCTTTTATCATTTCGCCTTCGAGGCCGGCACCGAGGCTGGCTTGGCCGACAAGCGCGACGAGCTGCGGGCCAAGGGCGTCGAGGTCACCGACATCGTCGATCACGTCTGGTCGAAGTCGATCTATTTCAAGGATCCCAACGGGATGTCGCTCGAGTATTGCTGCCTGGTGCGCAACTTCACCGCCGACGACGCGAGTATGCAGGAGCGCTTCACGCTACCGCTCGCGGCGCTGGGCCTGGGGAACCGCGATTCGGCCGAGATCACTGCGGCGCAGTCGGTTCGCGATCGGCCGAAGAGCTGACGTTCCGAACAGTAATTGGTCCTCGGGCCGGCGGCTCGGCAATGCTGGGCCGCCGCCAATCGATCGGCCGGCTTCGCGCGGCTGGCGATGCGCGGCGGCTGCGCGGAATCGATCGACCAGGCAAATCAGCCGAGGCGACGTAGGAGCCGCCAGATGAAGAGCGCCGATCACGCCGATCCGCACGCTCCACATGATCGCGACGGCCTCCTGCCCACCACCGTGGTCGGGAGCTATCCGCAACCCGAATGGCTAATCGATCGGCTCAAGCTGCAGGAGTCCGGCGTGCCGCGCGTGCGATCGCCGGAAATCTGGCGGGTCGCGCCGGAGCTGCTTGATCAGGCGCAGGACGACGCGACGATAATCGCGATTCACGACATGGAGCGCGCCGGCATCGATATTATCACCGACGGCGAGGCGCGCCGCGAAAGCTACTCCAACCGTTTCACTACGGCGCTCGAGGGCATCGACCTCGAGCGTCCCGCATTGATTGATCGCGCCGGAATGAAGATCCCGATTCCGCGCGTGGTCGGCAGGATCCGCCGCACGCGGGCGGTCGAGGTGCGCGACGTTGAGTTCCTGCGCCAGCATACGGACCGGTTGATCAAAGCGACCCTGCCCGGCCCGTTCACGATGGCGCAGCAGGCGAAGAACGAATTTTATGCCGACGATGCGGAGTTGATCATGGACTTCGCGGCGGCCGTCAACCAGGAGGCCCGCGACCTCAAGGCCGCCGGCGCCGACGTGATCCAGCTCGACGAGCCATGGCTGCGGATGGATCCCGAGGGCGCGAAGCGGCACGCTGTGCGGGGCCTCGATCGCGCACTCGAAGGCATCGCCGGCGCGACCGCCGTGCATCTGTGTTTTGGCTATGCGCAATTGGTCAAGCGCAAGCCAAGTGAGTATTCGTTCCTGCGGCAGTTAGCCGCCAGCACGGTGCGCCAGGTCTCGCTCGAGGCGGCGCAGCCGAATATCGATCTGGGCGTGCTCAAGGACTTCGCCGGCAAGAAAATCATTCTCGGTGTAGTGAGTATCGACGAAGCGGCGATCGAGACCGCCGAGGAGGTCGCCGCACGCATCCGGCACGGGCTGAAGTACGTCGCGGCGGCGGACCTGATTCCAGCGCCCGACTGCGGCATGAAGTACCTGCCGCGCGCTATCGCCTATCGCAAGCTGCAGGCGCTCGCGCACGGCGCCGCGATCGTCCGCGCCGAGTTGCGCTGACGCGGATATAATCCCGTCAGACGATTGTGCCGAGCCGTCGCAGTATTGGCATTACCTCGTCGGCAAAGCGTACCGTGTCGCGATAGTAATCCAGAAAGACCATCAGCGCCCCGTCCATCCCGGCCTTATACAGTTCGCTGAGCTTGATCGCGACCTGCTCGGCGGTGCCGATTACCGGTAATGCGCCGCCGCCGATCGCAAACATCTCGAGGCTGAAGTCGTTGAACGAGCCGCTGCGTCCGGTGAGTCCATCGGCCCAATTGCGCGCCGCCTCGAGGTCGATATGTTCCTTGAGGCGGGCCACTTCGGCGTGGGCTTCCGCCTCGGTGTCGCGCCACAGCACGTAAGGATAGAGGCAGCATCTCACCCGGCGGCCGTGAACCGCGGCGCGCGACTTGATATCGGACGTGACCCCGGCGACCGACTCAATCGAAGGCGGGCTGATGAACGCCCAATCGCATAGCCGCGCGACCAGTTCCTTGGCCTCCTCGGAGACCCCCGCATTGGCGATCGGCGGATGCGGCCGCTGAATCGGCTGCGGACTAACGTAGCCATTGGTGATCGTGTACCACGGCGAATCGTAATTGAAGGTGCCCGGCTCAGTGGTCCACAAGCCCTTGATGATTTCGATATAGGCGGCGGTTCTACGGTAGCGTTCGGTGTGGTCGAGCACCGGGATATTCATCTGGCCGAATTCCCGCTCGCTCCATCCGCTCACCACGTTGAGCCCCCAGCGTCCGTTGCCAATGTGATCGAGCGTGCCGCCCATCTTGGCGGCGACCAGCGGATGGAACAGCGGTACATGGACCGTCGAGAACACCTTGATGCGTGCGGTGTTGGCGAGAATCGCGCTGGCCCACGTCATGGTCTCGAGCGAAGTGCCGAGATACTGCGTCACACCGCCGAAATCGCGCCATTTGGCCACCGGAAAGAGAAAGCTGAAACCGGCCGCTTCGGCGGCGCGCGCAATCTTGAGATTACTCGCGTAGGTCCAGTCGTCGACGTCGGGTTTGTAGGTGCTGATCGAATAAGCGTAGCGGCAGTTGGGCATGAAGAGTCCGAGTTGCAGGCGATCGTCCGCCGCCGGATCGACCTCGCCGATGTTCTGCTCTGTCATCTGTTCGCCTCCTGCGCTCGCGGCCGATTCGGGACGCGCTTGCTGGCCGGTTTCACGCGGTTGCGCAGTCTAGCATGGGGCCGAACGATTATTCGCAGGGCGGCGTCCGACTGACCGACCGACGCATGCGCTCGGCGCGGCGATGCACCTAGGGAACCTCTGCACAAGTTAGGTTGTCATTCTGAGCGCAGCGAAGAATCCCGGATCCGGGACCCATGCGCTGCGCTCAGGGTGACAGCAGAGCCTTGTGCAGAGGTTCCCTCGCGCCTGTCGCTGGCGCAGGGGCGTGTGTTATACCAGCGCGGAATCCGCCGCTGTCCCGGGCGGGCAAAGGTCTGATGAGCGCCGCTCGCGATTGATCGTCCTGCGCGGACTATCAATCGCACAGGCGCTGGAGGATGCCGAAAAATGGATTTCAGATCGACGTTACGCCGGCTTGGCGTTGCCGCGCTGATGCTCGCGATGGTCGCGCTGCCGACGGTCGGCCGCGCGCAGCCCGAACTGCGCCGGGTGGTCGCCCTGCTGATGACGCCGCCGACGATCAAGGCCGCGCCCGGCTTCACGGCGCGCCTGCTGGTCCCGCCCGGCCAACTCTACGATCCGCTGTTTCCCTTCATCCACGACGGTGCCGTCTGGCTCAACGACGACGGCGGCGAGATCGGTGACAGCGGCAGCCGGATTCTCGCCGTCAGCCCGGCGGGCAAAGTTTCGGTCATCGTGGGCCTGGGCAAACTCTTGCCGGTGACCGGCATCGACCTTGCCCCGCCCGGCTTCGGCAACTATGCAGGCCAACTGATCACGCTGTCGCAGCCGCGCGTCGAAGCCGAGGGCGCGGTGCTCAACCACGTGATTCAGGTGGTCAATGCGCAGACCGGCAAGGCGACGGTCGCCTGCACGCTGCCGCCCGCAGGTACGGTCGCCAAGGGCATTTCGGGCTTTGGCGTCGAGGCCAAGTTCGGTCCTGACGGCGGCCCCTTCGCCAAGCGCTTCTTTGCCGTGACCGCCTACAATGACGCGGTCTACGAATTCACCAGCGCGGGCGAATGCAAGCCGTTCGCCGATTTCAGCAAATATGGCGCGCCGATCGGACTCACCTTTACGCCCGACGGCGCCGCGATGCTGGTCAGTATTGCGGCTAGCCTACCGGCCTCGCCGACACCCGGCCTGGGGCTGATCATGAGCGTCTCGCCGAGTGGAACAATCGACGCCAAACCCTACGCGCGCGGCTTCACCTCGCCGGCCGGGATGGAATTTGCGCCGGCGGGCTTCGGTCCCTATGCCGGCCAGCTATTCGTCGCCGACGTGGGCGACTTTCAGATTCCGGTGCCGATGACGCAGCGGCTCAAGCCCGACGGCGTGATCTATCGCGTGACCGCCGACCGCCAATTGCATCGCGTGGCCACCGGCTTTGTCAATCCGCTGGGGCTCGCATTTGTCGGTGACGGCAAGCTCTGGGTGACCGATATCAACGGCGACTTCATCGCGGGCAAGCGTGAACTGCCCGACGGGTTTATCGTCGAGATCAAGCCGGCCGGGTGACCGCGCGGCGCCTGCGAGGCGGTTTCAGCCGCCCGGCGCCCTTAGCCGCTCAGAGGCACGCGGCGGCGATGCTCGACAGCGCGACGCTGCGGCGGCCTTCGCGCAGATCGTTGCGGTCGAAACCGTTGGTCAGGTAGCCGAACGAGATCCCGGTCGCCGGATCGGCCCACGCGCTCTGCCCGCCGAAGCCCGGATGGCCAAAGGCGTCGGGCGAGTTGGTCTTGCCGAAGCCGCGCAGATTGGCCTTGCCGTCGCCGCCGGCAATCACGATGCCCAAGGCGCGATTCGCGGGCATCCCGCGCGCCGGATCGATCAAGCTGCCGCTGCGGATGCGCCGTGCCTCGTGCAACATCGCGGGCTGCCAGACCTGGCGCCCGTCCCAGGATTTTCCGTCGTGCAGCAGCGCCTGGTAGAACAGCGCAAGGTCGCCCGCCGTCGTGATACATCCGCCGGCCGGAAATGAGCATTCGCGCGTTTCCGGTTCGTTGAACTCCAGGATCATCGACTCGTCGATCGACGCCATCGCGGCGCGCGGCGGCGTCACGCCGATCTTCTTGTAGTCTTCGTCCTTGGCCGGCTCGCCCACCCAGGTCAAATCCGCGATGCGCCCCTGGATCGTGCGCGGGACGCCGACGCGCAAGTCCGGCAGACCCAGCGGCTCGGCGATCCGCGTGCGGATGAACTCGCCCAACTCCATGCCGCTGAGGCGTTCGATCGCCTCGGCGATCGGCCAGTAGTTGGCATGGACATGGTAGGCGAATTGCTCGCCCGGCGGATGGATCGGCCGCCATTGCGCGTAGCGCTCGAGGCGCCGCGCATGGTCGCCCCATTCGCGCGGCCGGCCGGGCGCCTGCGGAATACCCGCCGTATGGATCAGCAACTGCTCGACGGTCGTACGCTCTTTGCCGTTGGTGCCGTACTCGGGAACGTACTTGACGATCGGATCGGCCGGGCTGATTTTGCCCTCCTGCATCAGCAGCCACAGCG
>DAHVFB010000077.1 GCA_027317185.1 Deltaproteobacteria bacterium
GATCTCGGGCATACCGATGGAATTTCGGAGCTCTCTACCGGGGCGATTAAAAGTACTGGTCCGCGAGCGCCGGGTCGCACGCGCAAGATGAACGCAGAGAGAAACGCATGGCCGATGCCACCGCGCGCCCGTATCACGCCAGGCCAGCGCGAACGTTGCAACCGGATGACTGTCTCAAAGTTGTCAATGTATTCGCGATCAGGGGTAATCCGTAAGATCGCGTATGCCGGCTTTTTCAAAGCCGATTTGACGCTCTCTGCATTTGTTGCATCGACCGCAATGCTTCAAACCGGCGGGAGCCATGCAAGTCAAAGTCGTTTCAAGCGGCAAGTGATGGAAGCGCTTTATGAGATCCCATTTGCGTAAATCCCGCAGCCCCGCCTTCAATTCAATGCGGTGCTCCAGCCCTCTGCTCAACACCGAGGCAAAGTCGCTAAAAAATTCTGCGGTGGCATCAGGAAACGGATTTCCCGCCAGCGAGCCGATCGCTATTCGCGAAACATCATGCGTGCTGCACCAAACTGCCGCGAGACCGATCAGAAGAATGTTCCTGCCGGGTAGATAAACGGCGCTGTCCGGCGCCTCAGCGCCAGGCACCGAATCGCCGGCGACACTCCAGTGACTGCCGTACAGGGTTCCGATCGGCGCCGATAGAGTTGTTACAGGCTTTATGTGCGGATGATTCAGCGCTCGCAGGAATGCATCGAGCGCCTGGCGCTCGACCTCTTCCCACGCGAGTCCACATTGCACGTAGATGGGGTACACCTCCGCCGTTCCAGCTTCTTCCGCCAGCAGGACTGAACTATCCAAACCGCCACTGGCCAGGACTGCGATTTTTTTCAAACTATTTTCTCCCGATCGTCAAATCGACCAAGTCTCCACAAACATAGCTGCGCGAATATCTGACGCTTAAACCTGCGATCCGGCCTTAAAAGACGAGGTTACATATTCCAAATGCATGGCGCCACTTACGCCCTCGATCTTCTGCTTTACGTTTGACATAGTCGCATTTTACCAATGCCGGAGAACCTCCAGTGTGGATATTCCGCAATTCAAAGGTTTTGTCATGGGAACGGAACAGAGCGCCTGGTATGTGAACTTCTTCGGCGAAGACTATCTAAACATCTATCGTCATACGCTTACCGCCGATCGCACCGAAAAAGAGGTCGCCTTCGCGGAGCGCAAGCTCGAGTTGAAGACTGATGCGCGCGTGCTCGATCTATGCTGTGGGCCGGGCCGTCACAGTGTGCTGCTTGCAAAACGCGGGTATCGGGTGACCGGCCTCGATTTGAGCCAGCCCTATCTTGATCTAGCTCGGCGCGCCGCAATTGACTGCAAAGTCGAGTTCGATACGGTCTCGGCAGACATGCGTGAGATCCCTTTCGATGACCATTTCGATGCCGCCATCAATATGTATTCTTCATTCGGTTACCTTGAGTCGGAAGCCGAAGATTTCAAAGTTATCGAATCGATTGCAAAGTCGCTCAGGCGGGGAGGACGGCTGCTCCTGGACATGTTGAATCGTGAATGGGCGGTGGCGAATTACATACAGCATGATTGGCATTCGGAGAGCGACGGTACGTTATATGTGGAACATCGGGCTCTCGATCTTGCCTCAAGCCGCATGCGCGTCCGTTTTGTCATTGTAGATCCGAATGGCGGCCGCCACGATTCTATAGGCCACGATATTCGGCTCTACACCCTTACCGAGATGATTCGCCTGCTCGAGCGCGTCGGTTTCACGAACGTGGAAGTGTTCGGCGGCTTCGACAGCGAACCGTACGCAATCGAATCCCGCCGGATGATAATGGTTGCCCGGAAAGCAGCCTAGGAACAAACAGATCTATTGTAAGTACGAGCGAATATCGGTCACGTCTTCCGGCCAGACTTGATCCCAACTCAGCAACCCTCCCGCTACCTTCACAAAAAAGACAGCGTGTGCAACGCCTGCAGTAGCTGGAAACAATCGGCGCGCGTGGGCCTATAACGGCCACGCCCGTGGAGACGCGCATGCCGGTTGAGGCGCTTGTTCAATTGGGATTCGTCGGCAAAGTCGATGGGTTCAAACAGACGATCTACGAACGCCCTGACCGAGCGCCAGAGCGCCTGGTCGAACAATGATTCCAGGCCGGCGAACTTCCGCGCGAAGAAATGATCGCGCGACCTCTTGTTGGAACCTTGTCTCACTCAACTTTGCCGCGCCGAAGCCGTCCACCACTGGAAGAAGGTTGTTAACGCAGCTCCGATAATCGTCGTCGGCCAGTCTTGCGCAGGCCGCAGTCAGATCTTCTCGCCACGGCTCCATTTCAGCTTGGGAGAGCAGGTCATCCTTCAGGGACAAGTAAGCCGCACCGCCGTCAGCTTCATAGAACGCCGCGAAGGCGGCGTCAGATGTTTCAGCGCTCGTGCTGCGTTCGAGGAGACGGATCGTGTCATAGAGGCTGGCGTCCAAGGGAATCGTCCAACCGAGCGAACCGAGCTCCTCCGCCTTGCTTCGCACCGACGCTTCGAACCGTTCGCTAAGACGCGCCAACGCTTCGCCGCCTTCGCTGATACGCGCCAGTTCGACGCAGTGGAGTGTGACATCGAAAAACGCTCGCCGGAGCTCGAGCATTCCCTCTTGCGCGCCCAGAGCAGGGAGGAACGATAGATAAGCCTGCTTTTGGAGATGACCGATCACCGCCAAGTACGAAGCCCGGAAGTCGCACGACGCTAGAGCGAGCACATCAGTTCGGACTCGACAGACGGCATTGAGACGTCCCGCGATCTCCGCCGCCTGACGAAAGCCCGCGTAAAGGTCCTTGCCGAAATTCCAATCCCTTTGCAAACTTGTTGTCCGAATCTCCCTCGAGCTTCATCAAAAAAACGCAAACTTATTCTGAAAATGCTGATAAGCCAAAAACCAAAGCATCATCAGCAGCGTGCCGGTGCCCACCGAAATGGGATACGCGATAGTCGGTGCATCCATTACGAGCGGCAACAGCGCAACGGCGAGCGCCGGCGGCACATGCAAATCAAGAAATCGTAAAACCACAATCCCCCAAGCCATACTGCATCCCGCCGTCACCGGGCTAACACCAAACAACTTCCAGAAGGCTAAACCTCCCGCAGCGGTCAGGAAGCATGCAATTGGCAGGACGAGCGGACGTTTGGCCCAAGGGCATATTTCCGTGTGGCCGAACATCTCAAATCCTATAACCACCAGCGGCGGAAACAACACGAAGCGTAGCCCAGTCATCTGGACCACAAACTCAGCCGCGGCGACGAAAGTTATTAGGGCGAAAAACCAATTTAGACCAACTGCCGGTCGCTCGATCGCATCCTCGAGGCGATCGCCTGAACTCATAGGTGGAATCGACAGAAATTCGCCAGCTATCAGGCCCCACAGTACAGACATCGCGGCTAACAAAACCGTTCCGAGTGTTATTCCCGCTGGGTACCACCAACTTGTCACGCCGAGTACCAGAGGCAAAAGACCGGCAGAGATTGCAGGCGCCACAGGCGATTCGAGCGCGGTTATTACACCCACCGATCCGGCTACCGTAAGTAACACTGAAAAATAGCCATAGGGCAGAGCGCGAGTGACCAGAATTCCGAGCGCGCCGGTGATTACCGGAGTGATCGCGAGCAGAACTGGCGCGCACGCCCAGGTGCCTCGTGGACGCGTAAACACGTCGTGAGAAAGCGCCCCCAATTCGGGAAACAGAATGTATAATGCGCCGGTGGCGATCGCGATGAAGGAAATGATGGCGATATAGATGATCGTTATCAGTTCAGCCAGAGCGCGATAAACAATCGGCCGCCGCCCGTCATCAGTGATGAACGCAATCGTTCGAGCCACCCCACGACGTTGCTGGGCGTCCACAACAAGATCTTCATCGCCATCCGACTCCATCGGCGGTTTGCGTGATTCCTCGGTCCTCACTACGATCGGGTTTTATTCGGATTCATTGATCAGTGCTATACGGGCATGTTGCCCGTTCCGCCTGAATGAAGGAAGCCAGGTTTCACGCAGGGTGTCGAGCGCAATATTCGACGAAAATCCCGGTGAATATGCCTTTTTCAAAGACGGTGCGATCGAATTGCCGATCTATCGGGCGGTAGCGTCGGTGGTTCGTGTCCGCACTGCCGCCGGTAGAGTCCAAGTGCCTCCGATCGAACGCAACACGACGCGTCCAGATGCGTCGCCCGCTGCCGCGAGTAACCTGCGCATTGGTTCATCAATCGGTTCTTTCGAAAGCCGAAAGGTCCCCCAGTGAATTGGAATTAGATAGCGGGCCCCGGTTTCAGTGAACATCCGCCAAACCTGCTCCGGGTTAGCATGATTCCGAATCCAAGGGTCGTACGCGGCAATCGAAAATGCCGCCACTTCCGGAGGATGGTCATGCAGCCGGGCGAACAAATTCGTATCGGCGCTATCGCACGCCAAAAACATCCCAACGCCGTCGCGATTCAACAGGTAACTGTTAAACCCATAACTCCGGCCAAAAGGAGGCCATCGCGTTCCCCAATGTGCCGCGCCCAAGGCGGTTATTGTCAGATTCTTGACCACCGTTGTTTGACCCCACTTGAGCTCGCGCACATCATAAAATCCAAGCGGATTGATCAGGCGTCCACACTGCTCGCACGCGATCACGGTGGTGGACCTAGGCAGCGCTTTGAGTGACCTGATATCGAGATGATCCATATGCGCGTGGGTGATCAAAATTACATCGATCGGACCGAGCTGGTCAGGCCTGAGCGGTGGCTCGATCAAACGGTGTGGACCGATCGTCAACACTGAGTCGATCGTAAAACCAACCCTCTCAAACAGCACCGGATCAGATAAAACCCTCACGCCAAAATAATTCATCAGTAATGTCGCGTGACCCAGGTTTGCGACGGTCAGTGCATTGTTCTGAAAATTCGCTGGAGTAGGTACCGCAGGATAGCTTGCCTCACGAAAGTCACGGCCATCGATCTTACATGCACTCATAATGACGATGCCGGCTATAGTTATGATCGCAATCGCACGCTCTGTTAGGTTCACTTGGGGAACAGATCTCCGACCGAGGCCGGTCCGTTATCACGTACAAAGGTCTTCGGGGTGAACCGGCGTACCGCGGGCCGTTGAATTCCATCGGCGGCGTAATCTCGCCAACAGGGCCGGATGATGCGAATGGAAGTACCACCCCATCAGCGCTAACGCTAAGAGGTTTCCGAATATAATGGTCCATTCTCCCAGCATTCTCAGCACCGCCATATCCAGAACGGTGACGATACCCACGAATAATATCTCGAAAGAGAGCACGGCCAAAAGCACGCCAAAGCCCATTAAGGGTTCGGCATCTGCGAAATAGAGCAATGCGGCTATGGCAATGCCGAAAAGCATAAAGCCGATGAAATGAATCGCTGAATAAGCCAACACCGGTCCGGCAATGATCGGAAGGGCGGGCGACAGCGGATGGCCACCAATCACAGAGGGTGCGTGCATTATCAATTCGCCCAGCAACATCGGAGTCAGAAACGGCCGTCCGCGAATGGTGTCAAAGATGAGAAACCAGATGGCGACTGCCATTGCGCCGAGAAACCCCGCGATCGCACCATCTCTAAGAACGGCCGACCAGGTTCGCGGCGTCGCCTCCAGTTGCCGTCCCACGTCGCGCGCGCCGTGCGAGGTGTGACGAACGCTATTGATTGTGACTTCTTTCATCTTAAGACCGCTCATAGTTATTGATGACGGCGTGAATGCTCGGTGTCCTCGTCAGAGTCTTCGTCCAGATCATTATTCGCAGTTGCCTGAGACATTTCCATCGCAACTTGAGTGAGCATCTTTTGAGTCCAGGCCACGTGGTCATTTTCTTCTTTGAAAACGTCCTTTACTGCCTTACCGGCAATTTGTTTGAGCTCAGGTTCCTTGATATGAGAAGCGATGGATTTTAGAACTTCCCAGTTCCAATGGTCTTTGGTTTCCGCTAGAACAAGATTTTCCAGATTGTTCATGTCGCAGAGTTCTTCCGGCACCTCAGTCGAGATCAAGCCCTCAGCCTTGTACTCAGCCGCCTCAGCTTCAGGGCTTAAGTAATCGTCTTCGGCACCGCTGGCGCGAAGCATTTCCTCACAAAGTTCGACGTGATGTTCGGTTTGGGCGCGGAACGTTTCAAGCTGATCGCGCAGTTCCTCATGCGCTAGTTCGCTTAAGGCCCTCTCGTAAAGCTTCACTCCTCCCTGCTCGACCGCCAGCATCTGAGAGATGAAATCCTTTAAAAACTGAGGATTTGGCGCGCTTGATTTGTGCATACTGTCCGAACCGGGATGGCGCGAAGTGGCGGAAGCGCCGACTGAGGATTTTACGTTATGGCTTGCCCGTTGGGTTTTCATATGAGTTGCTCCTGCTGCAATGAGTTATTAAAGGGTAAAAATCCTGACCGGGAGATGCCCGTTCGGGAGTGAAATTGATTGCTTGTGAACGCCTTACTAGCGAGCAATCAGGATGCCAGCGGCATGTTCCGGTCGACGGCTAGCGCCGACTTGAGAGCGCATGCTGAAGGTGTGCGATATTCGCGAAGTGTCACGCGGTAAACGGCTACGACAGTGGCGAAAACTGATGTGAAATGTTCGGCCGGAAGAATGCGCGATAAAAGCGAAGCAACTATGTTGTTAGAGTGAGCGCTGCGGATTATGTGTGCGAATATGCCGATCGACGGGGAGATACGGTATTTCTTTCACGCTTGAGAAAGGATCTGCAATAACGATTGTTTCATTCCGAGAAGAAAATTCGCACTATCCTTGTGGCGCCGCTGCCGAGGGAATCGCCCTGGCAGTGGGAGCTGCAGTCTCAGACGCGGTCGCGCTGGGCATTGCGCTTTCGGTAGCGGTGGCCGTCGCGGTCGGCGTCGGCTCCAGCCATTTGATTGGCCATCTGACCCAGATCAAAGTGGTTGAGAGTCCGGCGCGCGCCTGCGTCATGGTGCCGCCATCACGAAGCTCTCCGGTTCCCGGATCGTAGATTTCCGTGCTGGCAATCGGATTGCCGTCGTTATCCCATCCGCCTGCGATCAATACCTGGCCATCGGGCAGCAAGGTCGCGGTATGCCCATAGCGGCTAACGCTCATGTTGTCGGTGAACGCGAAGCTGCGGGTGTGCGGGTCATAAATTTCAGTGGTGTTGTCGTTGCGGCCTCCGGCGATCAAGACCTTGCCATTGCTGAGCAACGTAGCGGTGTGCCCGGCGCGGCCTTTCTTCATGGGCGGTCCCGGTTTGAAAGTGGCGCTTGCCGGATCGTAAAATTCCGTTGTATTCAGCGGAACGCTGCGAGCCTCTGAACTGCCGCCCGCGATCAAGACCTCTCCATCGAAGAGCAGAGTGGCCGTGTGATAGATGCGGTTTTGACTCATATCGGCCGCGGTGGAGAAGGTGGCGTTCAGAGGATCATACAATTCGGCGGTTTTGGAACCACCGCCCGCGATCAGAACCATCCCGTTCTGCAACAAAGTGGCGGTCTGTCCATACAGATCTTCCGCCATCGGGGCAGTTTGAACAAATCGATTTCTCGCGGGATCATATAGTTCCGCGCTATTAGTGCCGCCGCCGACGACCAGCACTTCGCCGTCATGCATCGCGGTGGCGGTGAGTTCGTCGCGACCGCTGGTCATGGGGGCGGCTGGAGAAAAGCGGCCCTTTAGCGGATCGAAAATTTCGGTCGAGGCCAGTATCCATGGCATCGAGGGCGCAGGAAACGAGAGCAAAGGGGTGAGAACGGTATCGATTCCGCCGGCAATCAGTACCCGGCCATCGGGCAGGAGCGCCGCCGTATCGTGATCCCGATGCGCGGTCATCGGACTTATCGGGTAGAAATATCCGGAGATCGTGTCATAAATTTCGGCGCTGTCGAGTACCGCAAGGCTTTTACCAGTCGGAGTCTCAACCACGCCGACGCCTCCGGTGATCAGCAGTACCGGCCTGAGTACGGGAGTCGGCGTGGCGGTGGGGGTGATCGAGCGGGTGGCATGTGCCCGTGTATGGTGGTGATGTCGCCGCCGCGCGTTTGCCTGAGTTCGTGACATAAGAATAAAAACAACCGCTATCAACAGGGTGGCGGAAAGCAAGTTCAACCTGCGTGACGTGATCATCGTATCTCTCCGAGATCGGGGTGCGCAGGCGCCTCCACCTGAAGCTCGGGGCGCATGCCGTGAGCAGCGCTCCATTCCTGCTCGCGAGAAGCGATGGCGAGAGGTAAGCCGCGGGTTTCATCGATATACAGGCCAAAAATCAAAGCACTCGGAAACCCGAGCAACGCGAAGTACCTAACCACCCTTGGCAGCCCTCCTAGCGGTCCGATTAAGGCCGCGATGATCACCTGCGCCAGCATCGAGAAAATTGCTCCGGTAATTCCCTGCACGCCGACCATGGTTGTGCGTAGTCCATCGGGAAACAGTTCGGTGGCCGCGGAATTGGCGCCTACCGTCATCACGCTCGATCCGAACTTGAACCAGCAATAGCCGACCAGCAGCCAAATCAGCGGCCAGGTGACCCCAACCGGCGGTCCGAGGTAAAAAGCGATGGCGCCGAGCCATGCGGCGCCGCCGGCGTACATGACGGTTGGTACTCGGCCGAAGCGCTCGGAGGTCCAGGCCCCGAGTGGAAATCCCAGCATCCCGACCACCATCCCGGTCACCACGATAGTGCTGGCCATGCGCGGAGAGAGACCGATAATCGAGACGGCCTGGAAGTAAAGCCAGCCATTAACCGCAGTTCCCGCCATCGTATCGAGCGCGGCGCATACCAGCAGTGCGATGGCGCGTTTGCGGTAAAGCGGATGGAAGATATCCCAGACGTGAGTTTTTGGAGCGGGATCATGGGCGATTCGGCGCATTAGCGGCGTGCGCTCTGGTAACATGAGGGCGATCGGCAAAACCAGGACGATTCCCGCCACGCACGGCGCAAGCAGCCATCGCCATGAATATCCCCATTGCAACAGAAATGGGATTACGATGTAGCTGAGGACGCCGCCAATTGCGCTAGCCAGCGCCGCCGCAGCCTGCCCGCGCGCTCGTTGTTTAACGTCAAGCTCCTCGGCCAGCAGTACGATGGCCGAGGAAACCGAGCCGCCGAGCAGCGCCGCAATCAGGATTTCGAAAGCCGCGAACAGCCGAGGATCGCGGGCTAAAGCGGCGCCGGCGCTGAGCAGCGGAGCCAACGAAAGGCAAAACAGGATGATTTTTCGTCGGCCAACGCGGTCGGCAAGCCGCGCTAGAACCAGCGATCCAAAGGCCGAAATCGACATCCAGGCGAACAGTTCGGCCAGTTGCGCCTGACTCAATAAAAAGCTTTTAGCTATCCATGGAGCTGCAACTCCGGCAATCGACAGACTGTAGCCCTGATAGATCAACAAGAGAACGATTGCCGAAATAATGGTGCCGGTTCGGGCCGAATTTGACTGCCGAGCCGTTGGGGCCTGGTTAGCCATCAATCCCCGTTCGCGGCCGCCAGCCTTTCCAAATGGGTTACGCCTTTGACGTTCTGGTCCGCCCCAAATGCGGCATCGCCAAAATTAACTGTGAAATGTGGGTTTAAGTAGCCTAAGACCAGCGGCATATCCGTTGCTCTAATACCCGGCGAACATCTTCGTTTGAGTCAGGGAGGTTAACAGGTTTGATGGATTCTAATGGTGTACAGCTTCACCGTTCACCATTGCTGCGGTTTTTTTCTTTCATGCAGCCCCACCTGCGTTACCTGGTTGGTGCCGCACTAATCGGGGTGGGCAAATTCACGCTGCCGCTGGCGTTTCCGCTGGCCTTTCGGTACGTGGTTGATGTCCTGCTCGCGGCCCATCCAAAAATCGAGGGACTCAACCTCATCATTGACCGTTGGTGCGTTGGTTTGGCCCATCTTAGTGGGCTGAGCGCGACCCCTGAAGCCAAATTGGCGGCCATTAGCGTGGTAATGCTGATTTTGTACGTGCTCCAGGCGCTCGCCAGCTATTACCGAAATTACTGGGGAGGCATCGCCGGTAACCGTCTCATATTCGATCTGCAATGCAAGCTTTTTGGGCATCTGCAGCAGCTTTCTCATTCATATTTTGATCGCAACCCGACCGGCGGCATAGTCGCCCGCGTGCTTAACGACGTCAGCAAGGCACGCGAACTGGTGGATAGTGCGCTGATCGACGTTTGGATGGACGGCGTCTCGCTGATCATGGTGGTCGGCCTGCTGTTCGCGCTCGACTGGAAGCTCGCCCTCGTGGCGCTCGCCGTCGCTCCGGTATGGGTGGTATTCGTGCATTTCTTTGCCCCGCGAATCAAGGCGGTCAGCCATCGGATGCAGGAAACCGCGGAGCAGATTTCAGGTGAAGTTCATGAGCGGGTGGCTGGCGCAAGCACGATAAAATCGTTCGGACGCGAAGATCACGAGTCGAACCGATTCCAACAGCGCAGCGAGCATTTGTACGGACGTACGATCGACAAAGTTCGGCTTGCGGCGAAGCAGGAAATGCTCATCCAATTGTTGACGCGCGGTGCGCCGGCGGTGGTGGTATGGGTCGGCGCCTCGATGATCATGCACGGATCGGTCACGCTCGGGACGCTGGTGGCATTCGTTTCCCTTATTGCCTTTCTATACATGCCATTGGAGCGGTTCGCGCAGCTCTCGGTGATTGCGTCGGCTTCAATGGCGGCAATTGAGAGGTTATTCGAGTTTCTCGATCTTAAACCCGAGATTACCGACCATCCGCTGAGCCGGCCCTTTTCGGTTCGCCGCGGAACCGTGCGTTTCGAGCACGTATCCTTCAGCTATCGTGCCCAGGAAGGTGCGAGTCCGCGTGAGGTCTTGAACAATATCGACCTCGATATACCTGGCGGGTTGCGGGTGGCATTGGTGGGACGTTCGGGCGCCGGCAAAACCACCTTGGCAAATCTAATCCCGCGCTTTTACGATCCAGTCGCGGGGCGGGTTTTGGTCGATGGCAAGGACGTGCGTCATTATACCGTCAAGTCGCTGCGCGAGAGCATCAGCTTCGTGATGCAGGACGCGCTGCTGTTCAGCGCCAGCGTCCGCGACAATCTGCTTTATGCGCGGCCCGAGGCCACTGATGAAATGCTGTGGCAGGCACTGGAGCTGGCGAATCTCCGGCAATTTGTGGAAGCGCTGCCCGATGGGCTGGAAACCATAATCGGAGAACGCGGCGTGAAGGTTTCCGGTGGCCAGAGACAACGACTGGCGCTGGCCCGCGCATTTTTGAAGGATTCGAAGATTGTCATCCTCGACGAGGCCACCTCGGCGGTGGATTCGGAAGCGGAAAACCTGATTCACGAGGCGATGGAACGGCTGATGGTAGGCCGGACGGTCTTCTTGATTGCGCATCGGTTGCGTAGTGCGGTTAACGCCGATCTGATCGTCGCGCTCGACCAGGGTAGGATTGTCGAGACCGGCACCCATGCCGAGCTGATGAGCCGTGGCGGCACTTACGCGCGGCTGTTTACGGAGCAGACCCGGGGTCTGGATCCGGACGCCGCAGAGCGCAGTTCGGAAGCGATCGAAGCCTAGCAGAGATGGTTATCTCCCCCAGTTCAGGGGGGAGGAATTAAAAACGTGACGCCATTCACGGCTGGTCTTATGCGGACCAGCCGTGAATTTCTAGTGTAGATCGTCCTTTAGCCAACGCCTTTTTCATTTCCAACTCATGTTTTACCCTCGCGGCCGCCTTCGATATCACATCTTCAATCATGCCGAACGGAACAACTACCACGCCATCGCGGTCGCCAATCACGAAATCGCCCGGTTGCAACGAGCTATCGCCGATTACGATCGGATGATTTATGGCGCCGCCTCCGCGCTTGCCGGTCCCGCGGATACAGATACCACGCGCAAAGATCGGGAATCCTGAGCGAGCGATCTCAGCCGCATCCCTGATACATCCGTCGATCACCATGCCGCCGAGCTTACGGACGCGAGCCGCCTGCGTCATCACATCGCCCCAATAACCGAACTCGTGCTGGCCGGAGACCTCAATCACCAGGATATCGCCCGGCTGGGCGGCATAGATGGCCCGATGAAGCATCAGGTTGTCGCCAGGGGGTGAGCTCACCGTGACGGCCGGACCGCAAAGCTTCATGCGTGAAGCGACCGGTTTGATCGCCGACGGCAGAGCCGCGCTATAGTCGCGTAAGCTTTCGACGAGGGTTGCAGTTGAGAAGCGGGCGAGCCGTCGCATGACTGAATTCACGCCGCGCGTCCGCTTCATATCGGTTGGTTTTCTCGCATTACCGGGCATGATTTGGAAGTATGAACATAACCCGGCTGATTAAAATATTTCCATCCCAGCCGCGGCTCACTTTCGCCGGTTCTAAAAAGGCAAGAAGGAAATTATGACAGCCAAAGTTGCGATCGTCACCGGTGCGGGCAGCGGGATTGGCCAACAGACGACCATCGCTTTATTGAACCAGGGCTATTGTGTTGCGATGGCGGGTCGCCATATCGAATCGCTGGAATCGACCGAGGCGGCGGCCCGTGCCCATGCCGAGCGGACGTTGCTCGTGGTCACCGATATCAGGAATCCTGCCGCGGTCAGGAATCTGTTCGTAAAAACCAGGGAAAAGTTTGGCCGCCTCGATCTTCTGTTCAACAATGCCGGCACCAGCGCACCCGGGGTGCCGATGGAAGATCTGACCTACGGGCAATGGCAGTCGGTAATCGAGGTCAACCTGACCGGGACCTTCCTGTGCACGCAGGAAGCCTTTCGAGTCATGAAGAATCAGGACCCCCGCGGGGGCCGGATCATCAACAATGGATCGGTTTCAGCACATGTGCCCCGCCCGGATTCCGCGCCGTATACAGCCACCAAACATGCCATCACTGGTTTGACCAGGTCCACTTCACTGGATGGCAGGAAATATGGCATCGCATGCGGTCAGATAGATATCGGGAATGCGGCCACCGAGATGACCGCGAGGATGGCAGTGGGGATGCCGCAGGCGGACGGATCGGTGCGAGCCGAGCCGCGCATGGATGCTGACAACGTAGCGCGAGCGGTGGTTTTCATGGCCAGCCTTCCGCTGGACGCCAACGTTCAGTTCATGACCGTGATGGCGACCACGATGCCATTCATCGGACGCGGCTGATCAACGAGCTTTCAATTAATTGCCGCTCCCTGACGGCATACCCTTAGTACCGCACTGATTGGCCTGAAGCAGGCGTCCATGAAATAATTTGAAGGACGGCTATGCGCCGATCCGGCCGCCAAGCGGTCCTGAAGCCGCGAAGGCGGCCAAATCATCCGGCGCCACTTGCCTGGAGATCCGGTTTATTGCGAGTCGCCAATTCGATTAAGTGGACAATCTCGGTAGCTGCCCTGTACGCCGCAGCCGCATGCGGCACGATACCCAACAGCTTTGCGATACTTCATTCGCGGCTGCTCTATCGCGAATCACCGAAATTCGTGGGAGAGCATGGGCCGCTTTCGCGCGCGCAGGGCATCGAGGTCGTCGCCGCTTTGCAACAGCGCGCCGACCAGCCCGACCTCTTGAAGCGCCAACTCGAATTCCAGCAGGCGATTGGTGCCGGGCCCTTGGTGCTCGGTAATAAAGTAACCTTGCTCGAGAACGGTCCCGACACTTACAACGCCATGTTCAGCGCACTCAAAAGTGCGAAAGACAGTATCAATATTGAAACTTACATTATCTCCGACGACAGGATCGGCCGCGAATTTGCCGATCAACTGATCGAGAAGCAGCAGCAGGGCGTTCAGGTGAATCTGATCTACGATAGCTTTGGATCGATGGCTGTCAATCAAAGTTTTTTCGATCGATTACAGTCGAGTGGGATCCGGGTTCTGCAGTTCAATCCTGTTAATCCCCTGGTGGGACGGCTTCGATGGGCCCCAAGCCATCGCGACCATCGCAAACTGATGGTAATCGACGGCCGAATCGTATTCACCGGCGGAATCAATATTTCCGGGGTCTATTCCAGCGGATGGCGCCGCAGAAAACGGGTGCCCTACGGAACACTCGATTATTGGCGCGATACCGATGTCGAGATCGAGGGGCCGGTTGCGGCCGAATTTCAAAAAGTGTTTTTCAGCACGTGGGAAAGCCAGAAAGGCGGCCCGCTCAGCCCCAGAGATTATTTTCCTGAGCTAAAGAACGCAGGTGACGAGATCGTTCAAGTCCAGGGAAGTGTTCCCGAGCAGTTCAGCCTGATCTATTTCACTCTGATCTCGGCGATAAACAATGCTGTAACGAACGTCTATATAAGCGATGCCTATTTCGCGCCTGATCAGCAGTTCGTCGAAGCGTTGTCGGCTGCGGCCCGGCGTGGCGTGGATGTGCGACTATTGGTGCCGGCCAAAACCGACGTGCCGTTTATCCTGGCTGCTGCCCGCTCGCACTACTTGGAATTGTTGGATGCGGGCGTGAAGATTTATGAGTGGCGCGGAAAGATGATGCATGCCAAAACGGCGACGGTCGACCACGTCTGGTCTACCGTGGGATCTTCGAATCTCGATTGGTGGAGTATCGTTTACAACAACGAACTCAATGCGGTGGTGCTGGGTTCTCATTTCGGCGCCCAGATGGATCTGATGTTCAGGAACGACATGGAAGGCTCGGATCAAATCAAACTTAGCGACTGGCAAAAGCGTTCGCTGGTCGAGCGGGTCGATGAATCGATCGCGCGGATGTTACAGCCGGTCCTATGATTTCAGGACTCAACCACCCGAAGCGGCTTTAGGCACATCACGCTTGCTCGAAGGAGTGCGCATTCGGTAGGCTTCGCATACTTTGAATAGAACAGGATTTATCCTCGCCGCCGGCATGTTGTCGGCAGTCCTCGTGACAGTGGGCGTTTCGCGTGTGTTTGCGGAAGACGCGAACGTACGCACCAACGTTGATGTGGACTGTCGATGTCCCGATCCGGTGGGACAGAATTTTTGCTCCGACTTCAAACAGCAGGTTGGCAAATCATCAGCCTATCGACTGGTGGACAACCTCAACGGCTATGGCTTGGGTGTGCATTTCACGTGCGTGGATATGTGGAAAGGAATCAATGCTGAACTTGCCGGACATATGTCGGCCGTTTCGGTTGCTTTCACGCTCTATTCGGACACCCTGCCCGGTGAGATCTTCGAGGACAATTCAGTTTTCCGGGTCGGCGTCGAGGCAGTGCCCGAGATGTCACGCCGGATAGTCACCGCCTTGGGGCAGTTGGTGAGTATGAACTCCAGTTTCTTCGAGCGGCTGCGCGGCGCCAATGGCAATCCTTCGGAAGAGCCGGCTGGTTCCGGTGAGACTTCGGGCGCTTCGACCGGCTCGGCGGGATCAGCGGCCCCATCGGCCGCCCCCTCGGCGGCCGCCCCTGGCCCGGGATCTCCGTAGCTCGACGACAACCGTGCGTTCCGCTGGCTCGAGCCGTATGGGCGTTCGCGAAGAAGCCGCGGTTCGAGTTTGACATCGGCCGACGGCAGCGATAGATGTGCTTATCCGAAAAGTCGGTTGATTGCTTCGGGTGCCCGTTAGGGCATAACAGGGAAGCCGGTGAGAAGCCGGCGCGGTCCCGCCACTGTAAGTGGGAAGCTGCCTTTCGTTAGAGCCACTCAGGTTCCGCTGAATCTGGGGAAGGTCGGGAGGTGGCGATGAGGGTTTCAAAACCTTCGGAAACCACGAGCCAGGAGACCTACCTGAAGCGATCGGACGTATGACTCCGCGTGGAAACGGAGAGTCCGTTAGCTTCCTCGACCTGGCAACGCGACCCTCGTTTCCCTATGGAGCGAGGGTTTTTTGATGCCATCTGATTTCGTCCATCGTTTTATTTATCGTCGCGATATCGCAGCGCGCAACTTAATCATTGGCGGAGTAATCCGCGGCTAGTTGGATGCAGCGTACGGCAATTTTGCTTGTCGGCCATGGCAGCCGCGAGCAGGCGTCGAATCTTGAATTCGAGCAGTTGGTCGAACAACTGCGGGCGCGTCGGCCAGAGTTCGAGGTCCAGCACGCATATGTCGAGCTTGCTCAGCCATCATTGGCCGACGGCCTCGATGCGATCGCGCGTTGCCATGATCATGTGGTGGTGTTTCCGTGTTTCCTATTCGGCGCCGGCCACGTAAAGAACGATATTCCGTTGGCATTGGCGGCGGCTCGGCAAAAATTTCCAGAAGTCCGGTTCACCGCCGCGCGGGTCTTCGGGGTCCATGCCGCGATGGCGGAGTTGGTCTTTCAGCGGGTTTCCGAGGTCTGCGATAGTCAGGACAACATCCAGCGCACCGCGATCGTGGTGGTCGGGCGCGGCGCGAGCGACCCTGATGCCAACGGCGATTTTTGCAAACTGGTGCGCCTTGCCGCTGAAGGG
Organism: Deltaproteobacteria bacterium; assembly: GCA_027317185.1. GTDB lineage: Bacteria > Desulfobacterota > Binatia > Binatales > Binataceae > JAJPIG01. The sequence continues at coordinate 16,319 of DAHVFB010000077.1, forward strand.
CGCGGCTTCGGCTGGGTGGTGCCGAGCTTTATCGGTATAACCACGCCGCTGTTCGAGGAAGCTATCGAGTTGCTGGCGCGCGCGCGTCCCGAACGCATCGTGGTTGCCCCCTATTTATTGTTCGGCGGCCGGCTGGTCGAGCGGCTGGAGAATCAAATTGGACAGTTCAGAAGTCGTTATCCGTGGATTGCGGCCAGGATGACCGCCCATCTCGGGGTCCATCCAAAGGTGATGGAGGTCATCGATGATCGGATCAACGAAGCCTTGAGCGGACAGGCGCCGCTGCCATGCGACAACTGCCAGTATCGGGTTCCGATCGGCGGCATCTCGGAAAACGTCGGCGGGTTTCGTTCCTTGTTGTGGAGCGCGCGCCATCTGGAGACGCACGCGCAGGCCATGCCACATGTCCACGCGCACCCGGCCATACGCAAGCACGTACTGGTCTGCGGCAATGTCGATTGCGCCGCGCGCGGCAGTATCGCGCTGATCACCGGGCTACGCAGGGCGCTCCGGCGAATCGGGCGCAATCGTGAAATCAGGATCACGCGAACTTCCTGCATGGGCCGCTGCGGTGAAGGACCCACGGTCGCGGTCTATCCGGATGGGATCTGGTACCGGAATGTTAATCCGGCTGACGCGCAGGAACTGGTCGATCAGCATCTGCTTGGCGATCGGCTGGTAGCCCGGCTGATCGATGGGATCATGCAGTGAGAGAGGGAATCGAATGGCTTGTCACGAAATAGCGGGTTTGCGGCTGGGACTGATGCGATTGCTCGGCCTGAACGATGACGCCGCGCGGCAACACGAACTGGCCGAACTAGGCGATGGCGCCGGTCATCCGGGGCCGATCCGCTCGATGTGCGAGGCTGGCGACCTGGAAAGCCTCAAACGTTTTTACGAAGCGGCGGTCTCCATGCTCGAAGAACGAGTGGCCGCGACCCGGTCCGACGATCCCAAGCTGCCATACTTGAGGAGCCTGATTATTCTGACCAAAAAAGTCGAGTTAGATCTCGCCAACCAGATCGGCAATTTGACCCGTCTGTTCAGCGATCTCGAACAGATGCACGATTTCGTGCACGAGATTTATCCGGCGGATTGAACGATGGCGGAACCCCGCGTCGCACAATTGGTAAAGGCACTCCCTCTCGGGCCGGAAACGAGGTTGCTAACCTTTGCGCTGCCCGAAGGCGAGATCGGTTTCGCGGGCGGCCAGTACATCATCGTCAATACCCGTATCGAGCTTCCCGGCGGCAAGCTCGCCAAGCGCGCATATTCCATTTTGTCCGGCGACGCCGAACAGAAACAATTTCAGATTGCGGTGCGGCGAATCGGGAGCGGTCCGGGCTCAAACTTCATGCATGGAATAGCTGAGGGCGCGGAACTCGAATTCAGTGGGCCATGGGGCAAGTTCGTCGCCAATGGCGCGCCCGTGGGACCGCGACTGGTGTTCGCGACCGATACCGGTATCACGGCCGGACTCGGACTTCTGCAAGGGCATGGATCGCGTACCCTGGCGGACGTCACCACGGCAGTCTGGTTCATCGAATCTGACAGCTATTTTCTTCCGCCCGGATTCGCGCGCGAATCGCTGTTAGGGCTTGTCCGGGAATTTAGAATTGCCGCGGCTCCGCGAACGACTGACTCGACCCGGATCGCCAGCGCGATCGCAGTTTTGGATGATTCCGTCGCCTCGACGTTGCCATCGTCGGCGTTTCTAGCAGGCGACGGTGCGCTTATCCATCCACTGCGCGAGCGACTGGTTGCGGCCGGAATGAAACGGGAGACCATCCGCCTGGAGGCGTTCTTCAACAACCCTGAGCGCCGGGTGCAGTCGTGAGGCCGCTTAACCATGGCTGAGATCAGTGTTCCGCCGCGAGACCGCAAGGGCCTGCGCACCGGCTTTACCACCGGCGCATGCGCCGCGGCGGCCGCCAAGGCGGCGGTGCGATGCGCGGTCAGGGGCGCGACGTTGGCGGAAATCGAAACCACGCTGCCGAATCGAACGACCGTTACGTTTGCGCTCAAGCGTTGCGAACTGACGGTGACCGGTGCGATCTGCAGCGTAATCAAGGACGCCGGCGACGACCCGGACTGCACCCACGGCGCGGAGATGATCGCTGAAGTCGAGCTCAAGTCCGAACCGGCGGTCGAGATTCGCGGCGGCGCGGGGGTGGCGACCGTGACCAAGCCGGGCCTTGGACTCGAGGTTGGGGCGCCGGCGGTAAATCCTGTGCCGCGCCGCAACATCACGGAAATGGTCGAGCAGGAACTGACTGGCAGCGAATATCGCGGCGCAATCGTGACCGTCAGCGTGCCCGGCGGCGAGGAGATGGCGAAGGAAACCATCAACGCACGGCTCGGTCTCATCGGTGGCATCTCGATTCTCGGAACGACCGGAATTGTCCGGCCTTATTCGACCGCGGCGTTCAAGGCCAGCGTCGTGCAGGCGATCGATGTGGCCTGCGAGCGCGGCCTGCCGGAGTTGGCATTGACCACCGGGGGCAAGTCGGAAGCCTATGCGATGAAGCTCTTTACGCAGATGCCCGAGGACGCCTTCATCCAGATGGGCGATTTTGTCGGCACCGCGCTTAAACATTGCGCCCGGCGTCATCTGCGGCGCGCGGTGATCGTCGGCATGATCGGGAAGCTTTCGAAGATGGCCGATGGACAGATGCAGACTCACGCCGCCGGCTCCGAAGTGAACATGGAACTACTCGCCAGCCTGGCGGCGGAACTGGGCGCCGATGAGCAGTTGTGCGCCAGCATCCGCCAGGCCAATACCGCGCGCCACGTGCTGGAGTTGTGCGCGGCGCAGAATATCCCGATCGCGTCGATCGTATGCCGCAAAGTGGTCGAGCATGGAACGCGGCATGCCGGGGGCACGCTGGAGGTGCACGCTTGTCTGGTGGACTTCAACGGCAGCCTGCTCGGCGATTATCCGCCGCACGCGATCCAATCGGAGCAGAACTGATGAACGACATGCGTCAGATGACCGCGATGGGCCGTAATATCGAGGACGGGAGCTTTGCGATTATCGATCGCGAGGCCGGCCCGCATCAATTCGGTCCCGATGAGTGGCAGTTGGTTCGCCGGGTGATCCACGCCACGGCGGATTTTGAATTCAAGGATTTGATGCGATTTCATCCGGACGCCGTGCGCACCGGTATCGAGGCCCTGCGGCGCGGATGCCCGATCGTGGTTGACGTGAAAATGATTACCGCCGGACTCAACGAGGAGCGGCTCAAGGCCTACGGCTGCGCCACTCATTGCTTTATTTCGGATGAAGACGTGATCGCCGCGGCCAAGGCGGCGAACAGCACGCGCGCGATTGAAGCGATGCGCAAGGCGCATCGTAGCGGCCTGCTCGACGGGGCTATCGTGGCGGTTGGCAATGCACCGACGGCGCTGCTCGAAACCGTGCGCCTGGTCGAAGCGGAGGGCGCGCGGCCGGCGCTGGTGATAGGGGTGCCGGTGGGTTTCGTTTCGGCCGCTGAATCAAAAGAGGCGGCGCTGCGCCTGCCCACGCCTTATGTCGTGGCGCGCGGCCGCAAGGGCGGCAGCACGATCGCGGTGGCGATAATTCACGCACTGCTGTTGCTCTCCAGCGAGACGCGCACATGAGCCGGACGCGCGCGATAACGATCATCGGGATCGGTGACGACGGTTGCGTCGGACTGTCCAGCCATGCGGTCGGTGCGGTGGCAAAGGCGCGGGTGCTCGCGGGCGGCGAACGTCATCTGGCGTTTTTTCCGCAGTTTTCCGGCATTCGAATAGCTTTCAAAGATGGGCTTGCGCGGGCGCTCGATCGTATCGCCGAGGCGGCCGGTGAAAATAACGTCTGCATTCTGGCCTCCGGCGACCCGATGTTTTTTGGCGTGGGCGCATCGGTGATTAAGCGTCTGGGCGCGGATCATGTCGAAGTCATCCCGCATCCGAGTTCGATCCAGTGGGCGTTCGCCCGCGCCGGCCTGAAATGGGATGACGCCGCATTGATCTCGCTGCACGGACGCAATCGCGAAGGCTTTCTGACCCGGCTGCGCGTTTGCGGTAAAGCGGCGGTGCTCACGGATCCTGAAAATTCGCCCGCCCGGCTGGCGGCGGCGATGCTCGAAAATGGCGAGACCGAATGGCGGGCGTGGGTTTGCGAAAACCTGGCCGGACCCGATGAGCGAGTGCGAACATTTTCGATTTCGCAACTGGCCGCTTGCGAGGACATTGGACCGCTCAACGTCATGATTCTGATGCGTTCCAGCGAATCGTGGAAAACGCCCACCGCGATTCCGTTTCTGCACGAAGACGAGTTCGCGAAGCGGATGCCGAAGAAGGGCTTGATCACCAAGCGGGAAGTGCGACTGCTGTCGCTGGCCACGATGCGCATCCGGCCCGACAGCGTGGTCTGGGAC